>NZ_AKIY01000241.1 GCF_000282615.1 Bradyrhizobium sp. YR681 | reverse complement strand
CCCCCGGCCGGTCCTCGTCGAGGCAGACCTTGAGCGGATCGTCGGCCGCTTGCGCGGCCGTGGCCGCCGCCAGCGTCGCGGCAACACTCCACGCGACGAGCCAGGGCCTCATGGCTTCCTCCGGCTCGAGACAAAGGCCCAGAGATCGGTGATCTCGTCGTCGCTGAGGATGTCGGCCCAGGGCGGCATCTTGTTGTTCTTGCCGTTCTTCACGGTGGTGACGAAGCGTGTCTTGTCGTCGGGAAAGGCGCGCAGGTCCGGCGTGATGGTGCCGGAGTTCATCATGTTGGGACCGTGGCAGTGCGAGCATTTCGAAGCATAGGTCGACTTGCCGTGGTCGATCTGTGCCTGCACGGGATTGCCATTTGTGTCGTCCGCGGCACAAACGGTCGCTGCAAGCGCAACCGTCAGCGCCGCGACGGTGGCGATGGTCGCCACCGTCTTGTGAGATATGTCTTTCAGCATCGTGCCGTGTTTACTGCTTGACCGCAAAGACCCACAGCGAGCCGCCGGGCGGCACTTTTGCAAGCCGCTCGTCGCCGGAGAACAGCGAATAGACGCCGCCATAGCCGCTGGTGACGGCGACGTACTGCACGCCGTCCTGCTGCCAGGTCACCGGCTGTCCCTCGATGCCGGAGCCGGTCTGGAACTGCCAGAGCTTCTTGCCGGTGTCGGCATCGAAGGCTTCGAACTCGCCGGTCAGCGCGCCGGAGAATACGACGCCGCCTGCGGTCGACAGCACGCCCGAGAAACGCGGGATGTCGCTTGGCGCTTCCCACTTGGCCTTGCCGGTCATCGGATCGATCGCCTTCAGATGGCCGCGCGGACCGTCACCCCATTCCCAGAGATCGGTGAGGTCCATGCCGAGATACCATTCACCCTGCTTGAAGGTGGCGGGCTCGGTCTTGTACCTGCCGCCGAAGGCGAGGGTGTTGGCGTAGGCGAGGCCGGTCTGCGGGTTGAACGACATCGGTTCCCAGTTCTTGCCGCCGAGGATCGACGGATAGACCGTGACCTTCTTGCCGTCGCGCGCGTCCTTCGAAACGTCGGTCTCGATCGGACGTCCCGTCTTCATGTCGATGCCGGTCGCCCAGTTCACCTTCACGTAGGGATTGGCCGCGAGCAGCTTTCCGTTGGTGCGGTCGAGCACGTAGAAGAAGCCGTTGCGGTTGGCATCCATCAGCACCTTGGTCGGTTTGCCCTCGACATTCATGTCGGCGAGGACCATCTCGGCCACCGAGTCATAGTCGAACGGATTGTTCGGCGAGAACTGGTAGTGCCACTTGATCTTGCCGGTCTTGGGATCCATCGCCAGCACGGAGCAGGTGTAGAGGTTGTCGCCGGGCCGCACCGCCGAATTGAACGGGCCCGGATTGCCGATGCCCCAATAGACCGTGTTCAGCTCGGGATCGTAGGAGCCCGTGATCCAGGTCGAGCCGCCGCCGAGCTTCCAGGTATCGCCCTTCCAGGTGTCGCCGCCGGGCTCGTCCGGCGAGGGGATCGAATGGGTGCGCCAGAGATGCTTGCCGGTGGCCGGATCCCAGCCGTCGATGAAGCCGCGGGTGCCGAACTCGGCGCCGGAGATGCCGGTGATGACCACGCCGTCGGCGACCAGCGGCGCCACCGTCATCGAATAGCCTTCCTTGATGTCGGCCGCTTTCTGCCGCCACAGCTCCTTGCCGTCCTTGGCATCGAGCGCGACCACGTTGGCATCGAGCGTGGTGCGGAATACCTTGCCGTCGTAGAGCGCCGCGCCGCGGTTGATGATGCCGCAGCAGACAATGCGCGGCGTCTCGGCGGGATATTCGATCTTGCTCTTCCAGATCTGCTTGCCGGTCTTGGCGTCGACCGCCATGGTCGCGTTGTGCGAGGTCACGTAAATCACGCCCTGGTACACCAGCGGCTGCGATTCCTCGCTGCGATCGTCGTTGAAACTGTAATTCCAGACCGGGACGAGGTTCTTGACGGTGTCCTTGTTGATCTGGTTCAGGGTCGAGAAGCGCTGGAGATTGTAGCCCATCCCGTAGTTGAGAACGTTCGATGTATCGGTCGCACCCTTGACCAGCTGCTCGTTGGTTTGTGCGTTTGCACAAGTCGATGCAAGCATGACGAGGCTCGCGGCCATCGCTAAGCGTTTCATCCGTTCCTCCCAATATGCGCGCCTTTTGACGCTGCGATGGCAACACTCCGCCCGATTGCAAAACCCGTCAATACGAAAGTCGCAGGCGTGCTGCCGATATGTTGGATGCCAGATGCCGGTCACCTGACAGAAACCTGACAAACGACTTTCACTTGCGCGCAGACGCTGGAAAAATTCCGTGACGTGGCGCGGTGGCAGCTTCGGCTCGTTCGTCTCGGCAAGCCGGGTTCCGCGAGTTGTGCGGTGCGCAGGCTGCAATTCCGCACTTGAACCGGGGCTGGCTTGTAGACTTATGTCGTTTCGATCCCGCGCGAATCGGGACTCTTGGTCAGGGAGGTCGAAATGATTTCACGTCGCTCAGTTGTGCTTGCGCTCACGGTTGCAGTGCTGTCCGGCCCGGCGTGGGCTGCTTCCGGCAACGCCGTCAAAATGTTCGATACCGACAATGACGGCACGCTCGATCTCGCCGAGGTGAAGAAGGCGGCAGCCGCGCTGTTCGCCAAGCTCGATCCGGATCACGATGGCACGCTGGATGCGCGCGAATTGCGCGGGCGGTTAACGCCGAAAGAACTCGCCGCCGCCGATCCCGATCGCGACGGGACTCTCACGCTCGATGAATATCTGTCCGTCGTGGAGCAGCGCTTCAACGCTGCAAATCCCGACAAGGACGGAACGCTGGACGCAAAGGAGCTGAATGCGCCCGCCGGCCGTGCGCTGCTGCGCTTGTTGCGATGAGAGGCGCGCCGCTTGACTGGGAGCGAAGCCGATTTGCCCGAGAGGGAAATTCGCCAGCACAATGCGACAGTTCGCTGTGTTTGCGCTTCGATTCCAGACTTGCACTGCGTTTGACCCAGCCCTAGGTTTTGCCCGGCGCGATGTCGCGCTCAATACCTTGGGAGACCCCGAATGGCCTGGAAAGCTCCGAAGATCGTGGAAGTGCCGGTCGGCATGGAAATCAACATGTACGCCTGCGCTGCGCGCAAGTAGGACCGACGAACCTGCCGCGGCTTCGGTGGCGAATGCCATCGAAGCCGTGGTAGTGTTCACGATGCGCATCGGAGCCCAGACAGTTTGGACAGTGGTCGCGTGCAGCGTTGCGCTTGCACCGGCCTGCGTCCGCGCCGAAGAGGGTTTTGATACGGAGCATATCTTCGGCTTCATGATCGGCACCGACGTCGGCAATCCCGGCGAACGCGAATTCCAGACCCAGACCACGGGGCGCTTTGGCAAGGGCGGCGGCACCTATCGTGCCCTCCAGCAGGAGATCGAGATCGAGGTCGTGCCGCTGCCGAACTTTCGCATCGAGTTGGGCGGCGCTGCCACCCTGCACGACATCACCGGCGTCCCCGATATCGACGATCGCCGCCAGTTCAATTTCCAGGGCGCCTCGCTCGACCTGCGTTATCGCCTGCTCGACCGGGCGCGCGCGCCATTTGGGTTGACGGTCGCCGCCGAGCTTCATGGCGACCGCATCGACGAAACCTCTGGTGCAAAAGGCCGGATGTACGGCACCGACTTCACGCTCGCCTTCGACCGCGAGCTGATCCCGAATTTCGCCATCGGCGCCCTCAATTTGATTTATCAGCCGGAATGGGCGCGCTTCGAGGTCGCGGGGGTATCGGAAAAAAGCTCCACGATCGGCGCCGCCTTCGCCGGCCTGGTCCGGGTGCGGCCCAACCTGCTGCTCGGCGGCGAGATGCGTTACTTCCGGCAGTATGAAGGCATCGGCCTCGGCGAGTTTGCAGGGCAGGCCCTGTTCGTCGGGCCCACCGCCTATGTCCAGCTGTCGGAGACGTCGCGGCTCACCCTGAGCTGGAGCATGCAGGCCTGGGGCCGCCCGGCCGGATCAGGCGCCAATCTCGATCTCGTCAATTTCGAGCGCCACCAGGCGAGGCTGGTGTTCGGGGTGAATTTCTAGCGCTGCTGCGTCCCCGACTGAAACTTCCCGCTCCCCGAAGCGTATTCCTTCGTGCTAATCTCAATCGCCCCCCGCGCGAGGATCCCGGCATGAACCCGATCGACCTGGTGGTGACTGTGTGTGTGGTGCTCTCGCCTGCGACCTGCGAGGAGCAGCATCTGGTGTTCAACTATGCGGGGTCGCCCAAGCAATGCGTGATGGGCGCGCAGCCCTATATCGCGCAATGGGTCGGCGACCATCCGAAATGGCAGGCGGTGCGCTGGCGCTGCGAATACCCGCACCCGAACGACAAGGCGTGAGGCGCGGGCTACTTGGTGCAGTCCTTCAGATCCTTGTCGGCGATCGAGAACACTGCGTCGGCCTTGATCTCGATGTCGCGAACGACGCATTGCCGCGCATTGGGATAGCTGACCCTGGCGTCGTAGCGGCCGGGCTCGACGCCGGTGATGCGCAGCCGCTCGTCGTGGTCGACCTCCTTGTCCTTGTCGTTCAGGCATTGGTTCGGTCCCCAGTCGGTCTTGCCGGCCGGTGAGAGCTGGAAGCCGGAAATCGTCTCCGTCGTCAGGTTCCAGAGACGGATGCCCTTGCCCTTGGCCTGCGCGAGCGCCGTGCCCGGCATCGCAACCAACAGGATGCCGATCGCAATCAGCGTACGCCGCATGGTGAACCTCCCTGGCAATCTCGTTTGGTGCAGTTGACCACGAGTTATCATTTCGATTCAAGCTGCACCGCCGCGAGCTCGGCCCTGATCCTGCCGAGCTCCGCTTCGGTGCGCGCAGCACGCGGAACGGCGATCGGTACTTCCTGCACGATGCGCGCCGGTCGTGCCGACAGAACGAACAGGCGGTCCCCGAGACGGATCGCGTCATCGAGGCTGTGGGTGACGAGCAGCGTCATGATCGGACGGCTTGCCACCAATGTCGCGATCTCGTCGCGCAGGCGGCCGGCCAGTGCGTCGTCGAGAGAAGCCAGCGGCTCGTCGAGCACGAGCAGATCGGGCTCGACCGCGAAGGCGCGGGCAAGCGCGACGCGCCGGGCGAGCCCCAGCGATAGCTCGCCGGGAAAGTGGCTGCGATGCGCTTCCAGCTCCAGGATCCTGAACAGCTCCGACAGCTTGGCGTCGGTGATATCAGGCGCGGCCAGCCGCACATTCTGCTCGACCGAGCGCCACGGCAGCAGCCGCGGCTCCTGGAACACCATGCCGATCCGCGCCTCCGGCGGCCTCGCGATGCGTCCGGCGAAATCGCGGTCCAGTCCGAGGATGATGCGCAGCATCGTGCTCTTGCCGCAGCCGGACGGGCCGATCAGCACGCCGACCTCTCCGGATTGAAGCGCGAATTTGACCGGCGCCAGCACCTCATGCGTCCCGCCCGCGACGCTTTTGAACGTCTTGCCTGTGATCTCGACCTCAAGCCGCACGGGGCCGCCACCGTGTTGCGCGGGCTTCGAAAGGCTGCACCAGCACCGTCTCGATCACGAGCACGACGGCGGCAAAGGTCAGCGAATAGGCGAGCAGCCGCGGCGTGTCGAACAGCTGGAAGGCGACGCCGATCTCGAAGCCGACGCCGTTCGGCCGTCCCAGCAGTTCGGCGACCAGCACGATCTTCCACACCAGCGACAATCCGGAGCGGGCGGAGGCCGCGATATAGGGCGCAAGCTGCGGCAGCACGACATGGCGGAAGGCCCGCCAGCGCGGCATCGCGAACACGGCCGCCATCTCGTCGAGCGAACGGTCGAGCGCGCGCGTGCCCTCGCGCAGGGTGACGATGGCGGTCGGCAGCTTGTTGATGGCGATCGCCGCGATCGCGGCGGCCTCGGTGAGGCCGGCCCAGATATAGGCCAGCACGATCACGACCAGTGCCGGCAGGTTCAGGAGCAGGATCAGCCAGGGGTCGCCGAGCCGGTCGGCGAGCTTCACCCGTCCCATCAGATAGCCGATGGCGCTACCGAGCGACATCGCCAGCACGAAGGCGAGGATCACACGCGCCAGCGTCGCACCCAGATGCAGGAACAGTGCGCCGCTCGATGCTTCCGCGACGATGACGTTGAGCACGGCGGGCGGGGAGGGCAGCTTGGCGCCGCCGACGAACAGCGCGGCAATCCACCAGATCGCGAGAAACAGGGCAAACGAGAGAAGACGCAGCACCTCAGTCTCCAGGGACTGCGTGATAGAACGTGCCGGGGTCGAGCTCCGCCGCCGGCCCGACCAGGTCGCGGCCGCCGATCTCGGCCAGCACGCGATAGAGCACGCGCGCATCCGCCTCCTCATCGGCGATGCTCCGGCGCGGAATGCCGTCGCGATAGCGGTCGCGGTATGTCCGGAGCATGGTGGCATCGCTGGTGCCGGTGAGCGGCGCGATCTTGTCCCAGGCGGTATCCGATGTGATCAGCAGCTGCTTGGCCTTGCGGGTCATCGCGATGAAGCGCGCCACGGCGTCGCGATGGCTCGTCGCCCAGCCTTCGTCGAAGACATAGCCGACAGCAGAGACGGCGCCTTTGGCGCCAAGTTTCGGCAAAATGTCCTCGATGCCTGCGAGGCGCCGAAAACCCCTGGCCTCGAGCTGGGCGCAGAAATTCCAGAAATTGAGGCTCGCATCCATCTCGCCATCGAGCGCCTTGGCAGCGATCAGGGGCGGGGCGCCATAGACAATGCTCGCATCCGACTTCAGGTCGATGCCGTCCTGCTTCATCCGCGCCTGCAGCAGCAGCCAGCTCTTGTCGATCGCGCCGCCGCCGACGCCGAGCTTGCGTCCCTTCAGATCGGCCAGCGTCTTGAGCGGCGAGGCCGCCGGCACCATCACCGCGCCGAGTGCGCTGGAATAGGGATAGAAGGTGAGCCTGGCGCCGAGGGCGCGCTCGCGCGACACCCATAGCCAGTCGGACAGGATGATGTCGGCACTGCCGGCACGCAGCGCGATCTTGCCGGCTTCGGGGCTCGCAAGCTCGGTGACGTCCAGCGACAGGTCGGCTTCCTTGTCGAGCCCGCCGGCGCGGATCGCAGCCAGTTCCCAGGAGAATGTTCCGGTCTTCTGCACCGCAAGGCGGATCGTATCCGCAGCGTAACCGGGTAACGCTGGCGTCAGCGCCAGCGTTACCGCGAGCGCCAATGTTCGTCCCAAAACTCTCATCACCTTGTGAGCCGTTTCCTCGGATAGGGTGCTTTTCAGGACAATACGCATAGCATAGCTTTCGTCGCAACCAGCGGGAGGACGTGCATGAATCTGGCGGGACGGCTACGACCGATTGTCGCCGCATTGGCGGTGTGGGCTGCGACCATGTACGCCGCGCGCGCCGAGGAGGCCAACGATTATCCGACCTCCGCGCGCGCCGAATACGTTTATGGCTGCATGAAAGCCAATGGCGAGTCGCGGCAGTCGATCGAGCAATGCTCCTGCTCGATCGACGTGGTGGCTTCGATCGTCACCTACGACCGCTATGTCACCGCGGAAACCGCGCTGAGCATGTCGCAGGTGCGCGGCAATCTTGGGGTTCAGTTCCGCACGTCGGAGCAGGCGAACTCGGCGGTGAATGATTTGCGTCGGGCGCAGGCGGAAGCCGAGGTGAGGTGTTTCTAGTTATTGCGGCATGGACGGTGCACTTTTCCTTCTCCCCTTGCGGGAGAAGGTGGCGCGAAGCGCCGGATGAGGAGTATCTCTCCTCATACTCAGGCGTTTGAGAGTTTCACTTGCGGAGAGATACCCCTCACCCGCCTCGCCGCCGCGCAGCGAGCCACCCTCTCCCGCAAGGGGAGAGGGACAGTCGGCGCAAGCCTTGCGCCTCACGTCCCCGGCTTCTCCACATCCCACTCATTGCGGAACACATGCCCGTCCGTGTCCTTCGCCTCTGCGCGAAAACGCTTGGCGCCGTTGGAGACGTAGGTGAAGCGCAGATTGGGGTCTTCCGAGATCGAGATGCCGCCTTCCATCGACAGCACGGGGCTGTCGTCCTGCGTCAGCTTGAGCTGGTTGACGAAGAAGGCCGGGATATAGAGCTGCGTGACCTGGTCCATTTGCAGGCCTGAATTGTTGGGATGGCCGATCATGATTTGCGCCTCGCGGACGCGGCTCGCCGGCGCCTCCTCGCGCGCGAATTGCCGGTAGCGCATCTGGCCGAGGCGGTTGTTGGCTTCCTCGGCATTCTTTCCGGCCGGCGCCGAGCAGCCGCCGGAGGCCTTCACGTAAACCTTTGAGACATAGAGCTGGCCGTCGCTGAGCTCGGCGACTGCGTGAACGTCGGTGTAATTGTTGACGCGCACGCGTGTGGAGATCTCGGTGACATTGGCATCGGCGCCGAGCTCGAACTTCGCAGCCATCGGCGCGGGATTGCGGTCGATCACCAGCGTGATCGAGCGGATGCGCCTGCTGTCACCAGGCGACAGCTTGCTGCGCAGGGTGACCGGCACAATGGCTGCGTCCTCGGCGCGATAGGGCATCTCGATGCCGATCACGTCGGCGCCATCGTTCATCGCACGGTTGGCAAAGATGTCCTGCACCAGGCCCGGCCAGGGATCGTAGGCTTCCTCGGCGCTCACCGGCGCAGCGAAGGCGATGCCGAGCAATGCGGCGATCATCGTCAGGCGGCGTGTGCATCCCGTCATGGTCATGGTCCCCGGCGTCAGCGAAGCTGATCGCCCGTGCCGACGAAGCAGTCCGGGTCAGCATAGCTGATCCCGTGACGCCAGCGTAGCGCGTCCGCTACTCCCATTCAATTTCCGAAAATGCTGCGGTTGCGTTGCGGGCGTTGTAGTCGTCGAACAGTTCCCAATGCGATCGTTCCGACGCGCATGCCTTGTCGGCGGCGGTCCGGATCGGCTCGCCCTTCTTGTTCGACGCCCGGACGTCCGCCAGCAGCATCGCAAGATAACGCCGTTCGTCGTCCAGCGCGGCCGGCCAGTCACTCACAGGGCCGTGACCGGGAACGACGCGCTGCGCCGGAATTTTCGCGAGTTCCCCGAGGGTGTTGAGCCAGCCACGGATACTCCCATCCATTACCGGAATATGGCGGAGGAAGACGAGGTCGCCGGAAAACAGCGTCTTGCTCGTCTCGTCGAACACCGTCAGGTCGTTGTCGCTATGCCCGGCCGGCCACGCCCGCAAGGTCAGGCGGCGCGATCCAAGGTCGAGCGTCAGTGTGTCCTGCACGACCAGGGTCGGCGGTACGATCTTCACGGGATCGATTAACGCGTTCCCCATGATGCGGCGAAAATTGTCGAGATAGAAAGGCCCGCGCGTCGCCAGCGCCTGCGGTAGCTTGCTGTGGCCGACGAAACTGGTCCCCTCGGCGACGAACGCAGCATTGCCGAAGACATGGTCGGGATGGCCGTGGGTGTTGATGACGTAGCGGATCGGCTTCCTGGTGCGGGCTCGCACCGCCGCCAGCATCGCCTCGCCCTCGCGAAAACTGCCGCCGGTGTCGATCACGGCCACCGAGTCCTCGCCGACGATGAAGCCGACATTGGCGATGTCGCCCTCGTTGTCACGGGTCATCAGGGCGATGGTCCCGGAGTGTACGAAGATTCCCGGCGCGACTTCGCTCACAGGCAATTCGGCCGACCCGGCAGGTGTTAGCGTCGCTGGCCCCAGCAGGGCCAAGGCTGCGATCACGAGAGCGATGCGAGACACTTTTCCGCCTCAGTTCAAGGGGTTTACGCGTTGCACTGCAACAAAGCAAAGCCGGCGCAAAGTCTGGCAAAACATGGCGCGTTCTGCGTTGCATGGATAGCATTCGAACAAAAGATGGAGGAAGCGCGATGACGGAGGCCGGGCGACATTGTCGCTGGTTGTTTTCACTGTGGGCCCTGGTTGCGTCCTGCGCGCTCGGCGATGTCGCCATGGCGCAGACCAAGGACAGCGGCGACCTCTCGTTCGAGCTGGTTGACCCGAATGTGTTGCGCGTCTGCGCGGACCCGCGCAATTTGCCGTTCTCGAACGAGAAGGGCGAGGGGTTCGAAAACAAGCTGGCCGAGTTCTTTGCAAACAAGCTCGGGAAGAAGCTCGACTATGTCTTCTTTCCGCAGGCCACCGGTTTCGTGCGCATGACGCTGGGCGCGCATCGCTGCGACGTCATCATGGGCTTTCCGCAAGGCGACGACCTCGTGCAGGGCACCAATCCCTATTACCGCACGTCCTACGCGCTGGTCGCGAAGACCGGCAGCGGGCTGGAGGAAGTCGACACGCTCGAAGACGCGAAGTTGAAGGGCAAGCATGTCGGCATCGTCGCGGGCACGCCGCCCGCGACCAACATGGCGCTGGCCGGCCTGATGGGCGATGCAAAGCCCTATCCGCTGATGATCGACACGCGATTCGACAATTCGGCGCAGGCGATGATCGACGATCTCGTTGCCGGCAAGATCGACGCCGGCGTGCTGTGGGGACCGATGGCCGGGTACTATGCGAAAAAGGTCGGCGCGATGCACGTCACGCCGCTGGTGAAGGAAACCACCGGACCAAAACTGGTCTATCGCATCGGCATGGGCGTGCGTCCCGCCGACCAGAACTGGAAGCGGCAGCTCAACAAGTTGATCCAGGAGAACCAGGGCGAGATCAACAAGATCCTGCTCGACTTCGGCGTGCCGCTGCTGGACGAGAGCGACCGGCCGCTCGGCGCGGAGACGGCCAAGAAGGCGCCATGAGGCGGCGTCTTGCCGTTGCGTTCGTCGCTGCGGCGCTGCTGGCCCCGGCATCGGCGCAGCAGCAGGAGCCGTTCGAGCCCGAGGGCTATCGCACCGACAATTACCGCGCGCCGGTGCCGGCGACGCTCGCCGGTGCGCGCGTGCTGACGACGGCGGAGGCCGAAGCGATCTGGCGGGCCAGGAGCGGCGCGTTCATCGATGTGTTGCCGCGCGCGCCGAAGCCGAAGAACCTGCCTGAAGGCACGGTGTGGCGCGATGCGCCGCGCAAGAATATCCCGGGCAGCATCTGGCTGCCGGATACCGGCTACGGCACGCTGCCGCCAGCCATGGACGATTACTTCCAGCGCGGCCTGGCGCGCGCCGCGCACGGCGACAGGGCCGCGCTGCTGGTGATCTATTGCCTGGCCGATTGCTGGATGTCGTGGAACGCCGCCAAGCGGGCGCTGGCGTACGGCTACGCCAACATCGCCTGGTATCCTGATGGCACCGACGGCTGGGAACGGGCAAAACTGCCGACCGACGAGGCGCAGCCGGAGCTGAGGCCGGAGCAGTAGGGAGGCCGTCATGCCCGGGCTGGTCCCGGGCATCCACGTTCTTCGTGCTGTGCGGTCAGGCGTGGATGGCCGGCACAAGGCCGGCCATGACGCCGCATCTACTGCTTCTGCAGCTTCGTCAGCGTCCCGGTGCCGTTATTGTCCGTCGCCGAGTACGTCACCCGGTCACCGGCATGCACGGCGTCCAGCATCACGGCGTCCTTGGCCTTGTACTCCTGGAGCGCGCCGGCGCCGCCTGCGCTGCTGCCGACCGTGCCCTTCTGCGTCTGCTGGATCGAGATCGTGCTGTTGAGCCGATCGATCCTGGTGACCATTCCGGTCATGTCGTCGGCAAAAGCGCTGGATGCGAGCATGCTGAGGACCGCAGCGCCTGCGAGGATAGATCTTGTGGTTCCCATCGAGGCCTCCCGGCGTTCGAGATTCACATCGACAAGACATCCTAGAGCGATTTGGTTCCGGCAGATAGCGCGACAAAGGTTAATGGCCGCAATGAGATCGCGGAACTCCTGCCGAGCTGTCAGTGAAACTGACGCTATTCCATTTCCTGCTGGATCACGCGCCCGAGTGCGAACAGGCGCTGGTCGATCGCCGTCGGAACCTCGCAGACGAACCGCACCACCTTGTTGCGGTCCTCGAAAATGCGGGTCTTCCAGATCAGCTCGTTGCTGAGCGCCTCGACCCTGCTGTCGTCACGCGACGCCGCGCCCTGGAGCGCCTGGAGCTGGATCGTTTCCTCACGGATCCTGTCGGCGGCCTCGCGCTGCTTGCGGCTGACGCGCTCGAGCCCGTTCATCACCTGGGAGCGCTGCGCATTGAGCGTGTCGAACAGGCCGGCGAACAGCAGTTTTGCATTTGCGGTCTTGTCGGCGGCGGAGGCGGCCAGAAACTCCTTCACCGACTTCTCGGCCTCGTCCATCGGCGTCTTGCGCGCCGACAGTTTTGAAACCAATGCGGTGACCTTGGCATCGTCCTTCCACTTGGTCTCGGCGTCGTCGAGCGCGGGGCCTGTCCAGACGGCGGCGAGCGAGATCTCCGGCACCTTGGCTTGCGTGCAGGGCCAGTTGGGATAGCGCGGATCGGCCGCGCGCGCGGCTGTGCTCGCGGCTGCGAGCGCCAAAGCGGCGATGGCCAGAACCCGAATTGTCATCCTTCGCCTCCCGCGGGCCCTCGTCGCGCCAGCCCGCGCGAGGGATCATAGGCATAGATCGCGCCGATCATGAAGACGATTGTGCAGCCCGCCACCACCGCCAGCGAGAGCCAGTCGATCTGACCGTAGAATGCAAAACGGATCAGCTCGACCGCATGGGTGAACGGATTGGCCTCGCAGAGATAGTACAGATAAGGGCTGCCCTCCTGCACCCGCCAGAGCGGGTAGAGCGCGGAGGAGGCGAAGAACATCGGGAAGATCACGAAGTTCATCACACCTGCAAAACTTTCAAGCTGCTTGATGCCGGAGGAGATCAGCATGCCGAGCGAGCCCAGCATTAGTCCGGACAGGATCAGCGCCGGCAGCACGGTGAGATAGCCGATCGGCGGCGGGCTGATGTCCCAGAACCAGGCGATCAGCAGGAACGCATAGACCTGGAGCAGCGACACGGCGGTGCCCGCGAGCAGCTTGCAGAACAGCAGGAAGCCGCGCGGCAGCGGGCTCACCAGCAGCGTGCGCATATTGCCCATCTCGCGGTCGTAGACCATCGAGAGCGAGGACTGCATGCCGTTGAACAGCTGGATCATCGCCATCAGCCCGGGCGCGATATAGACCTCGTAGAGGATGTAGGTCTCGTAAGGCGGGATGATGGAGATGCCGAGCACCTGGCGGAAGCCGGCGGCGAAGATGAACAGCCACACCAGCGGCCGCACCAGCGCCGAGACGAAACGCTCGCGCTGATGCAGGAAGCGCAGCCCCTCGCGCCAGACGATGCCGGTGAGGCAGGTCATGTACTCGCCGGCCGAGAACCCGCGCGGCGCCTCGCGCGTGGTGATGCTGCTCATGCGCCGCCTCCCGGCATGGTCTGCGCCCCGGTCAGGCGCATGAAGGCGGTGTTGACGTCCTGCGCGCCGGCTTCTGCGATGACGCGGGCCATCGGCCCCTGCGCCAGCACCTTGCCTTGGTGCAGCACCACGAGGTCGTCGCCCGCGGTGATTTCGTCGAACAGATGCGTGGCCCAGAGCACGCCGATGCCTTGCTCGGTCACGAGCTGGCGGACATGGCTGATGATGTCGGCGCGGGCCTTGACGTCGAGGCCGACCGTCGGCTCGTCCAGCAGCAGCAGTCGCGGCCGGTGCAGCAGCGCGCGCGCGATCTCCAGCCGCCGCATCTGGCCGCCGGAGAGATCGCGCACCTTGCTCGCAGCGCGCTCGGAGAGCCCGATGCGGCCGAGCAGCTCGGCGCTGCGCGTCGCGGCCTCGCGGCGGCTGATGCCATGCAGCGCGGCGTGATAGAGCAAATTCTGCGTCAGCGACAGGTCGAGGTCGAGCGTGCGCGGCTGAAACACGACGCCGAGCAGCCGCAGCGCCTCGCCCGGGCTCTTGCTGATGTCGTGACCGAAGATGCAGACGCGGCCGGTCTGGATGCCGAACAGCCGCGTGATCAGCGAGAACAGTGTGCTCTTGCCGGCGCCGTTGAGCCCGAGCAGCGCCGTGAAGCTCGCAGGCTGCACGTTGAAGAAGACATCCATCAGCGCCTGGCGCGGACCATAGGCATGGCTGACGCCGTCGATCGACAGCGCCGGCACCACCGCCGGATCCGGCCTTGGCGTCGCACGCGGTTCGGCGATGGGGGCAGGGCTGGTCATGGCGCGATCGTGATGCCCCAGGGCAGCTCGCCCACCTGAATGGTCTTGATGACCTTCTGCGCGGCGACGTCGATCACGGAAACGTCGTTCGACACGCCGTTGGTCGTGAGAAGGTATTTCTCGTCCGGCGTGAACGCCATGTGCCAGACCCGCTGTCCGACAAGCAGATACTTCGTCACCTTGCGCGTCGCGACATCGACGATCGCGACGCGGTTGGCCGGGCCGAGCGCGACGAAGGCGGTCTTGTCGTCCCTGGTCATGCCGATGCCGACCGGCTGGATCGCCTCTTTCCGCAGGCCCGGAATCTCGAATGTGACCTTTCCGATCACCTCATGCTTCTGTGGATCGATCACCGAGACGGTGCCGCCGATCTCCGAGGACACCCACACTTCGGAAGCGTCGTGCTTGAACTCGGCAAAGCGCGGCCGCGCATCGACCAGCACATTGGCGACGATCTGGCGTGACGCGGTGTCGATGAAATGCGCCATGTTGGTCGTTTCGGACGTGTTGATCAGAATCTTGCCGTCGGGGCTGATGGTCATCCCCTCGGGCTCGACACCGACCTGGATATCGCCCAGCCGTGCGCGCTTCTCAAGGTCGATCACGGTCACCGTATTGTCGTTCTCATTGGCGACATAGAGAATTTTTCCCGCCGCATCCTGGGCGAACAGCTCGGGGTCGGGGCCGGAAGGCAGGCTGTCCACCACGGCTTGCGTCTTGGCATCGATCACCTGGATCGTGTCGTCGTCGCCGACCGCGACCATCACGAATTTTCCATCACGCGTGAACTCGATGCCGCGCGGGCGCTGGCCGACCTTGATGGTCTTGGTCACGGTCCAGCTGTCGGTGTCGATTACCGAGACCGTGTTGCTCTTCTCGTTCGAGACATAGGCGACGAAGGCCTGCGCCGGCGCCGCCGCGAGCGCCAGACCGGAGAGAAGCCCCACACGCCAGATGCGCAACATCCGTATCCTCACTTCAGCTTGCATTTGCTCTCCGGGCGATCGTAGCCGAGCGTGTCGAGCTCGGAGACCTGGTGCAGGAAACCTTCCTGCGGCGAGACCGACACCACCATGCGGCCGTCGACCAGCAGGATCGGCTGGCGCAATTGCAGGTTCCAGTCGCGCAGCGTCAGCCGCGTGCCCTTGAAGGCGGCGACCGAGAAATCCGGGCCCTTGATGAAGTCGGCGACCTTCTTGACGTCGCCGGAATTGGTGCGCGAGGTGGCTTCCCCAATCATGCGCACCGCGGTCCAGGCCTGCATGTCGAGCGCCGTCATGCGGCGGGCGTTCAGCTTGATGAAGCGGTTCTGCATCTGGATCGCGCCCCACTGATCCTGCGATGCATCCCAGCTGCGCGGCACGAGGCCGGCCGAGCCGGCGACGGGGCGGGGATCCCAGGTGCGATAGGGCAGATAGGCGCCGAACACCTCGCTCTCGTCGGCAGCCACGAGCACGTCGTAGGCGGGCGCGCCTTGCGTGAACACCGGCATCTGGCGCTGGATCAGCGTCACGCCGCTATCGGTGCGCCGCGCGCCGCCTCTGTCCTCGAAGGTCTTTTCCTGCACGATCTTGGCGCCGAACCGCGTGGCGGTGCGCCGGAGCGCATCGGCAAACAGCTTGTCCTCGTCATGCGAGCCGACCACGAGCAGCCAGCGCTTCCACTGCTTCCACACCAGATACTGGCCGAGCGCGTCGGCCAGCATCGCGCGCGTCGGCGCGGTGTGGATGACGTTGGCACGGCAATCGACCTCGCGCAGCCGCTCGTCGATGGCGCCGGCGTTGAACAGCAGCGTGCCGCGATTGCGCAGGGCGTCCGCGACCTTCAGCAGCGCGTCCGCCGGCAGGTCGGCGATGATGAAGCCGTTTTTCTCGGCGAGCGCGGTCGCGGCCTGCACCACGTCCTCGCCTTCCCGGATGCGCCGCTCCTCCAGCGCAAACCGCTGGCCTGTGAATTTTCCGGTGGTGTTGTTGTCCTCGATGGCGAGGCGCGCGCCGGCGACGCCGTCATTTTCGGCCGGCTGCTCGACCAGAGACAGGGTCGATCTGGTGCCGGCGATGCCGAGATAGCCGACACCGATCATGGCAGGCTCCGCCGCGAGCGCGCTTGTCGCGGCAAGACTCCAGCCGATCAGGCCGACCAACCATCGGATCATGTTTCCTCCGTGCGCTCCCCGGCTTGACCGCCGGTGGAGAATTGTTTCTGCTGAAGCATGACCGATTTGTCAGGGCATGCAACCCCGCATTTCGTCCTCGCGCGGACTGGAATCACAATCATGCGAGCGTTGATATGTTTCGCAGCTTTGCTGTTGACGGCCTCGGTCGCGTTCGCCGATCCGCCAAAACTCGCGGTGTTCGATTTTGAGCTGATCGACACCAGCCTGCCGGGTGAGTTCTACGGCTCCAAGCCGGAGGAGGGGCGGCTGCTACGCATCAGCGAGCAGCTGCGCAAGGAACTGGCCGACTCCGGCAAGTTCCTCGTGCTCGACATCGCGCCGGTCAGGGACGCCGCCCGCCGCGCCAATCTGCAGGCCTGCGGCGGCTGCGACCTCAAGCTCGCGGGAGAGCTGGGCGCCGAGCTCGAGATCACCGGCATGGTGCAGAAGGTCTCGAACCTGATCATCAACCTCAACATCTATCTGCGCGACGTGAAGACCGGCGCCATGATCACCGCCGCCAGTGCCGACATGCGCGGCAATACGGATGAGTCCTGGACGCGGACGATGAGCTACCTGATCCGCAACCGCCTGCTGGCGCCGAATTACGGCAAGGTGGAGTAGGCCTTTTCCCTCTCCCCTTGCGGGAGAGGGTGGCTCGCCGCGTAGCGGCGAGACGGGTGAGGGGTTCTCTCCGCGAGTCCAACTCTTATTTGAAAGCGCGGAAGCAACCCCTCATCCGGCGCTTCGCGCCACCTTCTCCCACAAGGGGAGAAGGGAAGGGCAGCGCGCCGCATGCGACGAGAGCATCACCCCTTCAATCGCTCCGCGTGCCAGTGTAGGTGATCCCCCATGAAGGTCGAGATGAAATAATAGCTGTGGTCGTAGCCCGGCTGCCGTCGCAGCGTCAGCGGGATGTTCGCCTTGCTGCAGGCGGCCTCCAGCAACTCGGGACGCAGCTGTTCCTTGAGGAAATTGTCGGCATCGCCGACATCGACCAGGAAGCCGGAATACTTCGCGCCGTCCTCGATCAGCGCCACCGTGTCGTGGCTGCGCCAATTGTCCTTGTTGGATCCGAGATAGCCCGTCAGTGCCTTGATGCCCCAGGGCACCTGCGAGGGCGCCACGATCGGCGCAAACGCGCTCGCCGCGCGATAGCGGTGCGGATTGCGCAGCGCGACCGTCAGCGCGCCATGGCCGCCCATGGAATGGCCCATCACCGATTGCCGTTTGGCGTCGACGGGAAAATTTCCCGCCACCAGCTTCGGCAGCTCGTCGGTGACGTAGCTCCACATGCGATAATTGCGCGCGAACGGCTCTTGCGTCGCATCGACATAGAAGCCGGCGCCCAGGCCGAAATCATAGGCATTGTTGGCGTCGCCCGGCACGTCCGGCCCGCGCGGTGAGGTGTCGGGCGCGACGAAGATCAGGCCGAGCTCGGCGCAGGCTTTGCGAAATTCGCCCTTCTCGGTGACGTTGGCATGGGTGCAGGTGAGGCCGGAGAGATACCAGACCACGGGGAGCTTTGCGCCGGCGGCATGCGGGGGAACATAGACCGAGAACACCATGTCGGTTCCGGTCGAAGCGCTCGCGTGGCGGTAAACGCCCTGCACGCCGCCATAGGATGTGTTGGTCGAGACAGTCTGGATCGTCATGCCATTATGCTCCGTGGCATCAAGCCACATCAGGATTGCAACGCTTGTGTGACTGAATTCGTGGCGAGACGCGTGCCGTCAGGCGACACCGCTGTCGATCGCCAATCGCACCAGCTCGACCGAGGTCTTCACGCCGAGCTTCTGTCGCATGATCGAGGAGGTGTTGGCGACCGTCTTGTAGGACGATTGCACCAGCCATGCGATCTCGGACAGGCTCTTTCCGGCGCTGAGCAGCCGCAAAATCTCCATCTCGCGCGCATTCAGCTTGGAGAGAGGGCTCTGCGCCAGCGTCGGCCCCGCAAAGGCGATGCTGCGGGCGATCGCGCTCGGCAGGTAGGTGCCACCGCCCCCGACGGTGCGGATCGCCTCGACGAGGTCGTCGGGGTCGCCGGTCTTGGACACGTAGCCCTTGGCGCCGCATTCGATCGCGCGCGCGGCGAAGGCCGGGTCGTCGTTCATGCTGAACATGATGATGCGGGCCTCGGGCGCGCGTTCGAGGATACGACGCGCCAGCTCGAAGCCGGACACGGTCGGCAGGTTGATGTCGATGACGCAGAGGTCGGGGCGCT
Organism: Bradyrhizobium sp. YR681; assembly: GCF_000282615.1. GTDB lineage: Bacteria > Pseudomonadota > Alphaproteobacteria > Rhizobiales > Xanthobacteraceae > Bradyrhizobium. The sequence goes on along the minus strand of NZ_AKIY01000241.1, from coordinate 27,229 downwards.
CGACGATGAAGACGCACTCGCCGTCTTCGGCGTCGGCGGCCTCCAAAATCTCGATCTCGCCCTCGTCGGCCAGCACGGCACGGCAGCCGGAGGCGACAATGGGATGATCGTCAACGATCAGAATGCGCATAGGCGTTCCTCGCGACAGCTTCGGCCTGTTTTGCGCCGCATGATCCGAACAAGAACGCCGCGCGCGTCTCATGTCGCCTCATGCAACCCGGCCGCGATTGCTGTACGCTTTCGATTAGATATCGGGCGCTTCGCCTCTGTCAACGTCATCGGACAGGCGCGGGCCAACCTTCGCGAGGCACGGACGGCACCCATGTGGCAAAATCTTTCCCTGCGCGCGCGCATTAACGTGCTGCTGGCGCTGCTGCTGGCGCTCGGGCTCGCCGTCAATATCGGCCGCCAGGTCGCGGAAGCAGGTCCCCGCGTACAGGCCGAGGACCAGAGCGTGATCCGGCTTGCCCGCGAATTCATCGAGATGATCGTGGCGGATCTGAACGAGGCGCCCGATCCGGATGCGCGGCTGAACCAGATCGCGCGCGATCTCAGCCGCCTGCGCCATGTCAGCATCGCGCTGCACGATTCCGGCGGGAACCCGCTGACGCCGCCCCGGCCTGATGCCGACGAGGACACGCGCGCGCCGCCGGCCTGGTTCGTCAGCCTGGTTCACCCCGAGCAGACTGCGGTCAGCGTGCCGGTCTCGATCCACGGCAAGCCCGGCTCGCTCCGGATCACCTCGCATCCCGACGACGAGATCGCCGAGATCTGGGATGGCATCGTGACCCAGCTCGAGGTCGGCTCGGTGATCGCGCTGGCGCTGTTCCTGGTGATGATGACGGTGGTCGGTCGGGCGCTGGCGCCGCTCCAATCATTGTCGCAAGCCATGGCCGAGCTCGAGGGCGGGCACTACGAGGCGCGCGTCATAGCGGGCGGCGCGCCGGAGCTGGCCGCGATTTGCACCAAGCTCAACCATCTTGCGGCAACGCTCGGGGAGGCGGTCGAGGACAAGCGGCGCCTTGCCGAACGCACGGTGTCGCTCCAGGACATCGAGCGAAAGGAGATCGCGCGCGAGCTGCATGACGAGTTCGGGCCCTATCTGTTCTCGCTGCGCGCGCATGCCAGCGCGCTGGCAAAGCTTGCGGACGGGAAGGCGCCAAGTGCAGAGGCGGTGCGCAAGCATGGCAGCGCCTTGCTGGAGCAGATCAACGCTCTCCAGCAATTCACCCGCCGCGTGCTGGAGCGCTTAAGGCCCGTCGGCCTTGCCGAGCTCGGCCTCGGCCAGGCGCTCGAATCGCTGTCGCGGCTGTGGCGGGAATCGCATCCCGACGTCACCATCGAAACCGCGATCTCGCCGAAGCTGGGGGAGACCGGCGAGACCGCCGACCTCACCATCTACCGCGTCGTGCAGGAGGCGCTCACCAACGTGTTCCGCCATGCCGGCGCGACCACGGTCAATGTCGTCATCGAGCCCGCGGACCAACCGACGCGCGACGGCCGCCTCTGTGCGCGGGTGCGGGTCAGCGACAATGGCCGCGGCATGGAGCCGGGCCAGAAGCTCGGCTTCGGCCTCGTCGGCATGCGCGAGCGGATTCTGGCGCTGGGCGGCACGCTCAGCGTCGTCTCCGGCGACGGCGGCTTGACCGTCGAGGCGCTGGTGCCGACGGCGGCGGCCTGATCGCATTCAGGGCAATCGGGAAAAATTCCCGATTTGGTCGGGAAAACGGGTGCGGATATCGCCCGACCTTTTGTGGCTGGCGCGCGAGCTGCTGCCGATTACACTCGTCTCGACCAAACGGCGAAACTCAAAACAGCCGATGGTCGCGGATGGGAATACAGGGATGGGCAGGCCTCTTTTGTTCAAGCGTCATGTGTTGATGGCCTCGGTGTCGACCGGGCTGCTGTCGGGGTTGGCCTTCGCGAGTCCGGCCGGGGCCGCGCAGGACGAGGAGACCAACGTTCAGAACCTGCCACCGGTCGAGGTGGCAGCACCGCCGCCCTCGACCACGAGGCGGACCACGCCATCGCGTCCGGTCGCGCGAGTGGCAGGGGCATCGTCGTCGAACCGCCCCAAGACTCGCATCTACGTCTATCCGACCTCGCCGGGCACCGGCAGGGGTCTCGACGTCGACAAGGTTCCGTCGGCGATCAACGCGGTCGATGCCAGCCAGATCAAGCGCACCGGCTCGCTCAACATCACCGACGCGCTGCGCGACAACATCGCCGGCGTCAACATCAGCGAAGTCACCGGCAATCCGTTTCAGCCTGATGTCGAGTTCCGCGGTTTTGTCGCCTCGCCGGTGACGGGCACGCCGCAAGGCCTCGCCGTGTACCAGAACGGCGTCCGCATCAACGAAGCCTTCTCGGACGCCGTCAACTGGGACCTGATTCCCACCGCCGCGATCAGGTCGGTGACGCTCGTGACCAACAACCCCGCCTTCGGCCTCAATGCGCTGGGCGGCGCGATCAACTTGCAAATGAAGGACGGCTTCACCTATCAGGGCGCCGAACTCGACCTGATGGGCGGCTCGTTCGGCCGCATCCAGGGTTCGGCGCAATGGGGCAAGCAGGTCGAGAAGAACTACGGCGTCTACGCCGCGCTCGAAGGCCTGCACGACAACGGCTTCCGCAACTTCTCGCAATCGGACGTGCGCCGCTTCTACGGCGATGTCGGCTACAAGGCCGGCGACAGTGAATTCCACGTCAATATGGGCGTCGCCAAGAACGATTTCGGCGCAAGCGCGACCGTTCCGGCGGAGTTGCTCGATAAATATTGGGGCGCGACCTACACCACGCCGCAGACCACCTCCAACCGCGTCGGCTATGTCAATCTGACCGGCAAGGTCGATGCGACGCCGACCTGGACGCTCGAGGGCACCGCCCATGTGCGCAGGTACGAGCAGAAGCTCGTCGACGGCAACCCGACCGACGTCGGCGAATGCACCGGCGACGCGACGCTGCTGTGCTTCGGTGACGGCGCGACGCCGGCGAACGGCGTGAACGGCCTTCAGCTCGCAAATCCCTTTGCTCCGGGAACGATCCTTGGCGAGATCGACCGCAGCTCGATACGCTCGACCACCTTCGGCGTGTCGGGACAGGCCACCAACACCGATCAATTGTTCGGCCACGACAATCGCTTCGTGATGGGCACAACCTACGACGCCAGCGTCACGCGCTACAATGCCACTGCCGAGATCGGCGCGATGGGAGAGAACTACGTCGTCAGCGGCAGCGGTGTCTTCCTGGGAGCAACGGGCACGCCTGACACCGGTCTTGCCGGTCCCGTCTCGCTGCGGACCGTCAACCAGTACAACGGCCTGTACGCGATGGACACGTTCAACGTCACGGATGCGTTCGCCATCACCGGCGGTGGCCGTTTCAACGTGGCGCGGATCTCGCTGGAGGATCAGCTCGGCACCGCGCTCAACGGCGACTACACCTTCACCCGCTTCAATCCCGTCATCGGCGGCACCTACAAGATCACGCCGGAGCTGACCGCCTATGCCGGCTATTCCGAGGCCAACCGGGTCCCGACGCCGCTCGAGCTCGGCTGCGCCGATCCGAACAATCCCTGCCTCATCGCGGCGTTTCTCGTCTCTGATCCGCCGTTGAAGCAGGTCGTGTCCAAGACCGTGGAAGCCGGCCTGCGCGGAGCCAAGGAGCTGAACATCGGCACGCTCGGATGGAAGATCGGCGGCTTCCGTGCCACCAATTATGACGACATCCTCGCCATTCCCGTTCCCGGCCGCACCGGCTTTGGCTATTTCTCCAATGTCGGCCGGACCAGGCGGCAGGGTCTCGAGGCCGAGGTCAACATCAAGTCGCCGACGTTCCAGTTCCAGGCGAGCTACGCCTTCGTCGACGCCCGCTTCCTCGACGCATTGACGCTCGGCTCCAACAGTCCGTTCGCGGATGGCGACGGCAACATCCAGGTCTCGCCCGGCAACCAGATCCCCGCCATCCCGCGCCACCGCATCAAGGTCGGCGTCGACTATGCCGTGACCGATGTCTGGAAGGTCGGCGGCAACGCGATCTTCGTCTCCAGCCAGTATCTGGTCGGCGACGAGTCCAATCAATATGCGAAGCTGCCGTCCTATACGGTGTTCAATCTCCACACCTCCTACCAGGTGACCAGGAATTTTCAGCTCTACGGCCGCGTCGACAACATCTTCGACAGACGCTATGCCACCTACGGCACCTTCTTCGACACCGGAGCCTTGCCCAACTTCGCCAATGGGGGCGCCGACTTCAACGACCCGCGCTCGCTGAGCCCGGCAAGACCGCGCGCGTTCTATGCGGGGATGCGGGTGACGTTCTAGCTGCGTCGAGCTGCAATTGCCTGTGCCTGGGCTGAGAGCGGGGGCAGGGCAGGAAGGTCCATGCGCCGCACCGCCGCGCGGACGGCTTGCATAAAATATCCTGCTTCCGGCATCATGCTGCCGGAGGCTCGCACTGCCGTGGCGTTGAAAAATCCGGACGCAGTCGCCGCTATCGTTGCGGCGCTTCGACATGTTTACGGTGACGAGGTCGCGCGCCTGATGCTCGTCGAGGGCATGAGTCTCGCCAACTTGATCGATGCAATGTTTTCCGCGTCTTTGACCCACCGCGAAGCGGTGAAAGCAATGACCGACGGACTGGACGATTTCGTCATTTCGCCTGATCTCGGCGGCGTGTGGCACCTCAAATACATTTATGGAGACCAGCCCGGCTCCCTCCATGTCGTGGACATGGAGATTGCGACCCCGAACGGCGTGCTGGCGAGCAGGGATATCTGGCTTCGTCTGTCTTCCTAGGGAGCGCCGGAGCGTTGCGTTTCTCGGGGCCTGCATCACCGAGATCCATCGCGCCGCGCCCCTGACGGGACGTGCGGCCGGCTTACGTTCTACCTTAGGCCGATTGACACAATGTTCATGATTTGTTCTTATGCTGGTCGTCCAGCCAGGGAGCGAGCCATGGACAACAGAATCAACGAAATCCGCCGAGTTATCAGAGCGTTGCGTGTCAGCATGCGTGAGGCTGAAGCCATCATGCACGAGCAGATCAACCGCGACGAGGACTGCACCTTCGTCGCCGAGGAGGTCATGAAGATGCGCGTCGTCATGAGCGGGCTTGTTCAGGAGCGCGCCGCTCTTGGGGATACCGATCCGATCGTCGTCGCCAGCCTCTTCGTTCCGCGCCGGCGGCCGGCGCCATCGCGTGGTCGTCTCGAGCCGCGCCGCCTTGTGCCGCCGCGAGAGGTGGCCCAGGCATGAAAGTCGAGGGGCTGGCCTATTTCTCCGATATGCAGGAGCCGCCGGAGTTTCTGAAGGCGCTCGATCATGCGCGGCGCCTGTCCTGCTATGAGGGTTGGTGCCGGATGCACATCGAGGCCATCCAGGTCGCGATCGACCAATACGCGGAGGCGGCGCTCGGCAATCGGGAGTTCTTCCTCAACAAGCCGCACAGCATCGGCGCGAGTCGGAGGAACGGCGGCGTGTCGTGAGATTGCGTGGCGGCACGCGGGCGGAGCTTGGCGCCCTTTGCCCTTTACCGATCGGAAACCATGGCAAATGATCCGAAAACTTTAACGAAACTGTTCGGCCTTCTCCGCGTCGGTTCACCGGAGGGCCCGTCTGATGACAGAGCACCAGTTAAGAGAGCAGGAATTCCAGATCGCGCGTTACAGGCGCCTGGAGCGCGAAGTCACCGATCCGCTGGCCGTGGGTCTGCTTCACATCATCATCGAAGATCTCGAAGCCGGGCTGCGCAAGGACCATCCGGATTGGCACGGGCGGCGGGATTAACGCTTTGTTAGCGCTGATCATGTGGATGATCGGCGTGGGAAGACCAGGGGAGACTGCTCCCATGCTGAAGGACGGTACCTACGCGGCGTGGTACAAGACGCCGCTCGACCAGGGCACCGGGATCGTCCATGTCGCTGATGGCCAGATCTGGGGCCGCGACAGCCTGATGACGTATCACGGCTCCTGCAAGATCGACGGCGATCGCTTCACCGCGACCGTGTCGACCAAGCGTCATACCGACGGGCGCGCAACGGTCTTCGGCGTCGAAGACGACCTCACGCTGGAGATCGAGGGGACGTGCCCCGGCAAGATCGCGACTTACACCGCGACCGCAGGACAGGCGCCGGGCGTCGTCCTGCAGGGAACGCTCATTCGGACGGAGCAGCCGCAGCCGGCCCCTGAACCAACCGGGCAGATCCCACCGTTCAATCCGGACAGGCTTCCAAAGCTGCCGAAGCGCTCGCGCTGATCGCGGTGCGCTCTATGTTCCCAAGACGGGGCTACGCCAGCAATCCGTCGAGGTCGGAATAGATGACGTCGGCGGTGCGGCGATAGTGCTGCTGAAGCAGACGCACGGCCTGCTCGCTGTCCCTGGCGAGAACCGCCTGAAGGATGTCACTGTGCTCGGCGCCGACCTTGCGCGCGGGGTAGGCCTTCGCGATCGACATCATGCGATAGCGATAGAGCCGGTCGGCGAGTTGCTCGCAGAAGCCGAGCAGAGGCCGTGAACCGCAAAGACCGATCAGCGTCGCGTGAAACGCGCGATGCACCTTCTCCCAGTCCGGATTGTCCTCGAATGTGTCGGGCTGAAGCGAGCGCGGCGTGCGGTCGAGCCGGTGATGCGCCACCAGCAGAGCCTCTTCCCAAGCCTGGGTCGCATTCTGCATGGACTCGCGAAGTGCGAGGCCTTCGACCCAGCATCGCGTCTTGGTCAGTTCCTGGAGCTCCTCCTTGCTGACCTCCTTCACATAGAAGCCGCGCTGCTCCATGCCGACGACGAACTCCTCGGTCGTCAAGCGGTTGAGGGCCTCGCGCAGCGGGGTCTGCCCGACATTGTACTGCTCCATCAGGAAGCGCGACTGCAGCTTTCGTCCGGGCTCAAGCCGCGTGGTCAGGATGTCGGCCTTGAGGCGCGCGTAGATCGTGGTCGCCAGCGTTGCCGGCTGGTCCACTTTCTGGCTTGGCAGGTCAGAGCTCATGGGCATCCATCGGAATCTCTGCGCTTGTGTACATTAGCAGAGTTCGGCCCAATTATTTATAAATTTTGGCTTTACGATAAATTTTGTACAGATTAAAGCATTGGCGTTCGCGTCCCCCGACGAGGAAGCTCCATGTCCGACTTTCCGGTGACGGCCCTGCGCAGCGTCGAGGTCACGACGCCGCACCTCGCCGGCTCGGTCGAGTTCTACCGCAAGGTCTGGGGCCTCGACGTCGCGGCGGAAGCGGATGGCACGGTGTACCTTGCCGCAACGGGCAGCGACTTCCACGTTCTCGAGCTCACGCCGGGTGAGGCGACTTCGCTCCGCAAGATCAGCTTCCGCGTCCGCTCGCACGAAGACCTGCATCGCCTGCTCGCGCGTGCGCAGCAGGCCGGCTGTGTGGTGATCAGCTCGCCCGCGCCATCGCCTGCGCCGTCGGGCGGGACAAGTTTTGTGGTTCGCGAACCGCAGGGCTGCACCATGGAGTTCGTCCATGGCGATCGGACCAAACCTGCTTGCGTGATCGCCGATCGCCCCGAGCGGCTGGCGCATGTCAACATCAACAGCGCCGATATCGAACAGCTCTCGGCCTTCTATCGGGACGTTCTGGGCTTTCGGCTGTCGGACCGGTCGAAGCTGATGGCGTTCCTGTGCTGCAACAGCGATCACCATGCGATCGTGCTTGCGGAAGCCCCTCGCAACGGCCTCAATCATATCGCCTTCCTGATGCCTGATCTGGAGTCCGTCATGCGCGGCTCCGGTCGCATGGTGGATCACGGCCATCCGATCGGCTGGGGCGTCGGCCGTCACGGCCCGGGCGACAACGTGTTCGCCTATTTCGTCGATCCGGCCGGTGCCGTTATCGAATACACCGCCGAAGTCCTCCAGATCGACGACAGCTATGTCGCGAAAGGTCCGAACGATTGGGTCTGGCCGCCGGGACGAACCGATCAGTGGGGCATCGCGCCGCCCAAGTCCGACGCCTGCAAGACAGCGCAGCTCGCAATTCCCTTCACGACGGCGCGCGCATGATGACGGCTGGCGCCACCGACTATGACGTGCTCGTCGTCGGCTTCGGGCCATCAGGCGCCGTTGCCGCAGGCCAGCTCGGCCGCCTCGGTCATCGCACGCTGGTCATCGACCGGCTCACGGATGTCTATGACAAGCCACGCGCGATCGCGCTCGATCACGAGATTTTCCGTCACTTCGACAATATGGGTCTCGCCGAGGCGATCTCGCCCCACGTCGAGCCCTTCACCGCATCGGAGCATTTTGGCGTCGATGGCCAGTTGATCCGGCGCATCGACATGGTCGCAAAGCCCTATCCGCTCGGCTACACGCCGAGCATGGTGTTCAGCCAGCCCGCGGTCGAGGCCGAGCTGCGCCGCCATGCGACAAGCTTTTCCAATGTGCGCGCCGAGCTTGGCGTCGAATTGCTCGATCTCGTTCAAATGCCGGATCGCGTCGAGGCACGCCTGAAGGACCCCGATGGACGGCAGCGTTCCGTCACCGCGCGCTATGTGCTCGGCTGCGACGGCGCCTCGAGCACCGTGCGGCAGATCGCAGGTCTCGGGCTCGAGGATCTCGTCTTCGATGAACCCTGGCTCGTGGTCGACGTGCGCGTGAACGCGAGCGCGCTTCACAAATTGCCGCAATGCTCTGCGCAATTCTGCGATCCGGCGCGCCCCGTGAGCTTCCTGATTGGCCCGAATAACCACCGCCGCTGGGAGATCATGCTGCTGCCCGGCGAAGACGCGCGGCAGATGGAGCGGCCCGATCATGTCTGGAAGCTGCTCGCGCCCTGGCTCACGCCGCAGGACGGGGAGTTGTGGCGGGCGGCCTCCTACCGCTTCCACGCCCTCGTTGCCGACGATTGGCGCAACGGCAGGATCCTGATTGCCGGCGACGCCGCGCATCAGCAGCCTCCCTTCATCGGCCAGGGCATGTGCCAGGGCCTGCGCGACGCGACCAACCTGGTCTGGAAGCTGGATCGGGTGCTCAGGGGCCTGTCCTCCGACAGCCTGCTCGACAGCTACACGGTCGAGCGCAAGCAGCACGTCATCGAGCTGACCGGCAAGATCAAGGCGATCGGCCAATCGATCTGCGAGCGCAATCCCGTGGCGGCGCGGCGGCGTGACGCGCGGGCCCTGGCCGATGGCGGCGGCAAGCCGCTGCTCCTGACGCGGCAGGAGATCATTCCGCCGCTGCGCGCGGGATTTCTGTCGGATCATGACGCGCCGGCGCGCGGCAGCCTGTTTCCGCAGCCGCGCATCGCGACCGGCGGGACGGTTCGCCTGCTGGACGAAGTCATCGGATCCGGCTGGCGGCTGCTCATCGATGGCCGCAGAGACGATGTCGCATCATTATTCATGCTCTCGCTGGTCGCTATGCGCCCCGACATCTCGGCGGCTGCAGTCGCGCCGCTCAGGGCCGGCGTGCCGAACGCGCTCGAGGAAACCGAGGCAGTCCTGGCCAGCTGGTTCGACCGTCACGGCGTTATCGCGGCGATCGTGCGGCCCGACCATTACGTCTTCGGCACCGCGCGCGACGCCACCGAGCTCGGTGATCTCCTGCATGAGATCGACGTGCGGCTTCACGACGTCCCGGCCGGGCGAGACAACGACATTTCCGATCTGAAAATGGAGAGAACACCGTGAAACTGACGACTGTAGCGATCGACGGCCGTACCACTTGGGGCCTTGTCGAAGGCGAGACCTTCTTCGATGTCGGTGCAGCGCTCAAGTCGCGCTATGCCGACCTCAGGGCGGCCATCGGCGCCGGCTTGTCGGGCGTGGCAGACGCAAGATCGGGGGCTGCTGCCACCCCGACCTCGAAGGTCACCTTTCTGCCGGTCATTCCGAATCCGGACAAAATCCTGTGCGTCGGTCTGAACTACGAGACCCATCGCAAGGAAACCGGCCGCGCGGAAGTCGCGCATCCCACCATCTTCCCACGCTACGCCAACAGCCAGACCGGACATCTGCAGCCGATCGTGCGGCCGCGCGTCTCGACCGACCTCGATTTCGAGGGCGAGCTTGCGGTCATCATCGGCAAGGCCGGTCGCTACATCTCCCGCGCTGACGCCATGACCCATGTCGCGGGCTACGCCTGTTACAATGACGGTAGCGTCCGCGATTTCCAACGTCACACGAGCCAGTTCACGCCGGGCAAGAATTTTGCGGACACTGGCGCCTTCGGTCCCTGGATGATGACGCCGGACGAACTCGGTCCGCTCGACAAGCTCCGCTTGCAGACCCGTCTGAATGGAGAGGTCATGCAGGAAGCACGCATCGAGCAGATGATCTTCGATATCCCGCGGCAGATCGAATACTGCTCCACGTTCACGCGGCTCGAGCCCGGCGACGTCATCGTCAGCGGAACGCCGGGGGGCGTTGGCTCGCGGCGCGAGCCGCCGCTCTGGATGAAGCCCGGCGATGTCGTCGAGATCGAGGTCGAGCGCCTCGGCGTGCTCAGGAATGTCGTCGCAGACGAAACCTGATCGAAGACGGCAGCCGGCGACGGCGTGAGGAGCGTGCTGCCCCGTACGCTCCTCAATGCAGACCAACAATAAAAGCCCGCAAAGCGGCGTCCCCAGGGAGGAACACCATGTCTGGACTATCCCGTCGTCTGCTGCTCGCCGGCGTTGCGCTCTGCTGCTCTGTTCCGGCCTTCGCGCAATCGTGGCCGCAGCGGCCCGTGACCGTCGTCGTGCCGCAGCCGGCGGGCAACAGCCCCGACGTGATGTGCCGCCTCATCACCGAAAAACTCTCGCGGGTCTTCGGGCAGCAGTTCATCGTCGAGAATCGGCCGGGGGCCGCAAACCTCGTCGGCACGCAGTCGGTCGCCCGTGCGGCGCCGGACGGTTACACATTCCTGTTCGCAACATCGGCGGCGCTCGTCACCAACCCCTACACCTTCAAGAAACTCCCCTACGATCCCGTGAAGGACTTCGTGCCGGTCGCGATGGTGGCCAAGAGCAACCACGTCCTTCTCGTCAATCCCGAGGTTAAGGCCAATACGCTGCCGGAATTGATCAAGCTCGAAAAATCGGCGCCGGGTTCGCTAAGCCTCGCCGTCGACGGTGCGCGCAACCTCTCGGGCCTGATCGCTCAAGCCATCAACAAGAGCGCCGGGACCGGCTTTGTCCTCATCCCCTACAACACGACCACGAATGCAGTGCAGGACGCCATCTCGGGCCGGATCCAGGTGACGATCCAGTCGGCATCGATCGCCGAGGCCTTCATCAAGGCGGGTACGCTGCGACCGGTTGCCGTTGCCGGAGCCAAGCGAATCGACTCCCTGCCGGACGTTCCCGCGATTGCGGAGACGCTGCAAAGCGTCGATCTCCAGGGCTGGTTCATGTTCATGGCCCCGGTCGGCACGCCCGCCGACATCGTCGAGAAGCTGAGCACCGAGATTGCGCGCGCCCTGGACTCGGCGGATGTCCGCGAGCGCGCGCCCACGCTCGGCTTCGATGTCAGCGTCGGCGATGCCGTGACGACGGCCGGCGCAAAGCGCTTCCTCGACGACCAGCTGGTCTCGTCCGGCAAGATCATTCAGGGGCTCGGCATCGAGCCGGAATAGCGCACGGATGGCGGCGCGCGCCGTGCCGCAATTCCACGAAATGGTTGCGTAAATGTCCGTTATCTCCTACAAATTGCAGGCACGGCAGACCCGTCCATATGGAGAGCTGCAGATCGTTTTAATTGCGCCGTAAGATCAGAGGGTCGGCCGCCGGATCAAATATTGCTTGAATCTGGGAGGCGAGGATGACTGGACCAGCGACGGTTGCCTGCACGTCCGCGACGCGGACCAATCTCTATTCGCGCGAGGTGCGCTTCGGCGTCGTCATGTATGGCGGCGTTTCGCTCGCGATCTACATTAACGGCGTGACGAACGAGCTGTACGAGATGGCCTGCGCGACGCCGAAGGGCGGTGACGAGCCGCGCAGCAAGCGCACGCGCGACGTCTACCGCAAGGCGTCCTGGCTGCTGCGCGACGAGGATCTGGCTGCACGCTATCTCACGCACCAGCTGCACCCGGACCTCGTTTGCGACCCGTTCGACGAGCGGGTGGCGGCGCCTCCGGGCCCGCGGACGCGCTTCGTGGTCGATACGATTGCGGGCACATCGGCCGGGGGGATCAATGGCCTGTTTCTCGCCAAGGCCCTTGCCAAAGGGCAGGAATTCGCGCCCCTGAAGCGGCTGTGGATCCAGGAGGGCGATATCGACGGCCTGCTCAACGACAAGGCTTCCTATGAGGGCCTGGAATACGCCAGGACCGATGGCCCGCCGCAATCGCTGCTCAACAGCGATCGCATGTACGTCAAGCTGGTCGAAGCGTTTCAGGGCATGACGAAGGCCCCTCCCGCGACGGGCGCGGCTGAGCATCCACTCGTCGACGAGATCGACCTGTTCATCACGACGACGGACATTCGCGGTGCCGTCGTCCCCCTGCGCCTGTTCGACAAGGTGGTCTACGAGAAGCGGTACAAGCAGGTCTACCACTTCCAGGCCCCTCATTTTGCGGACAAGTACATTCCGTTTCTCGCCTTCGCCGCGCGCTGTACCTCGTCCTTCCCGTTCGCGTTCGAGCCGATGTCCGTGGCGGACGCGCAACGCCTGAACGACGCGCGCCCGATCGGCGGCAGAATCGATTTCGACGAATGGAAGCCGTTTTTCACCGGGCTGGCCGCTGCGGATACCGAAGGTGACCGCTGGCGCAAGCGCGCTTTTGGGGACGGCGGCTATCTCGACAACAAGCCGTTCACCTATGTCGTCGATGCGCTGTCATCGCGCCTCGGCGGGCTTCCGATGGAACGCAAGCTGATCTACGTCGAGCCGTCTCCGACCAATCCGGAACTGGATCGCCAGGATTACGACCGAAAGCCCGATGCGATCGAAAACGCCCTGGGGGCGCTCTTCACGATCCCGCAGGACGAGACGATCAGGGAGGATCTCGAGGCCGTGCTGGCCCGCAACCGGCGCATCGAGCGGGTCGAACGGATCGTCCGTCAGGTCGAAATCGAAATCGAGGAGCGCGATGAGGACCCCTTCGCGCGTATTCAGCTAGGCAAGAACAACCAGGTGCCTTCCTGGCGCTCTCGCGACTTGCGCGACATGGTCAGGTATTACGGCGCTGCGTTCCTGCCATATCGACACCTGCGGATGATGACCGCGACGGACTATATCGCGGAGCAATTGGCCGTCTGGTGGGATGTCGATCGTCAATCCGATCGTCTCTACGCATTGAAGGCCATGGCCCGTCTGTGGCGCGAGCGGCGATACTACGAGACCAGGGATAACGCGGACGGTCGAGCCGACTCTGTGAACGCGTTTCTCGAAGACTACGACATCAAGTATTACCTGAGGCGTGCGAGCTTCATTCTGCGCAAGGTGCACCAGCTCCGGAGCCTTGTGCTCAAGCTCAAGCTGCCTGAGGCAAAGCAGGATTTATCCGACATCGAGAAGCACCTCCGCGAGCGATGGAAAGAGCTTGGAGCCATCGAACGCGAGCCTCTCCTCGCTGCGATGGTTTGCCTGGCCGATGGGCTTGGCAAAGCGATCGACGAGATCCGTAAAGTCATGCAGCTGCCATTTCCCGGGATTCGTGACGACGTCAGAAGCGAGCTCGATCCGGTGCTCTGTCTCCTTCTTGGCGAGGGGACCGTTTCGGAATTGGCGGCGGGGGCCGGGCCGGGGACGACGGTGCCGGTCTCGAACGACTTGCCGACTCCAAGTCCGCTGCGCACCCTCCAGGAAAACGTGTTCGCCAGAGCAAAGAAACTGTTTGAATACGCGTCGGCGGCAAACCAGACCCGCCTCCAAGCGGAGCTGGAAGGTCACATCGAGTATATGCGAGGTGCCTACGCCAAGGCGGTCCATCCTCCGCTCCCGACGGACCTGTCGGTTCATGGATTGCTCGGCCAGCCGAGGCTCGTCCCGAAGCTGAATGAGGACCGGTACAAGGTGATCATCGAGATCGGGGTTGTCGCGGTCTCGGCTACGAGGAATGCCTGAACACGGTCGAAGGAAGAGCCCTGCGCGAGTTTCTCGCCGCCTATTACATGCGGTTCGACGAATACGACCAGGTGAGCTTCCCGCTCTACTACGACACCGGAACCGGCGAGCCGTCGACCGTCGAGGTGGTTCGTATCAGCCCCGAAGATGCCTCGAGCTTGATCGACGAGCGCCACGACCAGGGCGCCGTCGCCCATCAGCGGCGCAAGCTTGCCGGTACGGCCCTGTTTCATTTCGGAGCCTTTCTCGATGCGCAGTGGCGGCGGAACGACATCATGTGGGGCCGGCTGGACGGTTGCGAGCGGATCCTGGACACGCTGTTTCCAGCGCCTGACGTCAAGCCGATCAGAGATGCGCTGCTCCGGGAGGCGCAACGCACGATCGTGCGCGAGGAGATGCAGCCCGAGGGATATGACGAGCTGATCGATCGTTTCGCCGGTGCGCTCGCGGAGCAGAAGAACGCGTCGCTCGAGGGGGCCTTCGAGGCTCTCTGGGGCCGGCTTTCGCTGACCGCCAGCGGGCTGCGACGCACGCAGATCGCACAGGCATTGAAGGCGGTTCTGGGCGACGAGGGAATGCTCAACTATGTGCGGGATCATTATGAAGTCGACCGCAAGCTCGATAGCGGGGCGACGCTGCGAACCAGCGCTCGTGCGCTGGCCATTACCGGTCAGATGCTGGAGGAATCCGAGAAGCGATATCGGCTGCCAATGTCGCGGATGATATGGGTCGCCCGCGGGGGCCGCGCGCTCCAGGCGCTGCTCACCGTTTCGACGCCCGGCAGCCTCAGCAAGTCGCTGTACCGTCACTGGCTCGTCTTGCTCTACGTTTTCGAGGCGGTCATCATCGTCGGTGCGCTGCTGTTGTCCGCAGAGCCGGCCCGCACCTTCGGCTTGACCGCTCTTGCCGTAACCTTCTTCCTGCACATGGCCAGCCTGATCACCGGGGACCTGATCGTGGGTAGACGAGGGTGGGTCAAGGTCGCCGTGTTCCTGCTCTCTTTTGTGGTGCTCGTGCTGGCTGCCCTGGGCTTGCTGGCGCTTCGTAGTGGGGGTCTTCGCGTGATCACATGCCCGGTTGCGCCCGAAGCGCAGGAGTGGCTGCGATGGGGGCTATGCAAGATCCTGTAGAAGCCGGCGCCATGAGGTCATGGAAAGGAGAATTCCTGCTATCAGGAATGTGCTGACCCCACTTTTCAAACCGGCTCCGGCTGGTCATTGTGCCGGCCCGAAACGAAGAGAAGCGGAGCAGCATCAATGTCGGACAAGGTCTCGCGTCGCCAGTTCGCGAAAATCGCGGGGCTGTCCGCAGCCAGTGTGGCAGGTCCTCTTGAACTCGCCGAGGCCAAGGCGGCCGCGGTATCGCGTCGCGGCAGCGGTTTCCCGGCGGGCTTCGTCTGGGGCACGGCGACCTCGTCCTATCAGGTCGAGGGCGCGGTCGACGAGGACGGGCGAGGGGCCTCGATCTGGGACAAGTTCGTCCGCATCCCCGGCAAGATCGAGGACGCCACCACCGGCGACCGCGCCAACGAACACTATCATCGCTATAAGGAAGACATCGCGCTCATCAAGGATCTCGGCTGCAAGGCCTATCGTTTCTCGATCGCGTGGCCGCGGGTGTTCCCCGACGGCGACGGCAAGCCGAACCCGAAGGGGCTCGACTTCTACAACCGCCTCGTCGACGAGCTCCTGAAGAACGGCATCGAGCCGTGGGCGACGCTCTATCACTGGGACCTGCCGCAATCGCTGCAGGACCGTTTTGGCGGCTGGCGGTCGACCGAGACCTGCAAGATCTTCGGCGATTACGCCGGCTACGTCGCCGAGCGGCTGACCGATCGCGTCAGGAACGTGTTCACGCTGAACGAGAGCGGCCGTTTCGTGCAGTTCGGTTATGGCCTCGGCATCGACGCGCCCGGCGTGACGCTGCCGCAGCGAGAGGTCAACCAGGTCAGGCACAACAGCGCGCTCGCGCACGGGATCGCGGTGCAGGCGGTGCGCGCGCGCGGCCGCCGCGGCACAAGGGTCGGGCCGGCCGAGAATATCGACGTCTGCGTTCCCGCGCTCGACACGCCCGAGCATGTCCGCGCCGCCGAGATCGCGCTGCGTGAGATGAATGCCGGCTATCTAAACGTCATCATGACGGGCCGGTACACCGACGCCTTCCTGAAATATGCGGGTGCCGACGCGCCGAAATACTCCGACGCGGAGCTGAAGATCATCGGATCGCCGGTCGACTTCCTCGGCCTCAACATCTACGCGCCGCAGAACTACGTGGTGCCGTCCGACCAGGGCGCGGGGTTCATGCCGCTGCCGATCCCGAAATCGTTCCCGCACATGAGTTCGGACTGGCTGCGCATTGCGCCTGAGACGATCTACTGGGTGCCGAAGCTGGCGGCCAAGATCTGGAAGACGGATGCGATCTACATCACCGAGAACGGCACCTCCGGTGACGACGTCGTGTCGCCCGACGGCAAGATCTACGACACCGACCGCATCATGTATCTGCGCAACTATCTCGCCCAGCTCCAGCGCGCCACCGCCGAAGGCGTGCCGGTGCGCGGCTATTTCCTCTGGAGCCTGATGGACAACTTTGAATGGGTGTTCGGGCTCAGCAAGCGCTTTGGGCTCTATCACGTCAATTTCGACACCCAGGTGCGGACGGCCAAGCTCAGCGCCAGCTACTATCGCAACGTCATCGCAAGGAACGCTGCGGGAGTGTAGCGCGAGGCAGTCCGATTTTACGCGCAGCGGAAAATCCGGGTGAGGGACGTGAACGCCGCACATTGACTCCACTGGCCCCCTGATTCAAAACCGTCCTCAACACTCATAACAAGAGGACGACGCCCATGACCGACGCGCTGATCATCGATGCCTGCCGCACCCCGCGAGGCGTCGGCAAGGCCGGCAAGGGGGCACTTTCCGGCATTCATCCGCAGCAGCTGGGCGCAACCGTGCTGCGCGCGCTCGCCGATCGCACCGGCATCAACACGGCTGACGTCGACGACATCGTCTGGGGTTGCAGCGCGCAGGTTGCAACGCAAAGCGGCGATCTCGGCCGCATGTCGGCGCTCGATGCCGGCTACGACGTCCGCGCCAGTGCGGTGACGCTGGATCGTTTTTGCGGCTCCGGCATCACCAGCGTCAACATGGCAGCAAGCTCGATCATGTCGGGCAGCGAAGACCTCGTCATCGCCGGCGGCTGCGAGATGATGTCGATGGAAGGACGTCGCGGCGGCGGTCCGATGATGATGGATTCGGGCAATCTGCGCCTTCGCGCACGGCACCCGCAATCGCATCAGGGCGTCTGCGCCGACGCGATCGCGACGATGGAAGGCATCACGCGAGGCGACGTCGATGCGCTCGGGCTCGAAAGCCAGAAGCGCGCCGCGCAGGCGATTGCCGGCGGCCACTTCAAGAAGAGCCTCGTGCCTGTCTATCGCGAGGACGGCAGCCTCGCGCTCGACCACGAAGAGTATCCGCGGCCGCAGACCACGATGGAGGGGCTCAGCAGCCTGAAGCCGGCATTCCCCGCCATCGCCGACTATGCGCTCGACGACAAGGGCACGACCTATCGCGGCCTGATCCTGCAGAAATATCCGGACCTGAACATCGACTTCGTGCATCACGCCGGCAATTCGTCCGGCGTCGTCGACGGCGCCGCCGCGATCCTTCTTGCATCGCCGGCTTACGCCAGCGCGCATGGCCTTAAAGCCCGCGCCCGCGTGGTGGCGATGGCCAATATGGGGGACTCGCCGACCCTGATGCTGAATGCGCCGGTGCCGGCGACGCGCAAGGTGCTGGCGAAGGCGGGGCTCACCATCGACGACATCGATCTGTTCGAGATCAACGAGGCCTTTGCGGTGGTCGCGGTAAAATACATCCGCGACCTCAAGCTCGACCGCGCCAAGGTCAACGTCAATGGCGGCTCGATCGCGCTCGGCCATCCCATCGGCGCGACCGGCTCGATCCTGATCGGCACCGTGCTCGACGAGCTCGAACGGCGCGACCTCAAGCGCGGTCTCGTCACCATGTGCGCGGCCGGCGGCATGGCGCCAGCCATCATCATCGAGCGCATTTAGCCTTCTTTCTTCACCTCTCCCCGTGAGAACGGGGAGAGGGAGAGCACCAGCAAACGCGGCTGCGGTGCGATCTGACCCTTATTTTCTAGGGCGAAACGCGCTTCTCCTCACACAAAGAGGCCGTTCATCGCTTGTCGAAAGCCGCGAATCAGCTTTAGCAAGGCTGCGTGCGGGCCTTTGAAACAAGGTAAAATCCGCTGCCTGAGGCTTCTCCCGCTCTGGAAGCAGCTAAAATGCAGGGTTTTTTGCCACAGGGGGCCAAAAAAGCCCGTAAAACCGCGACAAAACTGTGCAGAAGGCTATAGGCCTTCTCCGGTTGGTCTAATATGCAACCGGCAACGAATCAGAGGAGACACGATGCCAGCCCAAATGTCCAAATCGCAGTTGATCGAAAAGATTGCGACCGCCACCGAGCTTTCCAAGCGCGACGTCAAGAGCGTCATGGAGACGCTGACCGACGTCGGCCACAAGGAGCTCAAGAAGAACGGCCTGTTCCTGGTGCCGGGCTTCGCCAAGTTCGTGGTCATCAAGAAGCCCGCGACCAAGGCGCGCAAGGGCACCAACCCGTTTACGGGTGAAGAGATGATGTTCAAGGCCAAGCCGGCCCGGAAGATCGTCCGCGCCCGCCCGGTCAAGGCCGCCAAGGACGCCGTGGCCTGATAACGCAAAGGCCCCCTCGCAGGAGGGGGCCTTTTATGTTCGACGACCGCGAGGGCTGAAGCGGAGGGGTTCAGCCCTTGCGGCGCCTGATCCGGACCGGGACCGGCTGAAGCCGCGGCTCCGGTGCCGCAAGTGCATCGCGAACCCGGTCGATGGCACGATCGAGCAGTTGGCGCAGCCGCTGCGTTATGCCCGAGTTCTTCGCTTTTTCCAGCAGTTTCTTCATCGCCTTCACTCCGCTGCTTCGACCTTCGCACCGACTTTCGCACCGACCTGGGCCTCGACCGGTTCGAGCGCAGCCGCAATGGCCTCATCGACGCGCTCCAGCCAGATGAACTCGAGGTTGTCCCGCGCGCTCTTCGGGATGTCGTCGTAATCCCGCTTGTTGCGCGCCGGCAGCATCACCCGCTTCAATCCGGCAGCGGCCGCAGCCACCACCTTCTCCTTGATGCCGCCGACCGGCAGCACCAGCCCGCGCAGCGAGATCTCGCCGGTCATCGCCGTGTCGCTCCTCACCGTGCGATTGGTGAGCAGTGACGTCAGCGCCGTGAACATCGCAACGCCCGCGCTCGGTCCGTCCTTCGGGGTTGCGCCCGCGGGAACGTGAACGTGGATGTCGCTCTTCTCGAACAGCGACTGATCGATGCCGAGCTGCGGCGCCTTGCTCTTCACCAGCGTCAGCGCCGCCTGCACGCTCTCGCGCATGACCTCGCCGAGCTGGCCGGTCAGGATCATGCCGCCGCGGCCAGGCACGCGCGATGCCTCGATGAACAGGATGTCGCCGCCAACCGGCGTCCAGGCAAGGCCGGTGGCCACGCCCGGAATGCTGGTGCGCTGCGCGATCTCGCCCTCGAAGCGCGGCTGGCCGAGCACCGTGGCGATGTCCTTGGGCGTCACCACGACCTTCGCAGCCGAGCCTTCGGCGACCTGCACCGCGGCGTGGCGGAACACCTTGCCGATCTCGCGCTCGAGGTTACGCACGCCGGCCTCGCGGGTGTAGCCCTTGACGACCAGCTTCAGCGCCTCCGGCTCGATCTCGGCCTGCTCGGCCGTCAGGCCATTGGCCTCCAGCTGCCGCCGCACCAGATAGCGCTTAGCGATCTCCAGCTTCTCGTCCTCGGTGTAGCCGGCGAGACTGATCAGCTCCATGCGGTCCAGCAGCGGACCCGGAATCTGGTCCAGCATGTTGGCGGTCGCGATGAAGACCACGCGCGACAGGTCAAAGGGCACGCCCAGGTAATTGTCCCGGAACGTCCCGTTCTGCTCGGGATCGAGCACCTCCAGCATGGCGGCCGAGGGATCGCCCTGCACGCCGCGGCCCATCTTGTCGATCTCGTCCAGCATCATGACGCAGTTGCGGCTGCCGGCCTTCTTGATGCCCTGGATGATGTTGCCGGGCAGCGCGCCGATATAGGTACGCCGGTGACCGCGGATCTCGGCCTCGTCATGCACGCCGCCCAGGCTGACGCGCACGAAGGGGCGATCCATCGCGCGTGCGATGGATTGTCCGAGCGAAGTCTTGCCGACGCCGGGCGGGCCGACGAAGCACAGGATCGGGGCCTTGCCCTGCGGGGCGAGCTTGCGCACCGCCAGATATTCGATGATCCGGCTCTTGATCTTCTCCAGGCCGAAATGGTCGGCATCCAGGATGCGGCGCGCCTCCTTGATGTCGATCGGCTTCTCCGCGGGCAGCGCCCAGGGCAGCTCGATCAGCCAGTCCAGATAGGTGCGGACCATGCCGGACTCGCCGGCAGCCTCGGGCATGCGCTCGTAGCGGCGCAGCTCCTTCCTCGCATGCGCGTCCGCTTCCGGCGGCATGCTGGCCTTGGTGATGGCAGCCGTCAGCTCGGCGACCTCGGCCGCCTTGCCGTCGCCTTCGCCCAGCTGGCGCTGAATGGTCGCCATCTGCTCGCGCAGGATCGCCTCGCGCTGCCGCTCGTCGAAGGTGGCGCGGGTCTTCTGGCCGATCTCGTTGCTGATGCGCAGCACCTCCAGCCGCTCGGCCAGGTGCTTCGACACCTTCTCGACGCGCAAGGTGAGGTCGATGGTCTCCAGCACCTCCTGCTTGTCCTGCGGCTTGATGTCCATGAACGAGGTCGCCAGGTCCGCCAGCGCCCCCGGCGCGGTGGTGCTCTGGAACATCGCGACCAGCTCGGGCGGCGCCTGCGGCAGCAGCTCGATCGCCTCGATGGCCTGGCGTTGCAGGTTCAGGGCGCGCGCCTCGATCTCGGGCGAACTCGTGGTCGGCTCGGGGATCTGCTGGAAGCGCGCAACAGGGAACGGCGTCCCCGGCAGGAAGTCGAGGATGCGCGCGCGCTGCACGCCCTGGCAGACGATGTGATGAGTGCCGTCGGGCGCGGTGATGTAGCGCACGATGTTGGCGATGGTCGCGACCCGGTAGAGATCGTCCGGCCCGGGCTCCTCGATCTCGGGGCTGCGCTGCAGCACGATGCCGACCGGCCGCTGCTCGCGCAGCGCCTGCTGCGCGGCGGCGATGGACTTCGCCCGGCCGATCGCGATCGGCGCGATGGCGCCGGGAAACAGCACCATCTCGCGCACGGGAATGATGATCAGTGCGTCTTCGGGAATCTTCACGTCGGGACCGTTCTGGGAATTCGTCGGTTCGTTATTCATCTGTTCGGTGGCCATGATCGACCTCAGGATTTGGCGAGGCGCAGCGCGACGCAGCCGTCCATCACGAAGCGGCTGATGGCGTAGCGGCCAAGGGGCAATGCAATGCGGCGCTCGAAACGCCCCTGCGGCAATTCGAGCCGGTGGATGCGGGCGTTGCGAAGCTCCGGCGGAAGCGTGCGCTGGCCGGAGATGACGAGCACGCCGTCAAGGATGACAGTCTCGACATTGTCGGGATTGACGCCGGGAAGTGCCACCAGGATCAGAAGCTCATGCTCGGTCTCGAGCACGTCGATCGGCGGCTCCCAGCAGGCTTCCTGGCGGCCGAACTGCTGGCGCAGCCGTTCGGCGCGGGTGAGCGAGTCCAGGGCTTCGGACAGCATCCAGTCGAGGGGATTTTTCGGTTGCATGGCAAAACTCGGGGAAGGCGCTGCGGTTGGAAAACGAGGATATGGGGACGGTTCCCCGGAATTCCAGCATCGCGCGTTTTGGGCATGCCTGCCTCTCGAACCGTAACAGACCCTTGCGGCCAGACGCATCGACGCCGCGGAGATGCTCCGCGGCGTCAAAGGCAACAATGGGGCGAGCCGCGCCGATCAGGCGGCTTCGCGGTATTCTTCTTCCGCTTCGAGGTTGATGACCGAAGTCGCCAGCTCGCTCAGGGAGTGATCGGTTGCCTCCTCCTCGTCCAGCGTCGCCTGGAGCAACCTTGCCGCCTCCGGCATGCCGAGCTCCTCGGCCCAGGTGCGGAGCGTGCCGTAGCGGGAGATCTCGTAATGCTCGACGGCCTGAGCGGCTGCGAGCAGGCCGGCGTCGAGGGCAGGGGCGTTCTTGAAGTCCTTCATGATCTCGGCGCCCTCGTCGGTGATGCCGTTGATGGCCTCGCAGGGCTTGCCGCGCGCCGGCTTGTCCAGCATCTTGAAGATCTGCTCCAGACGTTTGACCTGGCCCTGCGTCTCGCGCAGATGCTTGTTGAAGGCCGCCGAAAGGTCCTTCGAATGCGCGGCCTTGGCCATCTTGGGCAGCGTCTTGATGATCTTGTTCTCGGCGTAATAGATGTCCTTCAGCGTCTCCAGAAACAGGTCGCTCAGCATCTTGGGCGCCTGACGCGGGCGGCGCGCCGCGCTCTTTTTCGGGTTCGCACGTTTCTTTGCTTGTCTAGCCATAAATCCTCCTCTTGAGGGGGACGGGAAGGCGATCCCGTCCTCAATCCTCGC
The DNA here is from genome assembly GCF_000282615.1 of Bradyrhizobium sp. YR681. Classification (GTDB taxonomy): domain Bacteria; phylum Pseudomonadota; class Alphaproteobacteria; order Rhizobiales; family Xanthobacteraceae; genus Bradyrhizobium. Next base: position 4,639 of record NZ_AKIY01000241.1, on the reverse strand, counting down.
GCGACCAAGACTCTGCGAGGGCAAATGTTCCTCGCGAAGGCCGTCTCGAGCCATTATGGATTGCGGCTGCACCCCGAATGAGACCCCGCCGCATGCTCGACTTCGCCCTGTCCGCCTTCGTGACGCTGCTGCTGGTGGTCGATCCGGTCGGCCTTGCGCCGGCCTTCCTTGCCGCGACCTCCGGCATGCCCGACACGGTCAAGCGCACGATCGCCCTGCGGGCGCCGCTGATCGCGGCCTCGATCCTGATCATGATCGCACTGGCCGGAAACTGGCTGCTGCGCCAGCTCGGGATCGGCATCCCCGCCTTCCAGATCGCCGGCGGGCTTTTGCTGTTCGGCGTCTCCTACCAGATGATCTTCGGCGACCGCCCGCATCGCGAGGCCCGCGAGGCCGACAAGGCGACCTCGGAGCACGCCTCCGACGTCGCGGTGTTCCCGCTGGCGATCCCCATGATGGCCGGCCCCGGCGCGATCGCGACCACGCTGCTGCTGACGGGCGATGCCGGCTACGGAGCGAAGCTCGCGATCATCATCGCGATCGTCCTCGCGGTGTGCGCGCTCTGCATGCTGTGCTTCGTCTCCGCCAGCCTGATCGCGCGCACCCTCGGGCGCACCGGCAATGCGGTGCTGTCGCGCGTGCTCGGCATGCTGCTCGCGGCCTATTCGGTGCAGTTCGTGATCAACGGAATTGCGGCGGTACGGGCGAGCCTGTCTTAGCCTGCCATCAGGCTGCGACAATCTGTTAAATTATTGATTTTACGGTCTATTTCGTGAGGCGCGCGGCCTGTCGGGACGTTGGCGCGCGATCCGGGCCGCTTTCGCTTGCACTGCCGCATTGCTTTGACGTACTCCCGGTCTAACAAACGTGCATCGCCAAGAAAGCGAGATGAAATCGAGATGAAATCGGGATGTCGATGACAGCGGACGAGCTCGCCAAGAGACAGGCCATCATCGACGCCTGCCGCCGCATGAACGCGCTCGGCATCAACCAGGGCACCTCGGGCAATATCAGCGTCCGGCATGCGGACGGGCTCCTGATCACGCCGACCAGCGTGCCCTATGAGGCCATGACGCCGGACCAGATCGTCTTCATGGCGATGGACGGCTCGCATGCCCCCCACCAGAAGCCGTCCAGCGAATGGCGCTTCCATCTGGACATCCTGAAAGCGCGCGACGACGTCAGCGCCGTCGTCCACGCCCACCCGACCTATTGCACCATCCTGGCGATCATGGGCATGGACATCCCGCCGGTGCACTACATGATCGCGGCCGCCGGCGGCGACAGCATCCGCTGCGCGCCCTATGCCACTTTCGGCACGGCGGAGTTGTCCGAGCACGCGCTGCGGGCGCTGTCAGGCCGGCTCGCCTGCCTGCTCGACCATCACGGCATGATCGCGATCGGCAGGACGCTGGACAAGGCGATGTGGCTCGCCGTCGAGGTCGAGACGCTGGCGCGGCAATATCACGGCTGCCTCCAGATCGGGAAACCGCCGCTGCTCTCCAGCGACGAGATCGAGCGGGTCCGCCAGCGCATGGCCGGCTACGGCCTGTCGGAAGGTTAGGGCAGGCGGTGTTCGCGCGGATCAGACATCTCACCGATCGCAAGGGATCGAACCGCGTCATGGTTCGGCTGCGCGCGCTGTTGCGCAGCAACGAGTTCTACCTGATCCCGCTGGCCCTCGTGATCGGCGCGCTGGCCGGCGCCATCGTGACGCTGATGGCCGAGATCGCGCAGATCGCCCATATGGTCATCTACGGCATTCCCGTCGATGTCCGCCTGTCCGCCAATGCGCGTGTCAGTCCCTGGGCGGCGCTGATCGCGCCCGCGCTCGGCGGACTGGCGCTCGGCATCATGGAATGGTCGCGGCGGCGGATGAAGATCTCCAGCGCCGTGGACCCGATCGAGGCGAACGCGCTGCGCGGCGGCAATCTGTCGATGCGCGACAGCGTGGTGGTGTCGAGCCAGACGCTGATCTCCAACGGCTGCGGCGCCTCGGTCGGCCTCGAGGCCGGTTATACCCAGATCGGCTCGGGCATCGCCTCGCTGTTTGGCAAGTTCTTCAACCTGCGCCGCAACGATCTGCGCCTGATCGTCGGCTGCGGGGCCGCCGCCGCGATCGCAGCTGCCTTCGGCGCGCCGATCACGGGTGCTTTCTACGCTTGCGAGCTGATCGTCGGCGTCTATTCGGTCGGCAGCGCCGCGCCGATCCTGGCGGCCTCGCTTGCCGGTGCGCTGACGGCGCAATGGCTCGGCGGCGCGCCGTATTCTCTGGAGATACCCAAGGTCAGCGCCGTCGGCGTCGAGCAATATCTGGCGCTGATCGGGCTTGCGCTCGTCACCAGCGGCGTCGGCATTGCCGTGATGCGCTCGTCCTCGATGTTCGAGCGCCTGTTCAAATGGCTGCCGGTCTGGCTCCGCCCCGCGATCGGCGGCCTCATCGTCGGCGGTTTTGCCATCATCACGCCGCAGGTGCTGGCGGCCGGCCACGGCGCCATGGTGCTCGATCTGTTTCACGACATGACGATCGGCCTGATCGCGCTGATCATCGCCCTCAAAGTGACGGCCTGTCTCATCTCGCTCGCCTCGGGCTTCCGCGGCGGTTTGTTCTTCGCCTCGTTGTTCGTCGGCAGCCTGATCGGAAAGTTCTTTGCCGCGGTGCTCCTGCTGATCAGTCCGGACTTCGTCATCGATCCGCTGGTGGCGATGCTGACCGGCATGGCGACGCTCGGGGTCGCCATCGTCGGCGGTCCCCTGACGATGTCGTTCCTCGTGCTCGAGATGACCCGAAACGTCGACGTCACCGCCGTGGTTTTGGCCGGCTGCATCGTCACCTCGATCTGCGTCCGCTTCATGTTCGGCCATTCCTTCTCGACCTGGCGCCTGCATCTGCGCGGCGAGACCATCCGCAGCGCCAACGACGTCGGCTGGCTGCGCAACCTCACCGTCGAGCGCTTGATGCGCTCCGACGTCGGCAAGGTGCCGTCGACCACGACCATTGCCGCAGTGCGCCGCGAATTCGCGCTGGGCTCGCGGCCGGGCGTCGTCATCGTCAACAATGCCGACGAATATGTCGGCCTCGTCCTCTTGCCGGACCTGTTCTCCAGCGATCTCGACACCATCGCCGACGACATCCAGGTGATCGAGCTCGCCCGCCTGATCGACATCGTGCTGATCCCGGAGATGAACGTGAAATCGGCGATGGCGGTGTTCGACGAGGCCGAAGCCGAAATGCTGGCGGTGGTCGATTCCACCGACAGCCGCAAGGTGGTCGGCTTCCTCACCGAGACCTTCGCCCGCCGCCGCTATGTCGAGGAGATCGACAAGGCCACGCGCGGCGTGCTGGGGGCGCTGTCGTAAGGTCACGCGGAAGCGGGACGGCGGGCGTCATCGCCGCCGTCCGCGCCTTCTATCGGCCTGGTTGAGATGGGGAAGCTACGATACAGGCCACGATCCGGCGGACCAGCGGCAGCACCATCAGCAGCGTTGGAAAGGCGACGAGCCATGACAGCCCCCAGGCGCCCGGCCATGTCGCGAGGAAGGCCGGCGTCGCGCCGAGGCTTCGGAGCGTCGAAATGACCGACACCACGGCCGTCATGAGGATGGACAGCACGAATGGCATTACGATCGGCGCATAGCGCGCCGGCAGTTTGCGAACCGCAATCATCTGATTTCTCTTGAAGAAAAGGACGCGTCAGTCACGTTGAACCCTGAAAAGTGCATCGATCCCGACGGCGTCGGTTGATGCGTTGGTTCACGTGAAACGCTTACGGCGACCGAAAAACGGCGCGGCTGTTCATTATCCGCTCAGGTTGAGTGGTGCAAGCTGGATCAGGCCGTTCGGTTTACAATCGTTCAAAGCGTGGCAGATTGCCGCGATCACGAAACCATTTCAGTGGTTTGCGCGTTATGGACCGCTTTCATATGTGTGTTTGACGTGTGTTTAGGTAAGAACAGAGGAAGGTCAAGATGAGTGGTAGACCCATGATTTCCGCCGCCGGCCGCAACGCGGTCCTGGCTGCGTTCGCCAGCCTGGCACTGGTCGCGACCTCTGCATCGCCCTCGGCTGCGGCGTCCTCGGGAGCGGCCAGGGCGGAGTCCGCAAAGGCGGTCACGGCCGGCCAGGCCTCCTCGGACGTCACCGATTTCAGCGCCGCACGCCGTCGCCACTATCGTCGCGGCTCGAACGCAGCGGGCCTTGCCTTCATGGGCGCCGCGGCAGGCATCATCGGCGGGGTGATCGCCGAGCAGCGGCGCCGCGACTATTATGAGGACCACTATTATTATCGCCCGCGTCCCTATTACGGCGGTCAGGGCTATTACGGCGGTAATCCTTATTATTACGATCCGGGCTACTGATACGGCCGTATCGGGCGCTCGCTTTCGACGTCGTCGTACCGGCGCGGACCGGTTCACTGGTCTGACCCACGCGTTTCCCGGTTTCATTTCAGGAGCGGTGCCCGGCACCGCTCCTTTTTATTGCTTGCGGACGATCCGCCGTTCGCCCCTGTTTCGCGCGCGTGTCAATCCTCTGCTGTAAAAATATTCCACTTTACCGAAATTCGGATTTGTCGTATGTATCGCCCATCCCGGCTCATCCTTGAGGGGCGATCATGTGGTCGTCTTGTTCGCGAGCCGG
>NZ_AKIY01000240.1 GCF_000282615.1 Bradyrhizobium sp. YR681 | reverse complement strand
GGCTGCCGAGCTCGCCGAGCCGAGCCTCCCATTCCTGCCGGGCCGCCGCGCCGCGGCTGCCGGCCGCGCGCCACGCCTTCAGCACGTCGTCGGGCACCGAGAACGGCTCCTGCGAGATGCCGAGATTTTCCTTGGCGGCCTTGAGCTCCTCGGCGCCGAGCGCTTCGCCATGCACCTTGTTGGTGCCGGCCTTATGCGGCGCGCCGAAGCCGATGGTGGTGCGGCAGGCGATCAGCGTCGGCTTGCTCGACTTCTTGGCGCGGGTGATCGCGTCGGCGATCGCGGCCTGGTCGTGGCCGTCGATCTTCTCGGCGGCCCAGCCGCACGCCTTGAATCGCTTCACCTGGTCGACGGAGTCGGAGATCGAGGTCGGGCCGTCGATCGAGATGCCGTTGTCGTCGTAGAGAACGATCATCTTGTTGAGCTTCCAGTGCCCGGCCATGGCGATCGCTTCCTGCGACACGCCCTCCATCAGGTCGCCGTCGGAGGCGAGCACGTAGGTGTGGTGGTCGACGATCTTCTTGCCGAACTCCGCGGCGAGCATCTTCTCGGCGAGCGCCATGCCGACCGCGGTCGAGAGACCCTGGCCGAGCGGACCGGTGGTGGTCTCGACGCCCTTGGTGTGGCCGTGTTCGGGGTGGCCCGGCGTGAGCGATCCCAGCTGGCGGAAATCCTTGAGCTGGTCGATCGTCATCTCGGGGCTGCCGATCAAATGAAGCAGCGCATAGAGCAGCATCGATCCGTGGCCGGCGGACAGCACGAAGCGATCGCGGTCGGGCCAGTCCAGCGCAGCGGCGTCGAATTTCAGGAATTGCGTGAACAGCACCGTCGCCATGTCGGCGGCGCCCATCGGCAGGCCCGGATGGCCCGATTTCGCCTTCTCGACGCCGTCCATGGCAAGGCCGCGAATTGCGTTGGCCATACGGTTGTGATCGACCTGCGTCATGTCTGAAATCCGTCTGAAATGAGGCGCTTGTGGCTGTATTTGCCGCGCCGGAAGGAGCCTTTCGGCCGCTGGGGTCGCGGCTGGGATAGCATCTCGGTTCCGGCAGGCCAAGGCAATCAAACGCCGGTTTGGCCGTAAAAGTTGCTTAGCAGTGCATAGTTTCGCGGCGGCGTTGCGCTCGGCTAGCTTGCCACGTAAATTTCTGCTTCTAACCGCTTGCCGAACCGAGTCTTTTGCCGGACGGCAAGCTCCAGGGTAAAGGCCACCAGACAGGCCACAGGTTCCGCCGCTGACTGCATGAACGATCGCGTATCCAACAGCTCTGCCATGACGGAGTCCTCCGCCGTCGAGATCGAGATCGCGACCCGCAGGCTGATGGCGGCGCTCGACGCGCTCGAAAGCGCGGTGGAGCGGCGGCGCGATGCCGATCGCGACGAGAACGAGCTGGCGGCGCGCATCCAGGCGCTGGGCGCGGATCGCTCGCGCCTTGCCGACGAGCTCGACGGCGCGCTGGTGAAGGCGCGCAAGCTCGAGCGCACCAATCGCGAGATCTCCGACCGGCTGGATTCCGCAATCATCACGATACGCTCGGTGCTCGATACCGGAGAGGACGGATGAGCCACATCAACGTCACCATCAATGGCCGGCAATACCGCATGGCCTGCGAGGAGGGCCAGGAGGTGCGGCTGCTCAAGCTCGCCGAGAGCCTGGAGACGCGGATTCAATCGCTGCGCGGAAAATTCGGCGAGATCGGCGATGCCAGGCTCACCGTGATGGCGGCGCTGACCGTCTGCGACGAGCTGGTCGACGCCGGCAACCGCGTCCGCACCATGGAGCAGGAGCTGACGGAATTGCGGGATTTCCGCAACGCCGCCGTCGAGCGCGCCCGATTGACGCAGACCGCGGTGGTGAACGCGCTGAACTCGGCCGCCGAACGCATCGAGAAGTCGACCCAGGTCCTGAACCGGACGGTGGGCAACGGCATCGCGATCGGGTAGGGGCCGCTGCCAGGCAGGCGGTGTGCTCCCTCCCCCGCTCGCGGGGGAGGGTTGGGGAGAGGGTGTCTCCACAGTGAGACTCTCCCAGAGGTGAGAGCCCTCTCCCCAACCCTCTCCCGCAGGCGGGAGAGGGAGTTCACCGGTGGATTTGGCAAGCAAGTGGGCGCGCCCACTCACCGGGCTGGCGATTCGTCAGTATCGTTGTTACATTGGCCCGGCGAGGCTGCGACGCGCGTCAGGAGCCATATATCCCCGGGGCCTTATCGATCCTTTAGGGAACTGTCCCTGGCCGGGCCCGTGGGCCCGGACATATGGTGCCCACCTACTTTCGTAGGGAACTCCGGGATCGAGTGCTTCAACGGCGTACGCGGCTTCGCACTGTTTCTGTCTTCTGGTTCGGGCCCTTCGAATTGCGTCCCCGACACGCTGCGGTTTAGTTTCGGTGTCATGCCCCGCCTAGTGCGCAATTGCGCACGGGAGCGGGGCAACCAGTACGCCGCGGCGTCGATGTTTGATCACTGGCGTCTCTGGAATAGTGGATCACCCGCCTTCGCGGGTGATGACGGCGGAGCAAGCGCGCATGACCAACACCAAATCCCAACTCCGCGCCAAAGCCCTCGCGGCGCGCGACGCGCTCAGTGAGAAGAAGCGCAGCGCCGCCGCCGCTAGGCTCGCCAAGCGCGGGCTGCCGTTCAAGCTGCTGCCGGGCAGCATCGTTTCCGGCTACTCGCCGATCCGCAGCGAGATCGATCCGATGCCGCTGATGAGGAAGCTCGCCGAGGAGGGCGCCAGGCTGGCGCTGCCTTGCGTCACCGCGCGCGGCCAGTCGCTGGTCTTCCGCATCTTCCATCCGAACGACCGGCTGATGATGGGCCCGCTCGGCATTCCCGAGCCGTCGCCGGCGGCCGCCGAGATCATTCCAGACATCATGCTGACACCGCTCGCCGCCTTCGACCGTCTCGGCCATCGCATCGGCTATGGTGCGGGGCATTACGATTTCACCTTCGCGCATCTGCGAAAAGCCAAGCAGATCGTCGGCATCGGGCTCGCTTTTGCAGCGCAAGAGATCGAGGCCGTTCCCGCACTAGCCCACGACGTCGCGCTGGATTATGTGCTAACGGAATCGGACGTGTTTGATTTCCGGAGTTCTGAAGTTGCGCATTCTCTTCGTGGGTGATGTCGTCGGCCGGGCGGGGCGCAACGCCATCGCCGAATATCTGCCCGGCATGGTCAAGGACTGGTCGCTCGATCTCGTCGTCGTCAACGGCGAGAATTCGGCCGGCGGCTTCGGCATCACGGAAGCGATCTACCAGGAGTTTCTCGACGCCGGCGCCGATGCGGTGACGCTCGGCAACCACTCCTGGGACCAGCGCGAAGCCCTCGTCTTCATCGAGCGCGCCGAGCGCCTGGTGCGTCCCGCGAATTATCCGCGCGGCACGCCCGGCCGCGGCGCTGCCCTGGTCGAGACCAAGAACGGCAAGCACGCCCTCGTCGTCAACGCTTTGGGCCGCGTCTTCATGACCCCGTTCGACGATCCCTTTGCCGCGCTGGAGCGCGAGTTAGGGGCCTGTCCGCTCGGCGTTGCCGCCGACGCCATCGTCGTCGACTTCCACTGCGAGGCCAGCAGCGAGAAGCAGGGCATCGGCTTCTTCTGCGACGGCCGCGCCAGCCTCGTCGTCGGCACGCATACCCATGTCCCGACCGCCGACCACCAGATCCTTAGCGGCGGCACCGCCTACATGACCGACGCCGGCATGACCGGCGACTACGACTCCATCATCGGCATGCAGAAGGAAGAGCCGCTGCGGCGGTTCACGTCGGGGATTCCGTCGGGCCGGTTCGAGCCCGCGGCGGGCGCGGCGACGCTCAGCGGCGTCGCGGTGGAGACGGACGATGCGACGGGGCTTGCACTACGGGTTGCGCCCGTGCGCGTCGGCGGCCGGCTGGAGCCGACGACGCCGAAATTCTGGTTGAGCTGAGCAGCGGCGCGTCAAACTCGGAATCGTAGGGTGGGCAAAGGCGCACTTGCGCCGTGCCCACGATCTTTCTCGATCGTTAAAGGTGGTGGGCACGCTTCGCTTTGCCCACCCTACGAAACTGAAGGACGAAGCCACACCCTCGGTGTCGTCCCCGCCTAGTGCGCGATTGCGCACGGGTGCGCGGGGACCCATAACCACAGGGAGTGGTGTGGGGCACAACTCCCACTCCGAGTCTTCGCCAAACTACTCCCTGTGGGTATGGGTCCCGGATCTGCACTCCGCTTCGCTGCTTGTCCGGGACGACAGTGGAGATTGACGCGCGATCACGCGTCAATCTCACCGCGACGTCTACTCCGCCGTCTGCTCCCGCAACTCCGCCACATCCTTCGCCGTCAGCTTCGAGCCCTTCGTCCCGAACCGCGCCGTGACGTAGTTCGCGACCGCCGCGATCTCGTCGTTCGTATACGCATTGCCGAACGCCGGCATCGACAGCGCGCCATCAGGCGTGTGCCGCTTGGTGCCGGAGATCACGATCTGCGCGACGTTGGTGGCGGCGGGATCGTTGACGGCCCAGGTGCCGGTCAGCGTCGCCATCGGCGAGACCGGGCTTTCGCCGCTCCAGCCGTGGCAGCTGGCGCAGGCGCCGGCGAACAGCATCTTGCCGCGCGCATCGGCCGTCACGCCGTCCTTGTGCGAGGCTGGCGCAACCGGCGCCGTGGTCGCGGGCAGGTCGGGCGAGGGCACTGGCGGCACGCTGCGGAGATAAGCGACGATGCTGCTGATGTCTTCGGGGGCGAACTGGCTAAAGCTGTGATCGACCGCTTCGCCCATCGGACCCGAGGCCGAGCCGTGGCCCGGCGCGTGGCCGAGCGACAGATACGAGATCAGGTCCGCATCGCTCCAATTGCCGAGGCCCGTCGCCTTGTCGGAGGAGATGTTGAAGGCGCGCCAGCCGGCGGTGAGGGCACCGCCAAACTTCTTGCGGTTATCAAGCGCGAAGCCGAGATTGCGCGGCGTGTGGCACTCGCCGCAATGCGCCAGCGCCTCCGCAAGATACGCACCACGATTCCACTCCGGGCTCTTCGATGTATTAGGCGTAAAGCGCGTGTCCGGATTGAAAACGGCTGACCAAAAAATCATCGCCCAGCGCTGGTTGAAGGGGAACGACAGCGTGTTGTCGGGCGCCTTGGCGCGTATCGCCGGCAGGCTGAACAGATAGGCCTTCACCGCCAGGACGTCCTCGTCGGTCATGAAGGTGTAGGACGTATACGGCATCGCCGGATAAAGCCGGGCGCCGTCGCGGCGCTTGCCGTGCTGGACCGCGTTCAAAAACTCCTGGTCGCTGTAATTGCCGATGCCGGTGTCCCTGTCCGGCGTGATGTTGGTGGAATAGAGGGTGCCGAACGGCAGCTTGAAGCTGAGCCCGCCGGAATACTCCTTCTCGCCCGGCTTGGTGTGGCAGACCATGCAGTCGGCCGCCTTGGCGAGATATTCGCCGCGCTCGACCAGGCTCGCTTTCTCGAGCTTGGCCGGTACGCCCGTGGGCTTGCCGGCGCGATAGTCCGCCAGCGCCACTTTTGTGCCGCCGGCGAAATCGAGCGGGCCGGGGCCGCGGACGATGAAGACGCCGAGGCCTGCTGCGACGACGCCGATGACAACGACGCTTGTGAGGATACGCATCTTGCCGCTCATGCCTTTTTCCCCGCAGCCAGCAGTTTCCGATCGATCGGCAGGCGCCGCAGCGCCACGCCGGTTGCCGCGTAAATCGCGTTGCGCAGGGCAGGCGGCCCGGCCGTCGTGCCGGTCTCGCCGATGCCGCCGGGCGCCTCGCCGCTCTTGACGACGTGAACCTCGATCTTGGGCGTCTGGTTGATCCGCAGCATCCGGTAGTCGTTGAAGTTGGATTGCTGGACGCGCCCCTTCTCGATGGTGATCTCGCCATAGAGCGCGGCGGTCAGGCCGAAGATCAGCCCGCCCTCGACCTGGGCCACGATCGTGTCGGGGTTGACGGCGATGCCGGTGTCCACCACCGAGGTCGCACGGCGCAGATTGATCTCGCCCTGCTCGTCGACCTCCGCTTCCACGACGGTTGCGATGAAGCTTCCGAACGAGGGCTGCAGGCACACGCCGCGCCCGACGCGCGCCGGCAATGGTTGCCCCCAATTGGCTTTCTCTGCCGCAAGATTGAGGACCGACAGGAAGCGCGGCTGATTGGCCAGCATGCCACGGCGAAACGCGACCGGGTCCTTGCCCGCCTTGCGCGCCAGCTCGTCGATGAAGCATTCGACCGCAAACACGTTGTTGTTGGGGCCGACCCCGCGCCAGAACCCGGTCGGGATCGCCGGCGGTTCGGCCCTGACATATTCGACGTGAACATTCGGAATCTCGTAGGGCACGTCGGTGGCGCTGTCGATCGCATCGATGTCGATGCCCTTCTGGAACGCCGGCGGCAGCCAGCGCGCGATGATCGCAGCCCCGGCGATCTTGTATTTCCAGCCGGCGATCTTGCCGTCCGCCAGGGTCGCTGCGATCGTATCGCGATAGACCGGGCGGTAGACGTCGTGCTGGATGTCTTCTTCGCGGGTCCACACCACCTTGACCGGCCCGTCGACCTGCTTGGCGATGCGAACCGCCGCGACCACCATGTCCGGCTCGAGCTTACGGCCAAAGCCGCCGCCCAGCAGGTGCTGGTTGACGGTGACCTTCTCGACCGGCAGCCCGGCGGCCTTGGCCGCCTCCGACTGCACGCGCGCCATGATCTGCGTGCCGGTCCAGATTTCGCAGGAATCGGGCTTGCAATGCACCGTCGCGTTCAACGGCTCCATCGTTGCGTGCGCGAGGAACGGCAGCTCGAACGAAGCCTCGAATTTTTCGCCGCTCGCGAGGCCCTTGGCGATGTCGCCGGTGGACCTGGCGACCACGCCGTCCTTTGCGCTGGCGGCGCGCAGATCGTCCCAGATCGCTTTCGAATTGATCTTCGCGTTCGGCCCCTCGTTCCATTCGATGTCGAGCGCGTCCAGGCCCTTCTTTGCCGCCCACATGTGATCGCCGACCACCGCGACGAGATCGTCGAGCACGACGATCTGCCGCACGCCCGGAATCTTTTTCGCGGCGCGGTCATCGACCTTGCCGACCTTGCCGCCGAACACCGGGCACTGCGCCAGCGTCGCGAACTTCATGCCCGGCACGATGGCGTCGATGCCGTAGACCGCCTTGCCGTTGACCTTGTCGGGGGTGTCGAGCCGCTTGAACGGCTGGCCGATGTAGACGAAATCCTTGGGGTCCTTGAGCGCGGGGGTCTTGGGCGGCGTCTGGCCGCTTGCGGCCGCCGCAAGCGCGCCATAGGCGAGCGTCCGGCCGCTCGCCTTGTGGGTCACCACACCCTTCGACGTCGTGCAGCTGGCGGGCTCGACGCCCCATTGCGCGGCTGCGGCCTGCACCAGCATGGCACGCGCGCTGGCGCCGGCGTCGCGCAGCGGCTTCCAGAAGGCGCGGACCGACGTGGAGCCTCCGGTCGCCTGAATGATGAAAATGGGATTGCCGTAGAGCTTCTCGTTGGCCGGGGCGTGCAGCAACTGGACCTTGGACCAATCCGCGTCGAGCTCTTCCGCCAGGATCATCGAGACCGCGGTGTAGATTCCCTGTCCCATCTCGACTTGCGGCATCACCAGCGTGGTCCCGCCGTCTGCGTCGATCCGGATGAAGGCGTTGGGTGCGAACTTGCCGTCGGTCACGTCGGGCGGCTGCACCGGCTCGTTGGGAGCGGCGCGCAGCGGCAGATGGAAGGCGAGCAGGAAGCCGGTGGCGAGACCGCCGGTCAGCAGCGTGCGGCGTGAAACGTTGTGATGTGCATTCATCGCGGACCTCACGACTGCTTGCCGTTGGCGGCGTGCTTGATGGCCTCGCGGATGCGGACATAGGTGCCGCAGCGGCAGATGTTGCCGGCCATCGCGGCGTCGATGTCGGAATCATCGGGATTCGGCGTTGTCGCCAGAAGCGCCGCGGCCGCCATGATCTGGCCGGACTGGCAGTAGCCGCACTGGATCACTTCGGCCTCCAGCCAGGCCTTCTGCACCTTGGCGCCTGCGGGCGTGCTGCCGACATGCTCGATGGTGGTGATGGCGCGGTTTGCGACCGCGCCGACCGGCAGCACGCAGGAGCGCACCGCCTTGCCGTCGACATGCACCGTGCAGGCGCCGCATTGCGCGATGCCGCAGCCGAATTTGGTGCCGGTCATTCCGAGGACGTCGCGCAGCACCCACAGCAGCGGCATGTCCGGTGGCGCGTCGAAGGATTTCGCTTCGCCGTTGATGGTGAGAACAGTTGCCATATGCATCCCCTTGCTCGACGATCGCTTGCGGCGATCTGGTCGACGAATTTGCGCGACCATAATCATAACGACGCGAAACGATGAAGCGTCGAAATTTCTCGCAATGCATATTTGCGCGAGCGAAGCGTCAGGCCATGACGTTCACGAATTTGTGCGGCGACCGAAGCAAACGTTTTGGGCGAATTGGTATGATAAGCGTCATGTTTTGACGCATTTTCATCATGCGGCCCGTTGATCGCCGCAGACGATCGTGCGAATGCGCAAAATCATGCGATGACGAAAGTCGTGCGTTTGGGAAAAGTGTGCGCGGCACGTGCTCGCCTGCGGCCATCCTTCGAGACGCCCGCTTGCGGCGGGCCCTCAGGATGAGGACGGAATGTGTGGCGGTCGTCTCGAAGGACGAGGCGCGCGTTCAGAATCGTAGGGTGGGCAAAGGCGCACTTGCGCCGTGCCCACGAACTTTGCAAGACAGGCGCGAGGGCATCTTCCGCCTTCGCTCTTCGAGCTACGGCGGACAAGTCGCATTGCCCACCCTGCGGCGCTGCACGCGGCGTACGCCTTGTGTCAGGTGACCGCGCCCCGCGCCGCGACCGGCCAAAGCGCCTCCACGCGGGCATCCGGCGTATTGAAGCCGCGCACGCCCACATACCAGTCGTAGAGATTGACGGTCGGGTCGCAATGACCCGGAATGAGCGTCACCTTGTCGCCAATCGTCAGCCGGGACGAAGCGCCGTCGAAGTCGAGCACGCCGTGCTCGTCAGAGGGCCGGTGATAGCGCAGGTCGGGCCGGCCCAGCACGACCGGAAATCCGCTGTCGTTTGACAGGGCCTTGTGGCCCGCATCGATGACCGCGCGTTCGCCGGAGGCGGTGCTCATCACGGTCGCGATCACGAACAGCGCATGCTCAAACAGGTTGGCATTGCGCGTCCCGTCGGCGACGTTTTTCGCGTAGTCGGCGTCCATGAAAATATAGGAGCCGGCCTGCAATTCGTTCCAGACGCCGCTCGCGCCTTCGAGTTCGAACGTCCCGGTTCCCGCACCTCCAATCGTCCGGCATTGAAAGCCCGCTTCCTTGAGGACGCCAATTGTCTCCGTGGTCGCATTCGCGGCGCTGGCGATGGCCGCGCGCCGCTCCTCCGGCGTGCGCAAGTGCTGGGCGGAGCCGTGGTAGGCCTGCAACCCGCCGAACGAGAGGAAGCGTGACCCCGCCACCTGCCGCGCCAGGACGGCTGCGGCTGGCCCCGGCCTGACGCCGCAGCGACCGGCGCCGACGTCGACCTCGACCAGGACTTCGATCTGCGAGCCGGCCCGTTCCGCGGCGCGTGCCAGCTGCTCAAGCGCGATCGAATCGTCGACGCAAACGCTGATGCGCGCGTGGCGCGCGAGCGACGCGAGCCGCTCCAGCTTCCGCAGGCCCACCACCTCGTTGCTGACGAGGACGTCACTCACCCCGCCCGCCACCAGGATCTCGGCTTCGGCAACCTTCTGGCAGCACATGCCGACCGCGCCGCGCGCAATCTGCTTGGCCGCGATGATCGGCGACTTATGGGTCTTCGCATGCGGACGCAACCGAACGCCGAGCTTGCCGACCGCTGCCGCCATCGTGTCGAGATTGCGCTCGAAGGCGTCGAGGTCGATGATCAGCGCCGGTGTATCGATCTCGGAAAGCGGCGCGCCGATTTGGGTGGGTGGAAGGGACATCAAAAACCAGCTGATTGTGTTCGGGCTCGCACCACGAATGTGCGGCGGCCTTTCTATGGCAACAACGGCCGCCGCACCAGTGCTGGCGGCTTCGACGCTCAGGAGGCGGCGGGATCGGGCTCCCCATTGTTGTGCCCTCTCCCCTTGCGGGAGAGGGCGGCGACGCTGCAAGACACAACCCCATTAGGGTGAGGGGTATCTCTCGGCATGCTCATTTGCAGATGCGAGCGCGGATAGAACCCCTCATCCGGCGCCATAGCCGAAGCTTCGCTTCGGCGTTCCCAAGAACGGCGGCAAAAGGCCGCCTGTGCCACCTTCTCCCGCAAGGGGAGAAGGAAGAGGCTTGCATCGCGATTTCGGAATAATAGCATTGTACCCCTGTTTTGCCCGACGGGTCAAGAGCTCATCAGGCGCCTCGCGTACGATGAGGGGCAAGCCATTGATTCCTCACGCCCCGGCTACTGTGCATGGGGTTGTTTTTCAGATTTTTGATTCAATGGCCCTCAGCTCTGCCGAAAACCCATCCGGAAGGCGCCCCAGTGCTTGCCGCGGATTACGATCGGCGAGGACAAATCCTTCATCAGCACGAACTGGCCGCCGCCCATGTCGCGGCGGTAGGTCTGGAGCAGAAACGGCTTGGTGTTGGCCGCGACCTTCGCCACCGTACGATCGGTGAAGAGGCGGCGGTTGCGGCAATTGGCGTTGTTCCAGACCGGGTCCTTGCCCTGCGGCAGGCGGTAGTTCGGATTGTGGGTCGGCAGGTACCCGCCTTTGGACCAGGCGACGCAGAACACGATACGGGGATCGGATTTCTGGAGCGGGTCCTGGATCGCGGGCAGCACGCGGTCGGTGAAGTCGACGTAGTTGGTGAGGAACTGTTTTGGATCGGTGCCGGGAATCTCGCGGTATTTCTCGTCCATGAGCTGGTCGAGCGTGATCTCGCCGCGGTCGATCGCCGCCTCGAACTCGGCCGCGATCCGCTTCGCGGTCTCGACGACGGCGCGGATCAGCGGCGCGTCCGAGGTCTCGACGCCGCTGTCGGCGATCAGTGCGATCAGGCCCTCCGACGTGTCGAGCAGCTTGGTCACGCGCTGATCGGCGCTCCTGAGATCGCGCGAGGAGAGGTCGACGCCCTTGGCGAGCTCGCTGAGCTCGCTGATGACGGTGTCGCAGTGCCCGAGATTGGAAGTTGCCGCGCGCGTGACGCTGTCGATCTCGGCCTCCACCGAGGCAAAGCCCTGCTGGACGCGCGAGATGATGCTCGAGATCGCTTGCGCGCCTTCGCCGGCGGTCTTGGCGCGCTGCGAGGCGTCGCTGCTCTCGCCGATCAGGCCTTCGATCTGGCCGTCGAGATCGCGCACGGTGTCGGAGATCTGGTGCGTGGCCTGGCGGGTGGCTTCCGCGAGGTTCTTCACCTCGCTCGCGACCACGGCAAAGCCGCGGCCGGCATTGCCGGCGCGCGCCGCTTCGATGGTGGCGTTCAGCGCCAGCAGATTGGTCTGCTTCGCGATCGCCTCGATCGAGCCGGAGACCTTCGCCACCTGCGCCAGCGCCGAGCCGACGGCGGAGAGGCGGGCCTCGATCCGCTCCACGGCCGCGACGAGCTCGGAAATGTGGTTGACCGCGGTGTCGACCGCGCTGCGCGACTGCGCGATCTCGCCGACCGCGGCGGACGTGGTGGTCTGCACCGCCTGCGACGCATTGGCGATGTCGTGGTTGGCCGAGACCATCGTCTCGGCGGTCTTCTGGAGGTGGTGGAACCGTTCCGACTGGCCGGCGACGCGGTTGGCGACTTCCTGGACATTGCCGGCAATGTCGGCGAGCTCCACGCCGAGACCGCCGATACGGTCGGCGAGCTGGTCGATCAGCCGCTCGGCCAGCGTCCGGTTCGATCCGGTATCGAGGACTGCAAGTTGTGCGAGGGACATGTACGGGCTTTCTCCAGTCAGAGCCGTCGATCGGCTCTCCGCGGCATTCCCAGTCCAATTTCGACCTTAGAGGATGATTCGCGCCGGGCGTCTTGCCTGAGCGTGCACTAGAGCTTGTAGGCCGTGCGGAATCCGCCCCAGTGCCGGCCCTGCACGCGGATCGGGACGTCGATCTCGCGCATCATCACCGTATTGCCGTTGCCCATGTCGCGGGCATAGCTCTGGACCAGGTACGAGCGCAGGTTGTGGGCGGCGGCGAGCCCGGCCGGATCGTTGAAGATCCGCCGGTTGCGGCTGTTGGCGGTATTCCAGGCGACGTCGCCCGGACGCTGCGGGTGCGAATAGATCTTGTTGTGCACCGGCAAAAAGCCGTTGCGGTCGACCATGGCGCAGAACGCCATGCGCGGGTCCTTGGCGAGGAAAGCTTCCTGGAACGGCGGCAGCGCGCGGTCGGCCCAGTCGAGATATTTCGTGCGGTATTGCTGCGGGGCGGTGCCTGGTATCTCCGCGTAATCGGTATCGAAGAGGTCATCGATCTTGACCTCGCCGCGCGCGACCGCCTGTTCGAAAATCCGGGTCAGTGCGGTGCCCGCTTCCATGGCGCGGGTGACGAACTCGGTATTCTCCTCGTGGATCGACCACAGCCTGTCTTCGATCTTCTCGCGGAGTTCGGTGCTCGGGCTGACGAATTGCGCGCGGGCGCCGGCCTTGGACTGCTCGGTCACGCGCAGGCGGCAGGCGCCGACCTGTTCGAGGGTGCCTTCGATCATCGCCTGCGGGGCAAGCCGGCCGGCATCCGCGCCGCCGATCAGCACCCCGTCCATCGCAATCTCGTAGACAGGCATTACGCCGCGCGCGGTCTCGAATTTGAGATGGCAGGGCAGCCGCTCGGTCTTGCGGCGGTCGTCGTGCTCGCTCTGCTTGAGGAGCACCGCGCAACGCGATTTCAGCTTCTGCGCGAAGGTGGTCACGGCCTTGCCGGCGCTGGCGACGTGCTCGCCATGGGTCTCGGCGGCCTTGGTCGCGGCGTCGATCTCGGCCGCGCTCTCGCCGACCGAGACGATGAAGTCCGAGGCGCTGGCGGCGTTGCCGGAGACTTCGCTGGTGGTGGCGTTCTGCTCGGCGACCGCGCCATTGACGGTCTCGAACACCGGGCGGATCGCCTCGATCGCCTGGGAGATGCGGTGCACGGCATCGGCCGAGCCTGCGGCGTCGCGCTGGAGCGCGTCGATCTTTTTGGTGATCTCTTCCGTCGCGCCCTGGGTCTGCACCGCGAGCGCTTTCACTTCCGTGGCGACGACCGCAAAGCCTTTTCCCGCAGCGCCGGCGCGCGCGGCCTCGATGGTCGAGTTGAGCGCGAGCAGCGTCGTCTGCCGTGCGATCTGGGCGATCAGGTTGACGACATTGCCGATGGCGGCGGAGGATTCGCGCAGGCGGTCGACATTGGCACGGGCTTCCTGCGCCGCGGTGCTGGCTTCGTCTGCGAGCTTGCCGGCCGCGCGGACCTGCGCGCCGATGCCTTGCGCGGACTGGGTGAACTTGTCGGCGGCATGGGCGAAGGTGGATGCGGTCGACTGCGCGGCGTTGGTGCGGCCGGTGAGGGCGTCGGTGCGCTGGCGGATGTCCGCAAGCGTCGCCGCCGTCGCCTCGGCACCGCCGGCGACCGAATTGGCGGCGCGCTCGAGCTGGCGGATCATGGCGCCGAGCTCGAGTTCCAGCAGCTCGAGGATCTCCCTGGCCGAATCGCCCTCAGCGGCCGGAACGGGCTCGGAATGGGCCGGCGCCTGCGCAGCCTGCGGGGTTGCCGCGGGCGCAGCCAAGTCCGGCAGACGCTTCCGAAATAGTCCGAATGCCATCAGGTCTCTCTTGTGGGGGAACCGTCGGGCGCTATTTTCGCAGGCTGGAATGAAATCAGGGTTAACGGTGCCTGACATCTAGGCACGGGCCGTTACGGTGGCTACCTTTACAGTGCTACCTTAACGCGGCAGGGCCCTTTGATTCCGGTGGGTTGGCAGCCTATAAGGCCGCGCTTCCCACGCTCACCTCATGGCAGACGATTCCCTAGAGAAGACCACGCATGGCCGGACATTCCCAATTCAAGAACATCATGCACCGCAAGGGGCGGCAGGATGCCCAGAAGTCGAAGCTGTTCGGCAAGCTGGCGCGGGAAATCACCGTCGCCGCCAAGCTGGGGACACCCGACCCCGCCATGAACCCACGCTTGCGCGCGGCGATCATCGCGGCGCGGCAGGAGAACATGCCGAAGGACAATATCGAGCGCGCCGTCAAGAAGGCGCTCGGCAATGAAGGCGAGAACTATGACGAGATCCGCTACGAGGGCTACGGCCCCGGCGGCGTCGCCGTCATCGTGGAGGCGCTGACCGACAACCGCAACCGCGCCGCCTCCGACATCCGCTCCTTCTTCACCAAGTCGGGCGGAAATCTCGGCGAAACCGGCTCGGTGTCGTTCATGTTCGACCGCACCGGCATCATCGAATATGACCGCAGCGTCGCCGATGACGACGCGGTGCTCGATGCCGCGATCGAGGCTGGCGCCGATGACGTCGTCTCGGGCGAGGGCGGACATGAGATCTACGCCTCGACCGAAGGCTATCGCGACGTCGCCAAGGCGCTGGAAGCCAAGTTCGGCGAGCCGCGCAAGGCCGCGCTGATCTGGAAGCCGCAGAACACGGTCGCCGTCGACGACGAGACCGGCGAGAAGCTGCTCAAGCTGATGGACCTGCTCAACGAGCACGACGACGTCCAGCACGTCTACGCCAATTTCGAGGTGTCGGACGCGCTGATGGCGAAGATGGGCGGCTGACGCCAGTCTCGTGTCCCGGACGCGCCGCAGCGTGAAACGCTGCTGCGCAGAGCCGGGATCCAGAGCCTCAAGCGCCGGCGGCAACATGGGCCCCCGTACAGCGGCGCACCGCTCCGCGCCGCGCCCGGGGCACGGGCCCGCCTTTCCCCTGTTACTTCCGTTCTGTTTCTGTTTCCCCCACGGCGGCCAGCCGCTATCACTGGCCCATGACCGTGCTCCCGATTCGTGGCCCCGTTCGCATCATCGGCATCGACCCCGGCTTGCGCCGCACCGGCTGGGGCGTGATCGAGGCCGAGGGCAACCGTTTGATCTACGTCGCCTGCGGCTCGGTGGAACCGCCGGACGACCTGCCGCTGGCGAGCCGGCTGCTCGCGATCCATGAGGGGCTCGCCGCCGTCCTGTCCGGTCACAAGCCGATGGAAGCCGCGGTCGAGCAGACCTTCGTGAACAAGGACGGCGTCGCGACGCTGAAGCTTGGACAGGCCCGCGGCGTCGCCATGCTGGCGCCCGCGATGTTCGGCATCTCCGTTGCCGAATATGCGCCGAACCAGGTCAAGAAGACCGTGGTCGGCGCCGGCCATGCCGACAAGCACCAGATCGCGATGATGCTGAAGATATTGCTGCCGAAAGCCGAGCCGCCGTCAGCCGATGCGGCCGACGCGCTCGCCATCGCCATCACCCACGCCCATCACCGCCAGAGCACGGCGTTGCGGCTGAAGGTGGTCGGAATATGATCGGCAAGCTCAAGGGCCTGATCGATTCCTACGGCGAGGATTATGTGCTCCTCGACGTTGGCGGCGTCGGTTACCAGGTGCATTGCTCGGCCCGCACGTTGCAGCTTCTGCCGTCGCCCGGCGAGGCCGCGGTGCTGTCGATCGAGACTTACGTCCGCGAGGACCAGATCAAGCTGTTCGGCTTCCGCACCGACCAGGAGCGCGAATGGTTTCGCCTGCTCCAGACCGTGCAGGGCGTCGGCGCCAAGGTTGCGCTCGCGGTGCTCGGCACGCTGGCGCCTTCCGACCTCGCCAATGCCATTGCGCTGCGCGACAAGGCCGCGGTGGCGCGCACGCCCGGTGTCGGCCCCAAGGTCGCCGAGCGCATCGTCACCGAGCTGAAGGACAAGGCGCCGGCCTTCGCCAATGTCGATCCCGCCGTCGTGCACCTCGCCGGCGCCGTTGACGACCAGCGCGCGCCGCGCCCGGTCGCGGATGCCATCTCCGCGCTGGTCAATCTCGGTTATGGCCAGCCGCAGGCGGCCGCGGCCATTGCCTCGGCCTCGCGCAGCGCGGGTGAGAATGCCGAGACGGCGCAGCTCATCCGGCTTGGTCTGAAGGAGCTCGCGAAGTGAGCGACCCCAAGGCCAACCGCATGGTCTCGCCCGAACGCCGCAGCGACGATGTCGGCGACACCGCGCTACGCCCGCAATCGCTGTCCGATTTCGTCGGCCAGCAGCAGGCGCGCAAGAACCTGTCGATCTTCATCGAGGCGGCGCGCAAGCGCGGCGAGGCGCTGGATCACGTGCTGTTCGTCGGCCCGCCTGGCCTGGGCAAGACCACGCTGGCGCAGATCGTGGCCAAAGAGCTTGGCGTCGGCTTTCGCGCGACGTCAGGTCCCGTGATCGCCAAGGCCGGCGACCTCGCCGCCCTTCTCACCAATCTCGAAGAACGCGACGTGCTCTTCATCGATGAGATCCATCGCCTCAGCCCGGCAGTGGAAGAGGTGCTCTATCCCGCGATGGAGGATTTTCAGCTCGACCTCATCATCGGCGAGGGGCCGGCGGCGCGCTCGGTGAAGATCGAGCTGTCGAAATTCACCCTGGTCGGCGCCACCACGCGCGCCGGCCTGCTCACCAATCCCTTGCGCGACCGCTTCGGCATTCCGGTGCGGCTGAATTTCTACACCATCGAAGAGCTGGAAAGCATCGTCACCCGCGGCGCGCGCGTGCTCAATGTCGGCATGAGCACTGATGGCGCCAACGAGATCGCGCGCCGCGCCCGCGGCACGCCGCGTATCGCCGGGCGCCTTTTGCGCCGCGTGCGCGATTTCGCCTCCGCTGCCGATGCCGCATCGATCGACCGCAAGATCGCCGACCACGCGCTGAGCGCGCTCGAGGTCGATGCCGCCGGCCTCGATGCCATGGACCGCCGCTATCTCACGACCATCGCGATGAACTACGGCGGCGGCCCGGTCGGCGTCGAGACCATGGCCGCCGCATTGTCCGAGCCGCGCGATGCGATCGAGGACATCATCGAGCCTTATCTGATCCAGTGCGGCTACCTCCAGCGCACGCCGCGCGGCCGCCTGCTCACCTCGCACGCATTCCGCCATCTCGGCATTGCCGAACCCTCGCGCGACGCGGCGGCACAGTTCGGCCTGTTCGGCACGGACGAGAGCGACGACTGATCTGGCGCGATTGCAAAGCGCTCCTAATGTCATGAACTTCCGGTAATCTCCGTGCAGACCGTCTGCACGGAGATGCAGACGGTCTGCACGAGCGCACCCCAATTCCGCTCCATTCGGGCCGCATCAGGAAAGCACATCACCATCAGGCTTCCATGATCACGCGCCGTCATCTCATCCGTTCCATCGGCGGCCTGTCCGCCCTCGGCATCTCGACCGCGGCCTACGGCGTCGGCATCGAGCCGCAGCGGCTCCGCGTCACCCGCTATCATCCGACGCCGCGGCAATGGCCGGCGGATCTTGCGCTCAAGATCGCCGTCGTCACCGACATTCATGCCTGCGATCCCTGGATGTCGCTGGAGCGGATCGAGGGCATCGTCGACCGCACCAATGCGCTCAAGCCTGATATCATCGTGTTGCTCGGCGACTACGTCGCCGGTGTCCATCAGGTTACGCGTTTCATTCCGTCGAGCGAATGGGCTAGGGTGCTCGCGGGCCTGAAAGCACCGCTCGGCGTCCATGCCGTCATGGGCAATCACGACTATTGGGTCGACAGGGCCGTGCAGCAGGCCGGGCACGGACCGACGCTGGCGCATCGTGCGCTGGAGGCAGTCGGCATTCCCGTCTACGAGAACGACGCCGTGCGTCTTACCAAGGACGGCCGATCCTTCTGGCTCGCCGGCCTCGGCGACCAGCTCGCCTACTATCCCGCAAAGCGCTATGGCCGAGCGCATCGGCTTGGTGCGGACGATCTGGCGGGCACGCTGGCGAAGGTGACCGACGACGCGCCGGTCATCCTGCTCGCGCACGAGCCCAATATCGCGCCGCTCGTACCCGCGCGGGTCGCGCTGCAACTGTCCGGACATACCCATGGAGGCCAGGTTCGCCTGCTCGGCTGGTCCCCGGCCGTCTCGGCCAAGCACGGGCTGCGGCTCGCCTATGGCCATTTCAGGCTGAAATGCGACCTCATCGTTTCCGGCGGCCTTGGTTGCAGCATCATGCCCGTCCGCGTCGGCGTGCCGCCGGAGATCGTCGAGGTGACGCTGGGAAGGACACCAGCCATTGCATAACCCGCGCTTGCGCGGCTGGCCGGTTTT
>NZ_AKIY01000239.1 GCF_000282615.1 Bradyrhizobium sp. YR681 | reverse complement strand
TAGGGCATCGGCAGGCCGACCGAGCCGAGCCGGATCGGCCGGCTGGGATAGGCCAGCGTGTGCACGCTCGATGTCTCGGTCATGCCGTAGACCTCGACCACCGGCAGCTTGAGCTTCTCCTGGATCGCCGAACCGACGGCGACAGGGATCGCCGAGCCGCCGCCTGCGGCATATTTCAAGCTGGAGATGTCGGCAGTGCCCGGCGGCACCGCAAGCGTTGCGGCCAGCACCGTCGGCACGCTCGACAGCGCCTCGGGCTTGAAGCGCTCGACCAGCCCCCAGATGTTCTTCACTGAATTCGGATTGCGCCAGCCGCTCGGCGAGAGCACGACCAGCGAGCCGCCGGCCGACAACGTCAGCAGCACCTGTGTCAGCGATCCACCGACGTGAAACAGCGGCATGCCGAACAGCATGTTGGCGCCCGGTTTCGACTTCAGCAGCAGATTGAGCGCCCAGGCCTGATAGACCTGGTTGGCATGGGTGTGCCGCACCAGCTTCGGCGTACCGGTGGTGCCGCCGGTGTGGAAATAGGCGGCGATGTCGCTGCCGAGAATCTTGCGCCCGCTGACAAGCCGGTCGGAGGGCTGCTGCTTGATCAGATCATTGAAAGCAAAGATGCCCTTGGCGGGGTCGCCGCCGCCGAACACCTGCACGATCGCCTTGAGATGTTTCAGTTGCGGGCGGATCTGCTCGACCTTCTGCCAGATGTCGGTGCCCGGCATCGGCCCGAGCGCCACCAGGATCTTGGTATTTGCGGCCTCCAGGATCTCGGCGATCTGGTGCGGCTCGAGCAGCGGATTGACGGGATTGGCGATGCCGGCGGCTTCCGCGCCGAACAGCGTGACGAAGGCATCCGGCACCAGCGGCAGCATGAAGCTGACGACGTCACCCTTCTCGACACCGAGCGCGTGAAACATGTTGGCGGCCTGCGTGACGCGGCCGATGAAATCGCGATGGGTCACCACCAGCGGCGTGTCTGCCGGATCGGCGTTTTGCAGGAACTGGATCGCCGCGCCGTCGGGATTGCGCTCAGCACCGAGCCTGATCGCATCATAGGTGCTCTCGGCCGCGACGCGGTCCGCGTAAGGGACCTGCTCGAAGGCCCGCACCTCTTCGTCGGTCGCCAATTCCGGATAGTCGTTGCCGATCAGCCGATCGAGCGCGTGGATGCCCGCCATGAAATTTCGTCCTCCCTCAGATGCACTTCCCCGCCCCCTGTCTTTTGACATTTTGGTTCGGCGAGGCCTCGACCGATTGGCCGGCCGAGCGCGGACAGAATGATGCATGATCGGACGTTCGTCCATGGTCCAACGGTTACGATGGTAGCGCCGGGCTGTGACGCCTTTGAACCTCCGCGCCCGATCGGGGGACCAAGAACAGGCATTGGGCCCGCCTGCCAGCGTCCTGCCGCAAGACTTGAGGTGATCATGACCACGCCCCTGCGGCACCGCGCCACTCGGCTGATCGCCGCGCTCGCCATCGTCGCGGCGATAACCCTGCCCCGCGCGGCGCTCGCCGAGGACAGCCAGCTCGACAAGATGCGCGCCAGGATCGCCGCCTTCATCGGCGACAAGATGGAGAAGCTGGGCGGCTCGCGCATCATCTACAAGGTGGACACCGACGGCTTGCGCGAGAACGTCGTCACGGACTTGCGGGACGACGTCTACAAGACCCTGCGCGAGGGCAAGGTCGCCTTTTCCGGTCTCGCGATCCGTGACGGCGGCGTTGAGGTGAAGATCGCGGACACCAAGGGCCGCGACGAGCTGAAGCGCAAGCTCGCCTCGGCCGCGGAGGGATTGCCATCGCATGCACTCGCAGTGACCGACGGCGGCGACGGACTGGTCAGGCTCAAGCCGACCGATGCCGCAGCCGCCACGGGGCTGCATGAGCTCGTCGAAGACAGCATCGCCATGATCGAGCAACGCCTCAAGGATGCCGGCATCAGGCTCGCCAGCGTCCAGCCTGACGGGACGGACCGCATCCGCATCTTCTTGCCTGGCATGATGGAGTCCGAGCGCGTGACCTTGATCTTCGCCACGAAGGTCAAGGTCAGCTTCCGCCTGGTCGACCTCTCGATGCCCGCGGAACAGGCCGGGCTGGGTACGCCGCCTGCGGGCTCCGAGGTCCTGTTCGGCTTCAAGGACAAGCGCCCCTATCTGGTCGCCAGGGACAGCGCACTCGATGGCGACGACATCAGCTATGCGGGCCCGGGCTTTGCGAGCGGCACCAAGGACCCGATCGCCACGTTCCGCTTCAATGGCCGCGGCACGCGGCGCTTTGCCCACATCACCGAGGAGAACATCGGAAAGCCCTTTGCCATCGTGCTCGACGGCCAGGTGATTTCCGCTCCCGTGATCCGCGAGCCCATCACCGGCGGCTCCGGCCAGATCTCGGGCAATTTCACCCTGGAAGAAGCGAGCAGCGTCGCCATGATGCTGCGCGCCGGCTCGCTGCCGGGGCACCTTGGCCTCGTCGAGCAGCAGGTGATCCAGCCCGCCGCCAAACCCTGAGGCGGAGATCGGCCCGGACCCGCCGCATCGGGCGCCAAGGTCGGTCCACGGCGGCGAAACCCCACCCCTGGGGGTGCCGAATCACGAGCCGCGCCGAGCCATACGCACAACCGGCGGGCAATTGCCGAAACGCCCGATCAGGCTAAAATTTGCCTCTTGCGGCGTGGCGGCCGAAGGCTTCATTTCAGGCGGTCGTCATTCGATTTCGGCTATATGTCGAGCATACCGACCAGGACTGAAGGCCTTACGCGGGGTTAGTACCATGCCGTCCGGCAGCGCAGACATCTCGTCGATCCTCGACCGCATTCTCGATGCGGCGACGGACAATCTAAGGATCGCAAAGATCCTGGTCCAGATGGGCCTCGATCCCAACAATGTCACCTATGACGCGATCTTCAATCGGATGCTGGAGATCTTCGTCAGCAACATCACGCTCGCCAATATGTTCGCCGCGGTCGGCGCCGGCTTCTTCGTCGCCACCCTCCTGATGCGGACGATGGTGCCCCTGCGCGTCGCCAACATGGTCGGCTGCGCCTTCTTTGCGGTCTTCGGCGCGCTCTCCGCCAACGTCTCGACGTTCCTGCTCTATCTGCTGCTGCTACCGATCAACGCCCTGCGCCTGCGGCAGATGCTCAAGCTGGTCAAGAAGGCGCGACATGCCGCCGAGGGCGACATGTCGATCGAGTGGCTCAAGCCGTTCATGACCGAACGCAAATATCGCCGTGGCGACACGCTGTTCAAACTGGGCGATCCCGCCAAGGAGATGCTCCTCACGGTCACCGGCAAGTTCCTCGTCAAGGAGATCAGTGTCGAGATCGGGCCCGGCGCGCTGATGGGAGAGCTCGGCTTCCTTACGCCGGACAACCGCCGCACCGGAACGATCGAATGCATCGAGGACGGCCAGGTGCTGACGATCACCTATGACCGCCTGCTCGAGATCTACTTCCAGGATCCGCAGTTCGGCTATTACTTCCTGGTGCTGACCAGCCAGCGCCTGCTGCAAAACATCGACCGCCTGCAGAAGCAGCTCAACGCGGCACGCGCGCCCACCACCAACCGGATTGCGTGATCGCGGCTCAGCTCAGGAGCAGCGCCATGCCCGGATCGCCCTTCTCCATCGCGCGCCGGTAGGCCGCTCGCTCCCCAATGCGGCCGAGATACTTCATTACATTCGGACAGCGCTGGAGATCATAGGGCTGGAAGTAGCGCATCGTGGTGAGCGAAAACACCGTCATGATATCGGCGGTCGTGAAAGCGCTGCCCGCAAGATACTCGGCCTCGCCAAGCCTTGCGTCGAGAAGATCGTAGGCCCGATCGAGGCGTCCCTTCATTGCGAGCAGGGTCCGATTGTCCTTGGCGAGATCGAGCCGGCTCAGGATCATCATCCGCCCCATGCCGGGTTGCAGGGTGCCATTGGCGAAATGAAGCCAGTACAGAAATTGCGCGAAGGCGGGATCATTGGGACCGAGCACGAGTCGGCCGTTGCCATATTTTGCAACGATGTAGTCGACCACGGCACCCGATTCCGCGAGCACGAGATCGCCGTCGGTGATGACGGGCGCCGCCCCGATCGGGTGCAGCGCCTTGTAGTCGGGCGGCGCCAGCATCGTCATGGAATCGCGCGCATAGCGCTTCAGCTCGTAGGGGATATCAAGCTCTTCGCACAGCCAGACGATGCGCTCGGACTGCGACTTGCCGAGATGGTGAACAGTGAGCATGGCGTCTCCTTGGCAAATGACTCCGGCGATTGCGCCGCGTGTGTTTTTCGTGATGCTGCATCATACTCCGTCATTGCGAGCGCAGCGAAGCAATCCAGGCTGACTCAACGGAAAGATTCTGGATTGCTTCGCTGCGCTCGCAATGACGATGTGGAGAGACCGAGCCTACCCCACCTCGTCCGTCACCATCCGCGCCACCACGCGGTCGCGGCGGATGAAGTGGTGCCAGAGGGCGGCGGCGACGTGAACCACGATCAGGGCGAGCAGCACATAGGCAAAGAGGATGTGACGGTCCTCATAGGCCCCAGCCGCCGCTTTGTCCGGAGAGGTGAATTGCGGCACGTTGAACAGGCCGAAGAAGTCCGAGTAATTGGGCGTGCGCGCACCGGAATGCGCCCAGCCCAGCATCGCGACCACGATCACGACGAGATAGAGCGCGCCGTGGCTGACATGGGCGGCGATCTTCTGCCAGCGCGATGTCTCGGGGGGCATGGCCGGCGTCGGGTTGATAGCGCGCCAGGCCAGCCGCAGCACCGTGAGCAGCAGGATCAGATAACCGATGTCGGCATGGATCGAACGGTAGAAGAAGCGGTCGGGGCGCGCGGGGATGTGGTTCATCCACCAGCCGAAGCCGATCATGCCGATAATGGCCAGCGCCAAGACCCAGTGCAGCCAGCGGGAGACGCTGCCCCAGCCGTTACCGGTGTTTCTGATCATGTCGGCTCCCCGGAATTTTGCGGATATGGCCCCGTCCGCACTGCAACATCCCTGCTGATAGCGGGAACATACGGCAATCGTGAAATTGAATCGTTCCAAACTGGCGCCGGACGGCCCAGCCGCAAAACCGCCCCAAAAACCGAATGGTAACCATGACGGGCTAGGGTAACGACGTGACAGACTCCCCGACGATCCTGGTGTTCGATTCCGGCCTTGGCGGGCTCACGGTGCTCCGTGAGGTCGTGGCCGCGCGCCCGGACGCGCATTACGTCTACGTGGCCGACGACGCCTTCTTCCCCTATGGCCACCACAGCGAGGACGAGATCATCGCCCGCGTCGTGCCGCTGATGGGTGAGCTGATCGGCACGCATGATCCTGACCTTGCCGTCATCGCCTGCAACACGGCGTCCACTTTGGTCCTATCTCACTTGCGCACCGCTTATTCCCTGCCCTTCGTCGGCACGGTGCCGGCGATCAAGCCGGCCTGCGCGCAGTCGAAGACCCGCCGCGTCTCGGTGCTCGGCACCAAGGGCACGGTGAAGCGCGAATACACCAAGGCCCTGATCCGCGACTTTGCGCAGGGCTGTGAGGTGACGCTGGTGGGCTCGCCCGAGCTGGCCTCGCTGGCTGAAGCGGAGCTCGGCGGCCATCCGATCAGCGACGGCGATATCCTCGCCGAGCTTGCGCCCTGCTTCGTCGGCGATGCGGCCGACGCAACGTCGCGCACCGACACGGTCGTGCTCGCATGCACGCATTATCCGCTGCTGCTCGACCGGATGAAGAATCTGGCGCCCTGGCCGGTCGAATGGATCGACCCGGCCCCCGCCATTGCCCGCCGCGTCTCGGATCTGCTCGGCCGGCACAGCGGCGGCATCGCGCAGCCCGGCGCCGAGATGATCTTTACCTCGAACCGCGTGCATGGCCTCAATGCCACGCTGACGCCGTTCTTCGGCGGCCGCGCAGTGGCCTGACCTTGCGCCGCGACGGCGCGCTGCTAGGCTTCGCCGTCGTCATCTCTTCGCAGGTTTTCCCATGCCGGTCCCCGCAATGCCGCTCAATCGCCTCCGCCAATTGTGGAGCGAAGGCCGCCCCGCCTTCGGCGCGATCGCAACCATCCCGAGCGTGCAGCTGGTGCAGATCATGGCGCGCTCGCTCGACTGGATCATCGTCGATCTCGAGCATGGCCCGATCGGGCTCACCGAAGCGCATGCGATGATCGCGGCGACGACCGGCACGCCGTGCACGCCCCTGGTGCGGATCGCGGCGAACGAGCCGTGGCTTGCGAAAGCGCCGATGGACATCGGCGCCTTCGGCATCAACTTTCCGATGATCACCAACCGCACTGATGCCGAGAAGGCGGTGCGCAGCGTGCGCTATCCGCCGCGCGGCGATCGTCTCTGGGGTCCGTTCCACGCGCCGTTTCGCTGGGGCCAGTCGATGCCGGATTACATGGCGTCGGCCGACGACGAGATGATCTGCATGATCACCATCGAGCATGTCGAGGCCGTCAACCGCATCGACGAGATCATGGCGACGCCGGGCATCGACGTCGCGGTGATCGGGCCCGGCGATCTTGCGACATCCATCAACAAGCGCGGCCAGATGGACGATCCGGAATTGCTGGAGCTGGTCGCCCGCGCCGAAGCCGGCATCCTCAGAAGCGGCGTGCCGATCGGCGGCGTCGCCCGCACCGCCGACCAGGCCAACGCCCTGGTCGACCGCGGCTACCGCGCAATCGCACTCGGCTTCGACTGGTCGCTGTTCCAGCGCGGTATCATGGCCGCGTTCGACGGCATCAAGCGCTGAACAGGCCGATTGCCACCTTGCCGGGAACAGCGGCGCTGCTAGGGTCGGCCGTTCCAGGGAGGAAAAACCATGCTCAAAAAGACTTTGCTCGCTCTCGCCTTCACCGGCCTTGCCGTTGCGGCCTTCGCCCAGCAGACCGGTATCAAGCGGACCCCCTTGCAGAAGGTCGAATTTCCCGACGGCTACAACACCATCACCGCCATCGCCGAGGTCCCGGCGGGCGGCTCGGCCGGACGCCATACCCATCCGGGAATCGAGACCGGCTACGTGCTCGAAGGGGAGCTCAATCTCCTCATCGACGGTCAGCCGGAGAAAACCCTGAAAGCCGGTGATTCCTACCAGATCCCGGCGGGCGTCGTGCACGACGCCAAGGCTCACGGCGATAAGGCTATGAAAGTGCTCGGCGTTTACGTCGTCGACAAGACCAAGCCGCTGGCCTCGCCGGCGCCCTGATGCGGCGAACCGACCGGCCCCAAGCGGGTTGGTTTCATGCTAGAGCGGGCGGCGAGCGGGAACCCGCTCGCCGCACATATTTTCATCAGCGGGAACCGAAAAACCGATGCGCGGGACGCCCAAGACCATTTCGCTGCCGCGCCGCCTGATTTGCGACCTCATGCGCGCGTCGATGGACGTGCCGTTCGTCTCGCTGTCCCGCTCGCTCAATATCCGCCCCCTGCTGGAGGCCCGCGCCGGCGCGATGGCGCCCGCCGGCTGGGCCGCGATGTTCGTCAAGGCCTTCGCCCTGGTCGCCAGGGACGAGCCGGTGCTGCGCACCGTCTACGCCAAATGGCCCTGGCCGATGCTCTACGAGCTGCCGAAGAGCGTAGCGCTGGTGGCCATTGCCCGGATCGAGGATGGCGAGGAATGCGTGATGCCGCAGCGAATCGCGGCGCCTGAGGTCATGACGCTGGCTGCGGTCGATGCCGAGATCCGGCGCGCCAAGACGGCGCCGATCGACGACGTCCCGATGTTCCGCAAGATCATGCGGGCGACCCGCCTGCCCTGGCCGCTGCGGCGCCTGTCCTGGGCAATCGGGCTGAATTTCGGCCGGCAACGCGGCAACTGGTTCGGCAGTTTCGCGGTGAGCTCGGTGGCCGCCTATGGCGGCGGCGAGCTGCATCCGGTCACCCCCGGCCCGTTCATCGTGAGCTATGGAGTGGTCGAGCCCGACCAGACCATCCATGTCGTGATCCGCTGGGACCACCGGGTCACCGACGCTGCCCCCATAGCCCGGGTCCTGACCCGGCTGGAACAGGTCCTGAACACTGAAATCGCTGCCGAATTGCGTGCGGCCGGGTCAAAGCCGATCCGGGCGGTCGGGACGTGATTCCGGGCCATTCGCATTGACAGCGAACCCCAAACTCCCCTAAAAGCCGCCTGCTCGCGGGCCGATTTCGGCCCGCGAAGCGTTTCGCGACCCGTGGTCCTGTCCCTTAAGCTTTGGGGATCGGACCTGTCAGTGCCGGGCTAGCCCGTCACACAGGAGGGCGCGTTTCCTCAAACCATGCAACCGAAGAGGACGCGATGACTAAGCGCAGTGAGGCGAAGTACAAACTCGATCGCCGTATGGGCCAGAACATCTGGGGCCGCCCGAAGAGCCCCGTCAACCGCCGCGAATATGGCCCCGGCCAGCACGGCCAGCGCCGCAAGGGCAAGCTCTCCGACTTCGGCGTGCAGCTGCGCGCCAAGCAGAAGCTGAAGGGCTACTACGCCAACATCTCCGAGCGTCAGTTCCACGGCATCTATGTCGAGGCGAGCCGCCTCAAGGGTGACACCGGCGAGAACCTGATCGGCCTCCTGGAGCGTCGTCTCGACGCGGTCGTGTACCGCGCCAAGTTCGTCTCGACGATCTTCGCCGCGCGCCAGTTCATCAACCACGGCCACGTCAAGGTGAACGGCCGCAAGGTCAACATCTCGAGCTACCAGCTCAAGGTCGGCGACGTGATCGAGGTCAAGGAAGCCTCCAAGCAGCTCGCCCACGTGCTCGAAGCCAGCCAGCTCCCCGAGCGCGACACCCCCGACTATCTCGAAGTCGACCACGGCAAGATGACCGCGAAGTACATTCGCATCCCGGCTCTCTCCGACGTGCCGTTCCCGGTGCAGATGGAGCCCCATCTGGTCGTCGAATTCTATTCGCGCTGATAATTGCAGCATCGACATTCAAAGGCCCCGGTTTTCCGGGGCCTTTTTGTTTGGTAGCATGCCATCGATGTCTCGCATGGCCGACCAATTCGCCAATATTCTGCTTTCGGCAGCGCCGACTGAAGCTGAGCTTCGAGCGTGGAAGGCCCTCTCCCGCGACGAGCAGATCTGCCGATATCGGGGGCTGTTTGCTCAGCCCGATTGCAATATCTTCACGGCGGCACGTCAGACGACATCCTCCTCGCCGCGCGAGAGCGCGTCGCTCAACGTTCTCGTGGCTAGTACAGGTCATCGGGACACGCACGCAATACGTCGCAATTGTTCGACCAGATGACGAGATCAGCCATGCTGTACACGCCTCCCAAGATCGATCCCAAGGCGCCGCCGGTGCGCATCAACCTGTTGTCGGACACGCAGACCAAGCCGACGGCTGCGATGCGCGAGGCGATGGCGCGTGCCGAAGTCGGCGACGAGCAGGTCGGCGACGATCCGACCGTGAATGCGCTGTGCGAGCGCGTGGCCGATCTGCTCGGCAAGGAAGCCGCGGTCTATATGCCCTCGGGCACGATGTGCAACGTCACTGCGACGCTGGTGCATTGCCGGCCCGGCGACGAGATTCTGGCGCATGAGACCGCGCATATCATCGCCCGCGAAGGCGGCGCGCATGCCGCGATCGGCGGCTTCCAGGTCACGCAGCTCAAGGGCCCCGACGGCCAGTTCACGCCGGAGACGTTCCGCAAGGCGCTGCATCCGCGCACGCGCTACCAGCCGCCGCAGACGGTCGTCAGTGTCGAGCAGACCGCCAATATCGGCGGCGGCACGATCTGGAAGAAGGCAGCCCTCGACGAGATCGTCGCGATCGCCAGGCAGCACGGCCTCGTCACCCACATGGACGGCGCGCGCCTGCTCAACGCCACCGTCGCGAGCGGCATCTCCCCGCGCGACATGACGGCGGGCTGGGATTCGGCCTGGATCGATTTCTCCAAGGGCCTGGGCGCGCCGATCGGCGGCGTACTTGCGGGCTCGCGCGCCTTCATCGACGCCGTCTGGCAGTGGAAGCAGCGTCTCGGCGGCTCGATGCGGCAGGCCGGCGTCTGCGCGGCCGCCTGCATCTACGCGCTCGACCATCACGTCGACCGCCTCGCCGACGACCACGCCAATGCGCGCGCCCTCGCCCGCGGGCTGTCGCAGATCGCGGGCGTCGAGGTGCAGGAGCCCGAGACCAATCTGGTGTTCTTCAAGCCCGACGGTGCCGGCATTGCCGGCGACAAGATGGTCGCGGCGCTGCGCCAGCGCGGCGTGACGCTCGCCATGATGGACGGCCGCATCCGCGCCTGCACCCATCTCGACGTCAATGCGGCCCAGGTCGAGGAGACGATCGGCTACATCAGAGAGATCGTGCGCGGGGCGTAGGATTCAGCCCCGTAGCCCGGATGGAGCGCAGCGTAATCCGGGATCTCTCGGGCTGGGTTAGAAAGTCCCGGATTGCGCTGCGCTCCATCCGGGCTACGAGCAGACCAGACTCACCGCCCCATTGCCTGATAGATCAGCGTCTTCAGCGCCAGCTGAATCCGGCCGCGTTGCGACGGCGTCTGCACCATGAATATCCCGAACAGATCGTCCTCGGGATCGATGAAGAAGAAGGTGCCGCCGACGCCGTCCCAGCGATATTCGCCAAGCGGCCATGATGTCCCTGACGGTACCGACGTGCGCACGGCGAAGCCGAGACCAAAGCCGGAACTGCCGCCCGGATAATAGTTCTGGTCGCGCGCGATCTTCGTCTCGGGCCCGATATGATCCGACGCCATCTGCGCGATGGTTTCGGGCTTGAGATAGCGGCGCCCCTCATAGCTGCCGCCGTTGAGCAGCATCTGCGTGAAACGGGCGTAGTCGCCGACCGTGCCGACGAGGCCCCCGCCACCGGATTCCCATCTCACGGGCCGCCTGATATCGCGAACCTCCGTCGTCGGATTGATGTTGCGATCTCCAGGCATCGGCTCGGCAATGCGCGGGAATTTGGCGGGATCGGCGACGAAGAACGCCGTCTCGGTCATGCCGAGTGGAACCAGCAGCCGCTCCTTCTCGAACTGGAGCAGCGTTTTTCCCGAGATCAATTCAACGACGCGGCCGAGCACGTCGGTGGCGTGGCCGTAATCCCATTTCGTGCCGGGCTGTTCGGCGAGCGGCAGCGCGGTGATCTTTGCGACGAACTCGGCATTGGTCGAGTCTCCGTTGTTGAAGAGACCTGCATCGGCATAAAGCTTGTTCACCAACTCCCCGCCGTAATAACCGTACGGCAGCCCCGCGGTGTGGCGCATCAAGTCCTTGATCGTGACCGGGCGGTTGAGCGGCTCGAGCTCCAGCGAAACCTTGCCGTCCTCGGCCTTCTTCTCGACGCCGACCTTCATCCCGCCAAAGGCCGGAATGTATTTTGCGACGGGATCGTCGAGCGAGAGCTTACCCTCCTCGACCAGCATCATCGCCATCACCGACGTGATCGGCTTCGACATCGAATAGAGGCGGAAGATCGTATCCGCGCTCATCGATATCTCCGTCGCGACATCACGGACGCCGAAATTCTCGTAATAGACCGGCTTGCCATGCTGCTGCAGCAGCAGAATGGCCCCCGGGATCTTCCCGGTCGCGACCTCGTTCCGGATATAGTCGGAGACTCTCGCCAGCCCCTCGGGCGTGAAATTGCGGGCACCGCGCTCCTCGGAGCCCGCCTTCGCGCCAATGGCGCCGAACAGAAGGACGAGCGCCGCGAACAGCGCGCGGCGCCCGCTCATGTCAATTCTCCATGGCTTCATAGACCAACTGCTTCAATGTCCGCTGCACGCGCTGGCGCTCGGTCGGTGTCTGTTCGAGCAGGACGAAGAACATGTCCTGCTTGGGGTCGATGACGAAATAGCAGCCGGAAGCCCCGTCCCACTTCAATTCCCCGAGATCGCCGGGCGGCGGCGGTTTTGCATTGCCGGGGTCGGTGCGGACGGCAAGGCCGAGACCGAAGCCGAAACCGTCACCGGGGAAGTAGAAATAGTCGCGATCGACGCCGGAC
The DNA here is from genome assembly GCF_000282615.1 of Bradyrhizobium sp. YR681. Taxonomy (GTDB): domain Bacteria; phylum Pseudomonadota; class Alphaproteobacteria; order Rhizobiales; family Xanthobacteraceae; genus Bradyrhizobium. Next base: position 15,239 of record NZ_AKIY01000239.1, on the reverse strand, counting down.
GTCGGGCCGATCTGGTCGGTCGTCATCAGCTTGAAGGTCTCGGGCTTGAGAATGGTCTTGCCGTCGAGAGAACCGCCGTTGAGCAGCATCTGCGCAAAGCGCTCATAGTCAGCCATGGTCGTGACCATGCCGCCGCTGGCGAACTGGATCTTCTTGACGACCGTCGGATCGTTGATCCGGCCGACGCGGAAATCCGCGTCATTCGGCACCGGCTGCGCCAGCAGCTTCTGTTTCTCCGGGTCGGTGACGAAGAAGCCGGTGTCGACCATGCCGAGCGGACCGAGCAACTTCTCCCGTTCGATATCGATCAACGGCTTGCCGGCTGCGATCTCCATCACCCGCGCCAGGATGTCGGTGGAATGGCCGTATTGCCAGAGCGCGCCCGGCTGGTTGTGCAGCGGCAGCTTGGCGATGCGCTCGGCGAACTCGGCGAGGTCGAAATCGCCGGCGTAGATGTTGGCGTCGCGATAGGCCTTCCGCACCAGGCTGTCGCCGTAGAAGCCATAGGTGACGCCGGAGGTATGGCGCATCAGGTCGAGCACCGTCATCGGCCGCGTGGGCGGCACGAGCTCGAGCGACTTGGTGCCGTCATCGGCCTTCTTCTCGACGCCGACCTTCACATTGGCGAAGGACGGAATGTATTTCGAGACGGGATCGTCGAGCTTGATCTTGCCGTCCTCGATCAACTGCACCGCGACGACGGACGCGATCGCCTTGCTCATCGAGAACAGGCGGAAGATCGTCTTGTCGGTGATCGGCGCCTTGCTGACCACGTCCTGCACGCCGAAAGCTTCGCGGAAGACCGGCTTGCCATGCTGCTTGATCAACACGGTCGCGCCGGCGATCTTGCCGGTCGCGACCTCGTTCTTGAAGAACTCGCTGATCCTGGCAAGCTTGTCCTGATTGAAATGCGCGCCGGCTGGAATCTCGTAAGTGCCCTCCGCGCACGCGAGCGAGATCGCACTGAGCGAGACCAGCGCGCCGCAAACAAATGAACGCAGTCCAGAATATAAGATCATATCCCCTCCCCAGAACATGGCGGGCGGAGTGTACCGACGGCGTTATCGGGCACAAGGGCCGCTGTGTCGCGCAAGCGCCTCGGCATGGAGTTTGGCGCTCGGCTCGGAGAAGCAGCAGAACACGACACGGCTAACGGACGGCGCTGCGGGCAGCGTTTCGACGATCGTGCGCACGGCGATATCGGCCGCCCGGTCGGCAGGAAAGCGATAGATGCCGGTCGAAATCGCGGGAAATGCCACCGAGGTCAGCTTGTGCTTCCCGCACAGCTCCATCGAACGGCGATAGCAGGAGGCAAGCAGATCGTCCTCGCCGAGCGTGCCGGCTTTCCACACCGGCCCGACGGTGTGGATCACATGTGCGGCCTTGAGCCGATAACCTTTGGTGATCTTGGCATCGCCGGTCTTGCAGCCGTGGAGCATCCGGCATTCGGCGACGAGATCGGCCCGGCGGCCCGATGGATGGCACCATCAACGCCGCCCCCGCCAAGGAGCGACGTATTGGCCGCGTTGACGATGGCGTCAACGCTCAGCGCGGTGATGTCGGCAACGATGACCTCGAGCTCGGCGCCGCCGATGCGGCGCGCCAGCCGGGTCACCTATCAGGCCGCGACAGCGACGCCCTTCTCGGAGAAGAGCTGCTGCAGTTCGCCGGCCTGGAACATCTCGCGGACGATGTCGCAGCCGCCGATGAACTCACCCTTCACATAGAGCTGGGGGATGGTCGGCCAGTTCGAGAATTCCTTGATGCCGTTGCGCAGCTCGGCGGATTCAAGAACGTTGAGGCCCTTATAGCCAACGCCGATGTGGTCGAGGATCTGAACGACCTGACCGGAGAAACCGCACTGCGGAAACTGCGGCGTACCCTTCATGAACAGGACCACGTCGTTCGACTTCACTTCGTTGGCGATGAATTCCGCGATGCTCATATCAGTGTCCTTCTGGGGCGGAGCCCTCAACAATCCCTTCGGGCTGGCTCAGCCGATTTAACCCGATACCTGCCTATATATGTAGCCCAAACCGTTGTGCATCCAAAGTAAAATGGCGGCGAACAGCCCCGGAGCGGCCGGTCCCGGCAGCCCCATTACATGATGGCACGAATATCATCGCCGGGGAGGACTTTCATACCGTAACGGAGCCCCTATCTAGGACAAACCCCGGTTTTGGAACCGGGCAACGCCAACAACGTTCTCTTGTCCTGTCTGGAGAAAAACGTGACGAAACAAGCCTCCGCTATGGCCAGTCCGCCGCTTTCGTCACCGTCCTCCGCGCCGGGCAACCTTGCCCGGCGGCTTGAGGATGCCTTCCTCGCCGTCCGCAACGAGACCGAGCACCGGGCCGCCCCGCTCTCGCCCGAGGACCAGCAGATCCAGTCCATGCCGGACGCTAGCCCGGCGAAATGGCACCGGGCGCACACCACCTGGTTCTGGGAGCAGTTTCTGCTCGGCGAGCATGCCCCCGGCTACCGCCCCTTCCATCCCGATTTCGCGTTCCTGTTCAATTCCTATTACGTCAGCGCCGGCCCGCGGCATGCCCGTAATCATCGCGGCGACATCACCCGCCCCAGCGCCACCGAGGTCGGGGCCTATCGCAGCCATGTCGATGCGGCGGTCGTCAAATTCTTCCGCGAGGCCGGCGAGGACAAGCTGCGGGCCCTGGCGCCACTGGTCGAGGTCGGGCTCAATCACGAGCAGCAGCATCAGGAATTGATGTTCACCGACATTCTGCATGCCTTCGCGCAGAACCCGGTCTATCCGGGCTACGATCCGGACTGGCGCTTTCCGTCCGCGACGCGTACCGGCGACGAGTGGCTGGTGCTCAACGAAGGCATCCACACCGTCGGCCATGTCGACGACAGCTTTCATTTCGACAATGAGAAGCCCGCGCACCGTGCGCTCGTCGGGCCGGTCAGGATCGCCCGCAATCTCGTCACCAATGGCGAATGGCTGGCCTTCATGCGCGAAGGCGGCTACGGAGCCGCAACGCTGTGGCTGATGGATGGCTTTGCCGCGGCCAGCAAGGACGACTGGCAGGCGCCGGGCCATTGGCGCGAGATCGATGGCCAATGGCATGTGATGACGCTCGGTGGCGTGAAGCCGGTCGACCCCGACGCGCCGGTCTGCCACGTCAGCTATTACGAGGCCGACGCCTTCGCGCGCTGGGCCGGAAAGCATCTGCCGACCGAGATGGAATGGGAGGTCGCCGCGCGCGCGGGCCAGCTCAACGATGCCTTTGGCCTCGTCTGGCAGTGGACGCGGTCGTCATATTCGCCCTACCCCGGCTATCGGGCCGTGGACGGCGCGCTCGGCGAGTACAACGGCAAGTTCATGGTCAACCAGCTGGTGCTGCGCGGCTCCTCGCTTGCAACTCCTGAGGGTCACAGCCGTATCACCTATCGCAACTTCTTCTATCCGCACCATCGCTGGCAGTTCACCGGACTGCGGCTCGCCGATTACGTCTAGTTTTCATCCGACGACAAAATGCGCGCCGGACAGCGCGTTCAGGAGAGTATCATGAATGTGCACGCCAGCGCTTTGGCCGAAGCCCATCTTCCCGACGAGCAGACCACCGCCTTCGCCCGCGAGGCCATCGAGGATCTCTCGCAGCAGCCGAAAAAACTGTCGCCGAAATATTTCTACGACGCGACCGGATCGGAGCTGTTCGAGGCCATCACGCGCCTGCCGGAATATTATCCGACCCGCACCGAGCTATCGATCCTGAAGGAACGCGGCAGCGAGATCGCAAAAATCATTCCGGAGCATGCAGCCCTGGTCGAATTCGGCGCCGGCGCGACCACGAAGGTCCGCCTGCTGCTCAACCAGTGCAAGTTCGCAGCCTACGTCCCGGTCGACATCTCCGGCGACTTCCTGAAGGCACAGGCGAACGGCTTGAAGCGGGATTTCCCCTCGCTCGGCATCTATCCGGTCGCGGCCGACTTCACCACGCCGTTCGAGCTGCCAAAAGCGGTGGCATCGATGCCCAAGGTCGGCTTCTTCCCGGGCTCGACCATCGGCAATTTCGAGCCGCATGAAGCGCAGGCCTTCCTGAAGAGCGCGCGCCAAATTCTGGGCAAGGGCGCGCAGATGATCATCGGCGCCGACCTCGAGAAGGACGAGCGTGTCCTTTATGACGCCTACAACGATGCCGCCGGCGTCACTGCGCGCTTCAACCTCAATGTGCTGGTGCGGATCAACCGCGAGCTCGGCGGCAATTTCGACCTCTCCGCCTTCACCCATCGCGCGATCTACAATCGCGAGCGGCACCGCATCGAGATGCACCTGATCAGCAAGAAGAGCCAGACCGTGCGCCTGCTCGGCACCAGCTTCTCGTTCCGGGCAGGCGAAAGCATCCACACCGAGAACAGCTACAAATACAGCATCGAGCGTTTTGCAGCGCTGGCCCAGGGCGCGGGCTGGAATGTGCGCGAGAGCTGGACGGACGCGGCGAAGATGTTTTCGGTGCACGCGCTGGAGGTGGCGGAGTAAACGCTCCAGCGCATCCGAGACGGGTTTCCCTGCGGCGCGCATCCTTCGAGACGCCCGCCTTAGGCGGGCTCCTCAGGATGAGGACGGAGTGCGCGGCGAAGTTTTAACGGGCACGACAGCCAATTAGCCTCATCCTGAGGAGACCGCGGAGCGGTCTCGAAGGACGAGGCGCTTGCTCAAGCGCCCCCGCCAGACGCGCTCTCGTGCTCCTCCACCTTCGGCCCCAGCGAGACCGACTCCCACACTGCCACGACGATCATGATCACGGTCGTCGCAACCGACAGCCAGAGTGGCGAAAGAGCGGCGGCGAACCACCACAGCACCAGCAGCAGGATGATGCCGATGCCGTGCGAGAGCTGGAGGAAGCCGCGAATCGCGTGCTTGAACAGGATGGTGCCGACCAGGAACACCAGCGGTCCGCCGATCGTGCTGACGATGGTCCTGAGATCGGAATGGCCGGTCGGATGCTTCAGCACCAGTTCGTCCGACACCGCGGTCAGGATGATGCCGGCGACGATCGGCATGTGCAGATAGGTGTAGGCGAGCCGCGCCAGCCGGCCGGATTCTGCGGACTTTGATATCCGCTCCGAGCCGGCTTCCGCGCCCTTGTGGAAATAGATCCACCACATCGCAATGGCGCCGACCAGCGCAGAGACGAAGGCGAGAATATTATCCGCGGTCCAGTCCAGCTCGGCAAACGTCGCGCCGTTGACGACGACGGCCTCACCGAGCGCGATGATGACGAACAGAGAACAGCGCTCGGCCATGTGGCCGCCCTCGACGGCCCAGGCCTCGACCGACGAGAAGCTCAGCCCCGGCACCCAGAAGCGGGCCGACGGCCCGACATATTCGATCGTCAGCGCCGCAATCCAGAACCATAGCCGCGCCTCCTCATGCGCGAAGCCGCCGAGGATCCAGAAGATCGCAGAACCGCACAGCCAAACCAGGATGCGGATCGCATTGTGACGCACCAGAGTTCGGTGCGCAGGGGTGGCAAGCAACCAGAAGGCCGTACGCCCCACCTGCATCGTCGCGTAGGCGAGCGCGAACCAGAGGCCTCGCCCCTCGAACGCGGTCGGGATCGTCGTCGACAGCACGAGGCCGCCCAGCATCATCAGGAAAATCAGGATGCGAACCGGCGTCAGCTCGGGGTCGAGCCAGTTGGTGACCCAGGCGGTATAGACCCACACCCACCACACCGCGAGAAACAGCACTGCGACATGCACCGCGCCGAGCGGCGTGAAATGATGCAGCAGGGTGTGCGAGACCTGCGTGACGGCAAAGACGAAGACGAGGTCGAAGAACAGCTCGACATTGGTGACACGGCTGTGCTGGTTCGGCCGGATGACGCGAAACATCGCGCCGCGCGGATTGTCCGCAGCCATCATCGTGCCCCCGTCGCGATGATCAGGTCAGGTGCCGGGTACGCCGGTTTGCAGCGCCAGCGCATGCAGCACGCCGCCCATCTGGCCTTGCAGGGACTGATAGACGATCTGGTGCTGCTGGACGCGGGACTTGCCGCGGAAGGATTCCGAGATCACGGTCGCGGCGTAGTGGTCACCGTCGCCGGCGAGGTCACGGATCGTCACCTCGGCATCGGGGATCGCTGCCTTGATCATCGCCTCGATATCGTGGGCGTCCATGGGCATTCGGGTCTAGCTCCTAATCTCGGCTCAGATCAGCCTCGTCGTCGAATCGCTATGCCGGGGCCCGGATCTGCAAAGCCAAACTTGCCGGCAAGGTCAAACTTAGCGTGAACGGCCTTCTACGTCACGCCTTCCGGTACTATATCCCTGATCCCATCGGGATAAAGGCACGACAAAGTGCCGCGCGCGGTAGAATGAACGAAAAGGCGTGAAATCATGAAGCTTCCAGGGCCGGACCACCCCATCACCATCACCCAGAACCCGAAGCGCGTCCGGGTCACGGCCGGCGACATCGTGATCGCCGAGACCAGCAAGGCGCTGACCTTGAAGGAAGCCAAATATCCGGCGGTGCAGTATGTGCCGCGGGAGGACGCCAACATGGCGCTGCTGGAGCGCACCGACCGCGTCACCCATTGCCCCTACAAGGGCGATGCGAGCTATTACAGCGTCAAGGCCGACGGCAAGACGCTGGACAACGCGATCTGGACCTACGAGACGCCTTTCCCCGCGATGACGGAGATTTCCGGCCATCTCGCCTTCTATCCGGACAAGGTGAAGATCGAGGAAGTGGGGTAGTTTTGGATGCGCTCATTCCGGGGCGATGCGAAGCGTCGAACCCGGAATCGCCAGATTCCGGGTTCGGTCCTGCGGACCGCTACGCCCTGAAGATCGTCAGCCCGAGCACCAGCAGCACCAGGAAGATCACGACGAAGACGTAGAACAGGAAGCGTGCGATGTCGGCGGAGGCGGCCGAGATGCCGGTGAAGCCGAGCACGCCGGCCACGATCGAGATCAGTAAAAATATCAGCGCCCATTTCAGGATCGTCATCGCCAACTCCGACTTGAGACCGCAACTGTACGGCCCTCACCCTGTACGTGGACCCTAACTTCGGGACGCGGAACTGGTTCCTGATCGCACGACCGAAGGCTGTCGCGGCACAAACTGCCCTTGCTGAATCCGGTTCCCGGCGGCAGAGTCCGGCAAGGGACGGAAGCGTAACCGGGGCGACCATGATCACGATGTCACATACTGCGGCGATCGGCGCAGAGGCGCACGCCGCGCCGAAGGCCAAGGCGCGCAATCTGTCGCTGGACCGCGCCCGCACCTTCCTGACACTGGTGGTGCTGCTGCATCACGCCGTCATTCCCTATACCCATTTCGGTCACACCGACCCGGCTTCCTGGATCGGCTTCGACGTCGTCGTGCTCGCCACCGACAGCTTCTTCATGGCGATGTTCTTCTTCCTGTCGGGCCTGTTCACCTGGCCGGGCATCGCGCGCAAGGCACCGCAGGTCTTCCTGCGCGACCGCCTGCTGCGGCTGGGGCTGCCATTCGCGATCGCGGCCTTCACCGTCATCCCGCTCGCCTATTACGCGATAGCGTTACGGGCCGATCCGGAGCTGACTTTTGCTGCGTTCTGGTGGAAGACGATTACATCAGGTCCATGGCCGAGCGGCCCGATCTGGTTCGTATGGGTGCTGCTGGCCTTCGACCTCACCGCGAGCCTGCTCTATCGGGTCTCGGCGCACCTCGTCGATCCCGGCAATCGCGTCTCGTTGCGCGGATTTGAGCAGCCGGCAGTGTTCTGGCTGCTGCTCGCCGCCGTCAGCATCATCGTCTATGTGCCGGCGCTGCTCTATTTCGGCGGCAGCAGATGGTTCGAGTTCGGGCCGTTCTCGGTGCAGGCGAGCCGCATCCTGCTCTACTTCGCCTATTTCTTCATCGGCGTCAGCGTTGGCGCCGCGAATTTCGATCGCGGCATCCTCAGCGCCGACGGCCAACTGCCGAAAAGCCGCTGGACGTGGGTGATCGTCACGCTGATCCCCTATTGCCTGATGTGGGTCATGATCTACATCAAGCGCGAAATCCTGGGCAATCCCGATCCGCAGCCGCACTGGTACCAGGCGATCTACGGCACGTTCTTCGTGTTGTTCTCGGCCTCGATCCTGCTCGCGATCCTCGCCTTCTTCCTGCACCAGAAGTCGCCGGGCCCGAACCTGCTCGACCGCATGCAGGCGGATGCCTACGGCATGTTCCTGGTGCACTACCCGATCGCGCTGTGGATCCAGTACGCGCTGTATGACCTCGAATGGCACGCGGTCGCGAAAGCCGCGATCGGCTTCGTGCTCACGGTGATGTTGAGCTGGGGACTGACGGCGGCGCTGCGGAAGATTCCGGGCGCGTCACACGTGTTGTGAGATTTGAGAAGTTGTAGCCCGGATGGAGCGCAGCGTAATCCGGGGTTTCTCGCCGTTCGTCACGATCCCGGATTGCGCTGCGCTCCATCCGGGCTACGGGTCCGAGGCCGGAGCAGCCCCTCAGGCCGCCTTCCCGCCCATATATTCCGGCAGCCAGCGCTCGAACGACTTGCGCAGCGCGTCGATCGTGACAGGCGCTTCGCCGGCAATCGCGATCGCATCACCACCGGTGGTGCCGATCCGCACGCAGGGCACCTCGCAGCCGCGCATCTTGGCGAGCACGAGACCTGCCTCTGCCTCCGGCACGGTGACGAGATAGCGCGCCTGGTCCTCGCCGAACCAATAGGCCTGCGAGACAAGAGCCGTCGGCGCCGCCAGCAGCTTTGCACCGATGCCGCTCGCGATCGCCATCTCGGCGAGCGCGATCAGAAGGCCACCGTCGGAAAGATCGTGTACCGCGGTCGCGGTGCCCGCATGGATCATGCCGCGCACGCAATCGCCGTTGCGCTTCTCGGCAGCGAGATCGACCGGCGGCGGAGCGCCCTCCTCGCGGCCGCAGATGTCGCGCAGGTACACCGACTGGCCGAGCCAGCCATGGGTTTCGCCGATCAGCAGGATCGCCTCACCCTCCGCCTTGAAGGCGAGCGAGGCCGACTTGGTGAAATCGTCGAGCAGGCCGACGCCGCCGATCGAGGGCGTCGGCAGGATCGCGCGGCCGTTGGTCTCGTTGTAGAGCGAGACGTTGCCGGAGACGACCGGGAAGTCGAGCGTGCGGCAGGCTTCCGAGATGCCCTTCAGGCAGCCGACGAACTGGCCCATGATCTCGGGCCGCTCAGGATTGCCGAAATTGAGATTGTCGGTGATCGCGAGCGGCTTGCCGCCCACGGCCGTGATGTTGCGCCAGGCTTCCGCCACCGCCTGCATGCCGCCTTGATAAGGATCGGCCTCGCAATAGCGCGGCGTGACGTCGACGGTCAGCGCCAGGCCCTTCGGCCCGTCCTGCACGCGCACCACGGCGGCGTCCCCGCCGGGACGCTGCATGGTGTTGCCGAGGATGACGTGGTCGTACTGCTCCCAGACCCAGCGCTTGCTGCACATGTCGGGCGTGCCGATCAGCTTTTCGAGCGCGGCACCTACGCCCATCGGCGCCGGCACCTCGCGCGCATGCACGACCGGCAGCGCCGCGGAGGGGACATGCGGACGGTCATAGAGCGGCGCCTCATCACCAAGCTCCTTGATCGGCAGGTCGGCCATGACGTCGCCGCCATGCTTGACCACGAAGCGCTTGCTGGGCGTGGTGTAGCCGACCACCGCGAAGTCGAGGCCCCACTTCTTGAAGATCGCCTCGGCTTCCTTTTCCTTCTCGGGCTTGAGCACCATGAGCATGCGCTCCTGGCTCTCCGAGAGCATCATCTCGTAGGCGCTCATGCCGGTCTCGCGGGTCGGCACCGCGTCGAGGTCGAGATCGACGCCGAGGTCGCCCTTGGCGCCCATCTCGACCGCCGAACAGGTCAGCCCCGCCGCGCCCATGTCCTGGATCGCGATGACGCAATCGGCTTCCATGATCTCGAGGCAGGCTTCCAGCAGCAGCTTCTCGGCGAAGGGATCGCCGACTTGCACGGTCGGGCGCTTCTCCTCGGACTTGTCGTCGAACTCGGCCGAGGCCATCGAGGCACCATGAATACCATCGCGACCGGTCTTGGAGCCCAGATAGACGATCGGCATGTTCACGCCGGAGGCGGCCGCATAGAAGATCTTGTCGGTCTCGGCGAGACCCACCGCCATCGCGTTGACGAGGATGTTGCCGTCATAGCGGGTGTGGAAGCGGACCTGGCCGCCGACCGTCGGGACGCCGAAGGAATTGCCGTAGCCGCCGACGCCGGCGACGACGCCGGAGACGAGATGCCGGGTCTTGGCATGCTCGGGCGCGCCGAAGCTCAGCGCATTGAGGCAGGCGATCGGCCGCGCGCCCATGGTGAAGACGTCGCGCAAAATGCCGCCGACGCCGGTCGTCGCGCCCTGGTAGGGCTCGATATAGCTCGGATGGTTGTGGCTCTCCATCTTGAAGACCACCGCCTGGCCGTCGCCGATGTCGATCACGCCGGCATTCTCGCCCGGGCCCTGGATCACCCAGGGCGCCTTGGTCGGCAGGCCCTTCAGATGGATGCGTGAAGATTTGTACGAGCAGTGCTCGTTCCACATCGCCGAGAAGATGCCGAGCTCGGTGAAGGTCGGCTCCCGCCCGATCAGCTTCAGGATGCGCTCATATTCGTCGGGCTTGAGCCCGTGGGCGGCAACCAGTTCGGGGGTGATCTTGGGTTCGTTCTTCATGGATTCGGGGCTTTCGGCGGCGGTTGGCCGTTCTTAGGAACATCGGGGGGCTTGGAAAAGCCCTTTATGGCGCATTTTCCCGCTGTCCCACGTTTTGCGGCTGGCCGGCGGCGGGAACGGGAATTGCACCGCGCCGACGGATCGGATTTAAGGGCTAAAGACCCGCAATTGAAGGCCCATTTCCTTGCACGAATTGACCAAAACCGCCCCGTCCCCCCGCCCCGAGCTGCATGTCGCGACCGAGGGCGAATTTGCGGGCTGGCAGACCTGGATCCGCGACAGTTTTGAGAACCATATCGGCCCCTTCTGGCACCGCCTGGAGGCCGATGGCAGCGTCCGCTGCGCCTTCCGGGTCGAAAAGAAGCATCTGAACGGCTCCGGGAACGTCCATGGCGGCTGCTTCATGGCCTTCGCCGATTACAGCCTGTTCGCGCTCGGCCGCCACGCGCTGCAGGGCCGCGGCGTGACGGTCAATTTCGGCTGCGAGTTCCTGGATGCAGGCCACGAGGGCGAGCTGATCGAATGCACCGGCGAGGTCACCCGCGCCGGCGGTTCGCTGATCTTCCTGCGCGGGCAGATGGCCGCCGGCGAGCGCCTTCTGTTCACCTTCTCCGGCACGATCAAGCGGGTGAAGCGGAAGCCGCTCCCTCAGCCAGACGCATAGCTCGGCGCCTTCCCTTTTCCTGTCCCCTCGCCCACAGTCGGCTGAGCCGCGTTCGCGCCGGGGAGCAGAACAAGGTGCCGCAGAGCACATCGGGAACGGGTCGCAATGCGACCTCGGTCGCATCGCCGTTGCCATCCATGCCCGCCACCGGCGCACGCAGCTGGCGCGACTATGCGCTGCTGTTCGCGCTCGCCTGCTGCTGGAGCTCGACCTATCCGCTGGCCAAGCTCGCGCTGGACACGATCCCGCCGATCACCTTCATCTCGGCCCGCTCGCTGATCGCAGCCGCCTTCCTGTTTGCGATTCTCTCGATGCGCGGCATCAAGCTCCCGACCGATTTGAAGGCCTGGAAGCTGTTCGCGACCCAGCAACTGATCAACTCGACCTTCCCGTTCCTGGTCATCACCTGGTCGCAGCAATATGTGCCGGCGTCGAACACGGTGGTGCTGGCCTCGACGACGCCGATCTTCGCCTTCCTGATCACCTCGCTGATCACCCGGCACGAGCCGGCGACGCTGTTGAAGCTTGCCGGCGCGATTTTGGGACTCGCCGGTACCGTTGTCATCGTCGGGCTCGATGCTCTCCACGGCTTCGGCGGCCAGATCATCGCCGAGATCGCGATCCTGCTCGCCACCATCTCCTTTGCCTGCGCGACGATCTTCGGCCTCAGGCTCTCCGGGTACGATCCCATGGTGGTGGCGGCCGGCTCGCTGCTGTTCGGCGGCCTCATCCTGCTGCCGCCGTCCCTGATCATCGACCAGCCCTGGACGCTGCACCCGACGCCGACGGCCATCGTCGCCACCGTCGTCATGGGCATCGTCTCCAGCGCGCTGGGATTGATGCTGTTCTACGTCTGCCTCGGCCGGCTCGGCACGCTGACGACGAACGCGCAAGGTTACCTGCGCATCCCGATCGGCGTCGGCCTCTCCGTGCTGCTGCTCGGCGAGAGCGTGCCGTCGAACCTCGCGCTGGGCCTGGTGCTGGTCATGGCCGGCGTTGCGGCCATGACGGTGCCGGCGGAGCGGCTGAAGTGGCGCTAGCGTAAAACGCTATTGCTCGGCGTCCGCCGGTAATCCCGGTTGCCTCCGCTTGGATGCGCCCTTCAAGCCGCGATGTTTGGTTGTCGGAAGGCCGCTTCCATCTCGCGGCGCACCCGCACGGCGAGATTATCGGGATCGTACTCCACGTCCTCCCATTTCAGGCGCTGGCCCTGCTCGATATCGGTCTTGAGCTTGACTTGGTGGGCGAGGCCGAGCGGCAGGTAGCCCTGCTTCAGCGACGCGTCTGCCGGGGTCTGCTTGCCCCAAACGCAGAAGCCGCCCTCACCGTCGAGCATCTCGCCGGCCTTCAGCTTGCGCTTGGCGGTCGCGACGACGTCCGAATTGAACGCGATTGGCGCACCGGTCGGCTCCTTGCGCAGCGCCGCGGAAGCGACGGAGATGCCGAGCTCGAGCCCGATCATGTGGATCGGCCGGTACAGCGAGGCGTATTTGCCGGTCTTGTCCGGCAGCATGCTGTATTCGCGGAAGCACTCCTCGGAATAGGCGCTGTCGGTCTCGAACACGACATAGGTGCCCATCACGAGGCTCTGCGGGACGTCGGTGCCGTCACGATAGACCGAGGACGTGACCTCGGTGACCCCCGACTTCTCCAGCATGCCACCGTCGGATTTCGGCTTGCAGATTTCGGCGTGCTCGAACCGCGTCGCCGGCGGGAACGACAGGCCCTCGCTCTGCGCATGCAGACCGGTCGCGTTGCACACCGCCGTCATCTCGATGCCCGACTTGGTGCCGTCGACGAAGGAGTTGAACATCTTCGGGTTGATCGAGTTGCGATCCTTGATCTTCATGTATTTGTCGAGGATGTCCCAGACCGTATCCGGCGTCGACTGGTGGTAGGTCGGGTGGTAGCGCGTCCCTTTGCCGGCGGCGACAACCCTGAAGCCGGCCGCGCGCGCCCAGTCGACGTGATCGGCGATCAGCGCCGGCTGGTCGCCCCAGGCGAGTGAATAGACGACCCCGGCCTGCTTGGCCTTGCGCGCCAGGATCGGACCTGCGACCGCATCCGCCTCGACATTGACCATCACGATGTGCTTGCCGTTCTCGATCGCCTTCATCGCGAAGCGGATGCCGGCGCCGGGATCTCCGGTCGCCTCGATGATCACCTCGATGGCGGGATGGGTGATCAGCGCGTCGGCATTGTCGGTGACGACAGTGCGGCCGTGCTTGAGCGCGTCGTCGATGGACGTTGCGGCGTATTGCTCTTCGGGCCAGCAACCCAGCTTGAGCTGCGCCCGGGCGCGCGCGGTGTTCAGGTCGGCCACGCCGACCAGATGCATGCCGTCGGTCTGGCGCACCTGCGACAGGAACATCAGGCCGAATTTTCCGGCTCCGATCAGGCCGATGGTAACAGGCTTGCCGGCCGCCTTGCGCTCCAGCAGCATGCGATGGAGATTCATCTGGATTTCCTTAAGCGTTCCTCGGGTGACGGCGTTGTTGCAACCGTGAAGTCCGGCCGCGCTCGCCTTGTCCGGGAACGTTAGGCAGCGGCGAATCCGAGGGCAATTCAGATTATCTGCCGCGACGATGTAGGCGCGCTAAACAATCGGCGCGCTCTGGCTCATGGTTTGCGCATGATCTTTCTCGGAAAACCGCTTCACACTTTTCCGGATCATGCGCGTGCGCTCCAGGCGTCTCGCTCCCCGCGCAACCAGTCGAGGAAGGTACGGGTCTTGCGGTGGCGCAGATGGCCGTGCGGGCAGACGATCCACTGCGTGGTGAGCACGACCTCCGGCGGGTCCTTCACGGGGCAAACCAGGCGGCCGTCGCGCAGTTCGCGCCAGGCCAGCAGCTCGCTTTCCAGCCCGATGCCGAGGCCATCGACGGCAGCATCGATCGCCATGTGGCTGCGGTCGAACAGCACGCGCTTCCAGCGTTCCGCAGGCTCGATGCCGGCCTCCGTGAACCAGCGCGGCCATTGCATCTGCGATTTCACCGAATGGATCAGCCGGTGCTTGGGCAGGTCCTGAGCTGCAAGGCTGCCCGCCGCAAAGGACGACGGCGCACACAGCGGAAAGAATCGCTCCTTGCCGAGGCTTTCGACGAACAGGCCGGCCCAGCCGCCCTCGCCGTGGCGGATCTCCAGATCGACATTCTCTTTCCGAAAATCGGTCGGCTCATTGGTGCCGTCGAGCCGCAATTCGATGTCGGGATTGGCATCGACGAAGCTCGCAAGCCGCGGCAGCAGCCATTTGCTCGATACGCTGGGCGCGGCCCGCACGGTCAGCGTGGTGGCGGAGCGGATACCGCGGACATGCTGCGTCACGTCGGTGACGTGCTCGATCTCGCGGCTGATCATCTCGAAATAGCGCTCACCGGCCTCGGTCAGCGTGATGTTGCGCCCGACCCGCGAGGTCAGCGCCGTGCCGAGATGCAGCTCCAGCGCCTGGATCTGCTGGCTGACGGCCGATGGCGTCACCCGCAATTCATCCGCTGCACGGGAAATGCTGCCTGCGCGCGCCACCGCGTGGAAGACGATGATGGCGCGGAACGGTATCTGCATCAGGAAACCTTTTAGGCCAGCTAAAGTGACGGCGAATATAATTCAATTGTCGTGCATGGCCAGCGATCTAGGCTTCAGGCTCAAGGCAACCCGCGACAGACGGGTGCCGACAGAGGAAACAGGACGGCGCAGCGCGCCGGTTCGCCCCGGGGGAAGGAACACAAGGCCCTTTCACCAGCTAAAGCGATTTTGACGACCCCGGCGCAGCAAGGCCTGCGCGCGGCAACGCACACGTGCGCCGACCAAGGCGCCGCAACGAGACCATCAGGGAGGACTGACGATGTCGGGCAAGGGCCACAGGATTTCGCGCCGCAACTTCATGGTAGCGGCTGGCGCC
>NZ_AKIY01000238.1 GCF_000282615.1 Bradyrhizobium sp. YR681 | reverse complement strand
CGTTGCTACCGGCAATGTCCAAATAGCCGTTAACACTGCCGACGAGGATCGAGCTCGCGCCGCTGACGTTCACCTTGTTGTAGTTGCCGCTCAGGCTGACCACGTCGCCGGTCCCACCAAGCGTCACCGTATTGCCGGTGCCTGAGATCGTCGCCGACGTCACCGCCGATGTGTTCAGCGTGTTATAGTTGCCGTTGACCGTGAGCGTGTCACTGGTCCCGACCAATGTCACCTGATCGCTGACCCCGGTCACCGTCACGTAATTTCCGTTGCCCGTCACCGTCGCCGAGCTTCCGGTCCCGCTCACCGTCGCGAACACCGTGCCGGTCGTCGTGATCGTCTCACCGGTTCCGGCAACACTTACCGAGCCGCCCGATGCATTCACCGTCTCGTTGTTGCCGTTCAGCGTGACCGAGCCGCTGCCAATCGACACCGTGTTGCCGCTGCCGTTGATCACCGCCGAGCTGCCCGAGCCGGTGAAGGTGAAGCTCGCCGCACTCGTCGTGGTGATCGTGTCTCCGACTGCTCCAATGGTGACGGTGTCGCCGGCCCCGGTCAGAGTCACGTTGGCAAAATTGCCGTTGCCGTTGATCGTGAGCGTCTCGTTGTTACCGTTCAGCGTCGCGTTATCCATGTAGCCGGAAATGACTACGTTGTTGCCGTTGCCGGTCACCGACAACGTGTCGGTGCTACCGCTGAGATACAGCGTATTGCTGTTCCCGTTCAGCGTCAGTCCGTGCCGGTCGCTACCATCGCTCAACGTGTTGCTATCGCCGACGATGGTCAACGAGCCGCCGACGACCGCCCCCACCGAACCGTGCGCACGACTGACATTCGCGGTCACGTAGTTACCGCTGATGTTTACGCTGTCGCTGGTTCCCGTGAGCGTGACGTTGTCGTTGGTGCCGTTCAACAAGACATAAACGCTATTGCCTCCCAGCGTCACCGAGTTGCCGGTTCCCAGGATCGTCGCCGACGTCACCGCCGAGGTGTTCAATGTGTTGTAATTGCCGCTGACCGTGAGCGTATCGCTGGTCCCGCTCAACGTCACCTGGTCGCTGGTTCCGGCGATCGTCACATCGGCACCATTGCCGGTCACCGTCGCACTATCGAAGTTGCTACTTAGTGTGACCGAGGCATTGTTTCCGCTGACCGTCACCGTATCGCTGACAGCACTCAGCGTGACACGGGCGCCGTCGCCGTTCACCACCCCCGAACTGTTCGCGCTGACGATCGACAGAACGTCGTTCGTCCCGTTGACCGTGATCGTGCCGCTCGGCGTGTTCAGCTGCACCCAGCCCGAATTAACCAGCACCGTGTCATTGGTACCGGTTACGATCAGGCTGCTGCCATCGGTGAGCGAAATCGTGGTGTTGCTGACATTCGTCGTATTAGGCATTCCCGCCTCCCCGGAACCGACAGTCGACCGTTCGAATCACGCAGTACGCAACACGCAACACAGGCAACGATACGTTGCTCGGGTGTCGGCCGGCTCGTGGATAACGGTCCCCGCGCATCGCGCGCCGTGTCGTCGATCATGCCCGGCTGGGATTACGGACAACCGCTTCAACAGATTTCGGGACGCAGGCGACCATCAGCATCGACGTAAACGCCGCGCCGGACTCCCTGCGATGTGCTTCTGCTGATTGAATGGATGTGCCGCTGTGCGAACTGCGACGAGTAGTTGCTACTCAGCCTCGTTCGTGACGGGCGCGAGATGAGAAAGGGACGTCATTCACATTCGCAAGCCAACTTCCCTCTATTCCCCCGCACTACCCTTATGTGCAGGGTCAGAATGTCGCAACCCATAGCAAAGAGCAAGACACGATCGGAAATAATTTTGGGGAGCACTTTCGTGCGCGGTTCAAAATGAGGAACCCACATGCATGCGCTTCGAAACTGAACACAGGCAGTCGAATCCGGCCATAACTCCCACTGTTCAAGAACATCTATAATTGTCGGAAATATTTGCGCGGAGATTTTTTCCTCAACCTGCCGCGCAGCGCGCGCACACGTCCTTTGCGCGATCGATCTCGTCGCGACCGGCCGCCCGGACCATGCCAGGTTTTGGAAAAACTTCCTCGCTGATCATTCGGCGGACAGCGGCGGCAATTCATCAGCGCACTTGCCCGACGCTGAACAATGGCACCTTGACCGTGGCCAACTTCATCAGCTCGATGGCGACGCTGTCGAGAACATGGTCCCAGTCACCCTCGATACGGGGGCGGAATAATCGCGCCGATGGATACCAGGGACTATCGGCGCGCTCGAGCAGCCATAGCCAGTGCGCCGAATGGCCGAGCAAAATCCAGACGGGGACGCCAAGCCCGCCAGCAAGGTGGGCGACGGCACTGTCGGTCATGATGACCAGGTCAAGATTGGCGACGACGGCCGCCGTATCTGCAAAATCGCTCAACTCCGGTGCGAGATCAATGATCGGCCGGCGCAGCTCGACGGCCTGCAGTTCCTTCTCGGGGGGGCCCTTCTGCAAACTGTAAAGCTGCACGCCCGGAAAATCGACGGCTTGCAGGAGGCGATCGAGCGAAATGGCACGCTCGGCATTCTTTTCAAACGTTACGCTGCCCGACCAAACGATGCCGACCTTCAGGCAACCCGCACCCTTTCGAAGATAGGGTTCGAATTTTGCTCCGCGCTCCGCCGGAGCCGAGAGATAGGGTTGAGCCGGAAGCCGGGACAGATCCGGCGTGAAAAGTCCGGGAAGGCTGCAGAACGAGCAGTGATAGTCTGCCTCCGGCAACGGCTCACCCTTCGGAATGACCTGATCTGCAACGCCAAACGAGGCGACCAGGGAGCACAGCGCCGGCTGACATTCGACGATCAGCTCACCGCCCAATCCCTTGACGCGCGGCAGATATCGCAGGGCCCACAGCGTGTCGCCAAACCCCTGCTCCGCGAGCACGACGAGCCGGTTGCCGGGATATGGGGTCCCCGTCCATTGGCGGCCGGAGACCGATCTTGCCGGTATCTGACCGGAAACAAGGCGGACTTCATAGTCCACCCAGCCCTTCCGGTAATTTCCCAGGTGAAGAAAGCTGCGGGCCCTGTCCCATCGGGCGACGTGAAAATCCGGTTGCAACGCTAGCGCGCGGTCGAAGGCCAGGATGGCCTCGCCGTGCTGCCCCATTTCCGCATAACACAAACCGAGATTGTGATGAAGGAACGCCTCTTCGCTTGAAAGACCGATCGCCCGCTGATGGCAGGCGATCGCGACGTTGTAGTATTTGAGATGCTTGAACGCGGTACCCAGATTATTCCATATGCCCGCGCCCATCGGACTGAATTCGAGGGCGTCGCGATACCATCTCAACGCATCGGACTGGCGCTTCATCGCCGAAAGCACGTAGCCGTTCGCATTGATCAGGTCGCCGTTCTCGGGATGCCGTCCCATTGCCTCCCGGATCAGCGCCTGGACCTCATCGTACTTCCTGGCCGAGACCAATTCGGTAACCTGCCCGAGGACCTCGCCCACGGACAGACTACGGCCCCGGGACGGAGGCTCAGATGCGACGCCCTGAACCTCCGCAAACTGATCGACACGTACGGTCATTGGATCTGAAGCTCGCTCCATCAGTGCCAGGCAGCAGCCAACGCAGTCTGCAAGCCGGGATCGTTCGGCATCTGACCATTGCCCGCCGCGGTGGGATCGAAAGCAGGATTGTTCTGCTCGAACGTCGCCATCGCCTGGACGAGCTGCGAGACACCGCTATCGATTTTCAGACCGTCAGCGGCCAGAATATCCTGTAGCCCGTTGCTCGGATCGGCGAACCAATTGGCCACAGTGATATGCCGGGTCGTGCCCATGACGTCGATCACGAGGTCGTTGCCGGATTGCAGGAACCAGAGATTGTCGTGATTTACGCCGCCCTGGAGCTCGAGCTCCCCGCTGGCCGACCCCGATGACGAAATGTTGTCGATGGTCGTGTCGCCGTTTCCAGCAAGGTAGATCGTTTGATTGCCGTTGCCGACCAGGGTGGTGACGCCTGCTCCGGCCACGAGCGTGTTGCCGTCGCCGATGGCCGTCAGCGTATCGTCCGTGCCCGTGACCGCCACAATATTGCCGGACCCGACCACCGTCGCGGTGGACGAACTTCCCGACAGTGTCACGCCGGCATTGCTGACCGTGATCGCATCACCGCTGCCGGTCGCATTGATACTCGTACCGGCCCCGTTGTTGGTCAGCGTCAGCGTGTCGTTCGCGCCAAGCGTCACCTGATCGGAAAAGCCACCGGCATCCACCATTGCGGCAACATTGCTCGCTAGGGTTACGGCCGTGGCCGCGGTGGTCGTCACCACGGCGCCCGTCGCGTTGAGCGCGATCGTGCCGCCTCCCGCCGTCAGCGTGTCGTTCGTGCCGATGACGACGACCGCATTCCCCGTTCCCGTCACCACCGCGGAACTGCCGGTTCCCGCGAGGGTCACCGCCGTCGCGTTCCCCGCTACGGTCTCCGATGCCCCCGACACGGTGACCGCATCACCCGTTCCCGTCACGACCACGGTATCGCCGGATCCGGTCACCGCGAGAGCCGCCGAGCTTGCTGACAACGTCACCGCGGAATTGCTCGCCGCGATCACATCGCCGGTGCCGATGACAGTGACCACGGCGTTGCCGGCATTGAGCAGCGTCAGCGTATCGTTCGCCCCGAGCGTCACCTGGTCAGCCAAGCCGCCAGCGTCCAAGGTTGCGGCGATGTTGCTGGCCAGGGTTACGGCCGTCGCCGCCGTCGTCGTCACCATGGCGCCCGCGCCATTGACGGCGATCGTGCCGCCTCCCGCGGTCAACGTGTCGTTCGTGCCTGTGACAACGACCGCATTCCCGCTGCCCGTCACCACCGCAGAGCTGCTCGTTCCCGAGAGCGTCACCGCGGCATTGCTGACGGTGATCGCATCACCATGACCGGTCGCCTTGATGCTGGTACCGGCGCCGTTGTTAGTCAGCGTCAGTGTGTCGTTCGCACCAAGCGTCACCTGGTCGGCGAAGCCGCCGGCATCCACCGTTGCGGCAATATTGTTCGCCAGGGTTATGGCCGTCGCCGCAGTGGTCGTCACCACGGCGCCCGTGCCGTTGACGGCGATCGTGCCGCCGCCCGCGGTCAGGGTGCCGTTCGTCCCCGACACAACGATCGCGTTGCCCGTGCCCGTCACGACGGCTGAGCTGGCGGTTCCCGACAACGTCACGGCGGCATTGCTGACCGTGATCGCATCGCCAGCACCGGTCGCCTTGATGCTGGTACCGGCGCCGTTGTTGGTCAGTGTCAGCGTGTCATTCGCCCCCAGCGTTATCTGATCCGCGAAGCCTCCGGCATTCACTGTCGCCGCGATATTGCTTGCAAGGGTGATGGCCGTGGCGGCCGTCGTCGTCACCATGGCGCCCGTGCCATTGACGGCGATCGTGCCGCCTCCCGCGGTCAGCGTGTCGTTGCTGCCGGCCACGACGATCGCGTTCGCCGTCCCCGTCACGACGGCGGAACTGCTCGTTCCCGTGAGCGTCACCGCCGTCGAATTCGCCGAAACGGTGTCCGATGTCCCCGACACGGTGACCGCATCGCCCGTCCCGGTCACCACCACCGTGTCGCTGGACCCGGTCACGGCGAGAGTCGCCGAGCTCGCCGACAGCGTCACCACCGCATTGTTCGCAGCGAGCGTGCCGCCGGTGCCGGTCGCCTTCAGCACCGTGTTGGCGCCATTGAGCAGCGTCAGCGTGTCGTTCGCCCCGAGCGTCACCTGATCGGCGAAGCCGCCGGCATCCAGGGTCACCGCGATATTGCTTGCCAGGGTTATCGCAGTCGCCGCGGTGGTCGTCACCGAGGCGCCCGTGGCATTGACCGCAATCGTGCCGCTTCCCGCGGTCAGCGTGTCGTTCACGCCCGCGACGACGATCGCATCGCCGCTGCCCGTCACCACGGCGGAGCTGCCGGTGCCCGTCAGCGTCACCGCAGTCCCGTTCGCCGCGACCGCATTCGACGACCCTGACACGGTCAACGCATTGCCCGTTCCGATGACCGTAATCGTGTCGCCAGACCCGTGCACCGTCGCGGTGGAGGTGGTTGCGATCAATGTCACCTCCGTATTGTCGACATTGACCAGGTCGCGCGTGCCGATGATCTGGAGCGTGCCGCTCACGCCACCGGCATTGATCGTCACGACGTCGTCGGAGCCGCTGACGAGGACCGATCCGAACGGCACGCCGTTGGCGACCACGACCTCGTTGTTGCCGCTGACGACGATGATGTTGTTTTCGCCATCCAGAACGTTGGCGACGCCCCCGCCGTTGCCGCTGAAGATGACGTTCGCATTGTCGACATAGATCGTATCGCCGCCGCCCGTGGCGGTCACGAACGACAGATTGGCGGGATCATCGAGCACCAGCGTGTCGTTGCTGCCCAGCGTCGCCCGTGTCAGGAAGCCGCCGGCATGCACCTCGGCAGCGACATTGTTCGCCAAGGTCACGGTGGTGGCCGCGGTGGTCGTCAGCACCGCGCCCGTGGCATTGAGCGCGACCGTGGCGTCTCCCGCGGTCAACGTATCGTTGATGCCCGTGACGACGATCGTATCCCCACCACCCGTCACGACGGCAGTGCTGCCCGTTCCGGTCAGCGTGATCGCCGTCGAGTTTGCCGTTATCGGCACGAACGATCCGGATACCGTGACCGCGTCGCTCGTTCCGGTCACCACCACCGAATTGCCCGACCCGATCACCGTCGCGCTCGACGAGGTCCCGGACAGCGTCACCGCCGTATTGGTGACGTTCAGGACATCCTGCTTGCCGCTGACCAGGACGGTTTCGCTCGCGCCACCGGCGTTGATCGTCAGCGTGTCGCCCGTGCCGCTGATCACCACCGGTCCATTGGGGCTCCCGTTGAGAGTCACGACCTGGCTCGTGCCGCTCAAGGTGACCTGATCGCTCGATCCCGTCAGCGTATTGCCAACTCCTGCGCCATTGCCGCTGAAGTTCACGGCGACATTGCTGTTGTTGATCGTATTGCCACCGCCGGTCACCGTGAGTCCGGTGCCGGCGGCGTAGTTGATCAGCGTCAACGCGTCGTTGGACCCAAGCGTGACCTGGTCGGCAAAGCCGCCGGCATCCACCGTCGCGGCAATGTTGCTTGCCAGCGTCAGCGTCGTCGCCGCGGTCCCCGTCAGCACGGCGCCCGTCGCGTTGATGGCGATCGTGCCGCCACCCGCGGTCAACGTGTCGTTCGCGCCTGCAATGACGATCGCATTCCCCGCCCCCGTCACCACGGCCGACGTGCTGCTTCCCGTCAGCGTGATCGCCGTCGAGTTCGCCGTCACCGGCACGAACGATCCGGACACTGCGACAGCGTCGCCGGTCCCCGTGACGACCACCGAGTTGCCGGATCCCGACACCGCGACGGCCTCATTCGCCCCGGTCACAGCAACCGCATTTCCAGAGCCGTTCACGGTCGCGCTGGACCCCGTCCCGGACAGCGTCACCGCCGTATTGGTGACGTTCAGGACTTCCTGCGCGCCGCTGACCAGAACCGTTCCACTCGCGCCACCGGCATTGATCGTCAGCGTATCAGCGGTCCCGCTGACCACGACCGGGCCGTTGGGCGCCCCGTTGACGGTCGCAACCTGGCTCGCACCGCTCAGCGTGACCTGGTCATTCGACCCGGTCAGCGTGCTGGCGAGATATGCGCCGTTGCCGCCGAACGTGACAGCGGCGTTGCTGACAGTGATGGTATCACCGCCACCGGCAGCCGTGACGGTGGTGCCGGCCCCATTGTTGGTGAGCGTCAGGGTGTCGTTAGTTCCAACCGTCACCTGCTCGGCAAAGCCGCCACCGTTCACCGTGGCGCCGGCATTGTTCGCCAGGAATATGGTGGTCGCCGCCGTCGCCGTCAGCACACCGCCTGTCGCATAGAATGCAATCGTGCCACCGCCCGCGGCTAGCGTGTCGTTTGCCCCCGTAACGGCGATCGCGTTTCCTGTCCCGGACACCACAGCCGAGCTGCTGGTCCCGGTGAGGATGATCGCCGTCGAAGTCGCAGTCACCGTGTCCGACGTCCCGGACACTGTCACCGTATCGCTGGTCCCGGCCACGACCACCGTATCGCTCGATCCGGCGACGACCAGAGTCGCCGAGCTTGCCGACAGCGTGACCGCGACGTTGCTGGCGGCAACACCGTTACCGGTCCCGGTGGCTGTCACCGTCGAGCCCGCGGCATTGGTCAGCGTGAGCGCATCGTTCGTCCCGAGGGTGAACTGCTCGGCAAAACCGCTTGCACTCACCGTTGCGGCAACATTGTTTGCCAGAGTCACGGGCGTCGCCGCGGTGGTCGTCACCACGGCGCCTGTCGCATTGATCGCGATCGAGCCGCCGCCTGCGGTCAGCGTGTCGTTCGTGCCCGCAACGACGATCGTGTTTCCAGCGCCCGACACCAAGGCCGAGCTGCCGGTCCCGGTCAGCGTGAGCGTCGTCGAGCTGGCGTTCACGCTGTTCGACGTCCCGGACACCGTCACAATATCCTTCGTCCCGGCCACAACCACCGTATCGCTCGATCCGGCCACGGCAAGGGTCGCCGAGCTGGCCGATAGCGTCACCATGGCATTGCTCACGGTGATCGCATCACCGGTGCCCGTGGCAGTGATCACCGAGCCTGCGGCATTGCCGATCGATACCGTATCATTCGCCCCAAGCGTCACCTGGTCGGCAAAGCCACCACTATTCACCGATGCGGTGACACCATTGGCGAGGGTTATCGCCGTCGCCGCGGTGGTCGTGACTACGGCGCCCGTCGCATTGACGGCAATGGTGCCGCCACCCGCTGTCAGCGTGTCGTTCGCGCCCGCAAGGACAATGGTATTTCCTGTCCCCGTCACGACGGCCGAGCTGCTGGTCCCGGTCAGGGTCAGCGTCGTCGAGCTCGCCGTCACCTTTTCAGAGGCGCCGGACAGCGTCAGCGTATCCTTGGTCCCGGTCACGACCACCGTGTCGTTCGATCCTGTTACGGCGAGGGTTGCCGAGCTTGCCGACAGCGACACCGTGACATTGCTGGCGGTGATCGCATCGCCGCTTCCCGTGGCTGTCACCACCGAGCCCGCCGCATTGGTCAGCGTCAGCGCACCGTTCGCACCGAGCGTCACCTGATCGGCAAAGCCGCCGGTATCCACCGTTGCCGCGACACTGTTCGCCAAGGTTACGGTTGCGGCCGCGGTAGACGTCACCACGGCGCCCGTCGCGTTGAGCGTGATCGCACCGCCGCTGGTGGTCAGCGTATCGCTCGTGCCGTTGACGACGATCGCATTTCCCGCACCGGTCACCACGGCCGAGGTGCTCGTGCCCGCCAACGTCACAAAGCTGCTGGTAGCGTTCAAGCTCTGGTTTGCACCGGTCAAGGTGACGCTGACGCCAATTCCGCTGGTCGAAATCGAGTTGCCGGTTCCGGTGATCACGGTGCCGGCCGAACCTGATACCAGGGTCACAGCCGTATTGGTCACATTGATCGTGTCGTTCACGCCGCTGACCACGACGTTGCCGCTGGCCCCACCGGCGTTGATCGTCAGGGTGTCCTTGGTGCCGCTGACCACGACCGGGCCGTTGGGCGCACCGTTCACGGTCACCACCTGGCTCGCTCCGCTCAACGTGATCTGGTCGTTCGACCCGTTGAGGGTGCTGGCAACACTCGCGCCATTGCCGGCAAAGGTCACGGTGGCATTGCTGACCGCGATCGTATCACCGCCACCGGTGGCTGTGACGCTCGTACCAGCACCGTTGTTGGTCAGTGTCAGCCTGTCGCCCGCTCCGACGGTCACCTGATCGGCAAACCCGCCGGCGTCAATCGTTGCAACGACACTGTTCGCCAGAGACACAGTGGTGGCCGCAGTAGTCGTCAACACGGCGCCCGATCCATTGAGCGCAATCGTGCTGCCGCCGGCGGTCAGCGTATCGTTTGCTCCTGTAACGGCAATCCCGGCCGTCATAGTGCCCGTCACCACGGCCGAGCTGCTTGTTCCCCCCAAGACCAGCCAGTTGCTGGTCCCCATCGCCTGAACCGTGTTGTTGGCACCGTAAAGCGTCACGCCGGACGCCGCCCCCGCCAGTGCTATCGCCGTGTTGGCCATAACCAGTGTTTCGTTCGTGCCAGTGACCAGCGCGGTGCCGCTCGCGCCCCCGGCGTTGACCGTTACTTGGTCGTACGATCCACTGATCGTCACATTGCTCGCTGCGCCGCCGGTGTTGATCACCACGGCGTCGTTGCCTCCGCTGACGACCGCGTTGCCACTGGCGCCGCCGGTATTGATCAGCACGCTGTTACTAGACCCGCCGATCAGCGCAGTACCGGCCGGCGCCCCGTTGATCGTCACCGCGGAGGCAGTCCCCGTCACCGTCACCTGATCATTCGACCCGGTCAGCGTGGCGTGGGAGCTCGTTGCGCCAAACACCACGGACGCATTACTTGCGAGGATGACGTCACTGCCGCCGGACCATATGGTCGAGCCTGCAGCGTTATTGGTGAGCTGCAGCCAGTTGCTGCCGTTCAAGGTAATCTGGTCGGCGAATCCCGCGGCGTCTATCAGCGCCGACGCGCCAAATGCCAGAGTGATCGCGTCGCCGCCCGCCGTCAACGATTCGCTTGTGCCTGCGACGTAAATCGAAGCCGGCATTCCCGTGACCACCACCGAGCTGCTCGAGCTTAGCAGCGCGATCCCCTCGTTCGATCCGGTCACCTGAACCGTGTTGTTGGTGCCGTTGAGTGATACGCTGGATCCCGTCCCCGACAGTGTCACCGCCGTGTTGTTCACATACAGCGTGTCGTTAACGCCGCTGACCAGCACACCGCCGCTTACGCCGCCCGCGTTGAGCGCCACCCAGTTGTTGGAGCCGGTGACGATCACCGGGCCGGCAGGAACGCCGTTGATCGTGACACTCTGATAAGTCCCGCTCACGGTCACCTGATTGCTGTCGCCGGTCAGGGTCATGTAAGCCGGATAACCGCTATGGCCGACAGCGGCGAACACCACCGACGCATTGCTGGCGTTGATAATATCGTAAAAGCTGTAGCCATAGTTGGCGGAAACCGTGATGGTCGAGCCCGCCGCATTATTGATCAGCGTCAGCCTGTCGGAAAAGCTGAGCCAGATCTGGTTCATCATTCCTGCGGCATCGATCGTCGCCGTAGAGCCGACCGCCAGCGAGATCGTGTTACCGCTTCCTGTCAGTGCGACGCTTGCATCCTGCGCAATGGTGATCGCATTTCCGGTCCCCGTCACGACCGCGGAAGTGCTCGTGCCCGACATCGTCAGCGTCGATGAACTGGCGATCACCGTGTTCGACGTGCCCGACACCGCGACGCTTTCGTTCGATCCGGTCACCTGAACCGTGTTGCTGGTGCCGCCCACCGACACGCTGGATCCCGTCCCCGCGAGCGTCACAGCCGTGTTGCTGGCAAGGACGGTCGCGCGCACGCCGGTGACCACGACATTGCTGCTTGCTCCCCCGGCATTAATGATCACCTGGTCGTCAGTCCCGCTGATCGACGCGCCGCCGCTCGCCCCGCCGGTGTTGATCGTTACGCTATTCTTGGATCCGCCGACCAGCACGCTGCTCGGGACTCCGTTGATCGTCAGCCCCTCGCTGCTCCCGCTCAAGGTCACCTGATCGTTCGATCCGGTCAGCGTGGCGCCGGATGCCTGGCCAGTCGTCCCGGTGAAATTCACTGATGCATTGCTTGCGATGATCGATTGATTGCCGTTGGCCGATATCGTGGTGCCGACAGCGTTATTGATCAGATTCAGACTGTTGCTGGCGTAAAGGACCAGCTGATCGACCATTCCCTGGGCATCCACCGTCGCCGAAGCACTGCTCGTCAACGCGATCCAGTCACCTCCTGCCGTCAACGTGTCGGCTGTGCCTGACACATAGATCGCCACCGGCGAACCCGTCACCACCGCCGAGCTGCTGACGCCCGTCAGTGTGACCGTCTCGTTCGCTCCCGTCACCTGAACGGTGTTGTTGGCGCCGCTCACAGACAGACTGGATGATGTCCCCGCCAGTGTCACCGCCGTATTGGACACAGCGAGGCCGTCGCGCATGCCGGTGACCAGGACGTTGCCGCTCACGCCACCGGCATTGATCGTCACGCTGTCGTCGTTCCCGCTGACCACGACGAGGCCACTCGGAGCCCCATTGACCAACACCGCCAGGCTGTTCGCAGTCACGGTCACCTGATCGTTGGAGCCGGTCAGCGTGGCAGCCGATGGCGCGCCGGCCAATCCGAGGAACGTCACGGCCGCATTGCTGGCGGTGATCGTGTCATAGCCGCTTGCCGTGATGCTGCTGCCCGCAGCGTTGTTGGTCAGCGTCAGGCGGTTGTTGCCAGCCAAAGTCACCTGATCGGCCAATCCTGCGGCGTCGATGATCGCCGAGGCGCTGGCCGTCAACGTGATCGCGTCGCCTCCCGCGGTCAACGTGTCGTTCGTGCCTGAAACGTAAATCGCGACCGGGGTGCCCGTCACCACCGCCGAGCTGCTCGTACCTGTCAGCGTGACCGTCTCGCTCGGTCCCGTCACCTGAACCGTGTTGTTGGTGCCGCTCACGGTCAGGGCGGACGATGTCCCCGTCAGCGTCACCGCCGTGTTGGTCACGTTCACAGTGTCGTTCGTGCCGCTGACCAGCACGCTGCCGGCGGCTCCACCCGCGTTGACGGTCAGGCTGTCGTTGGAGCCGCTCACCAATATCTGGCCGTTGGGAACGCCATTGACGGTCACCGCCAGCTTGCTGCCGCTCACTGTCACCTGGTCGTTGACACCCGTGATCGAATTGTTGATGAGCGTCGTTCCCGTATTCACGCCGGTAAAATTCACCGCCACATTGCTGGCCGTGATCACATCGCCAGTGCCGGTTGCGCCGGTGGCCAGGATGTGGACGCCGTCGCCATTGTTGGCGAGGGTGAACGTATTCGACGCCCCAAGCGTCACCTGATCGACGAACCCGACCGCGTTCACAGTCGCGCTGGCGCCGTTCCCCAGCGTCAGCTTGGTGTCCGCCGTGGTCGTCAGCACGGTGCCTGCAGCATTGATCGCGATCGTGCCGCCGCCCGCCGTCAGCGTATCGTTCCCGCCGGCGACGACGATCGAATTGCCATCGCCCGTCACCACCACCGAGGTGCTCGTCCCCGTCAGCGTCACCGCGGACGAGCTCGCCACCAGGGTCTCCAGCACGCCCGACAGCGTCACCGTATCGTTCGTGCCGGTGACGGTCACGATATTGCCGGCACCGATCACGGTGGCGCTGGACGACGTGCCCGTCAGCGTCACCTGCGTCGAGCTGGCGATGACCGTATCGGCGACGCCGGTGATGGTGACACTGTCGCTGATGCCGGTGACGGTCACGACATCACTGTTCCCGATCAGGATGAGGCTCTCGTCATTGGCGGAAACCGTGAGGCTCGTGTTCGAGGCAGTGCTCGTGACGGTCGTTGTCATGACTTCATTCCTGAATGACGAAGAATTCTGAGTTCGTGGCGTTACTGGACGGTGGATCGGGTCGGACTGAGCTTCTGGAGTTCGGCGCGCACGTCCTGGAGAACGCGACACCAGTCGCCGGGCTGAGGTTGCCGGAATTGCCGCAGCGTCGGATACCAGGGGCTGTCGTAGCGGTTCAGCAGCCACCGCCAGCACCGGTCGAAGCGATTGAGCAGCCAGACCGGACGACCAAGCGCTCCCGCAAGATGCACCACCGCGGTATCGACACTGATGACCAGATCCAGCGCCTCGATCAGCGCGGCAGTTTCACCGAAGTCGTGGAGGTCTTCGGTCCAATCGTGCAAGGACAGACCTGGCGGCCGCGACTGTTCGGCCGCCGGTCCCTTCTGCAATGAAACGAAACTCACCCCCGGCATGTCCGAGAGCTCCGAAAACCGCTCGAGCGGAATGGATCGGCGCCGGTCGGCCCCCATCGCCTGATTGCCCGCCCAGACGAGGCCGACCCGCAGGCCATCGAGCTGACCAATTCGCTGACACCAAGCCGCGGCGCGCTGCGGATCGGCACGGAGATAGGAAGCCTGCTGCGGGATGGTTTCGAGGGTGGTGCCCAGAACCCGCGGCAGGCTCAACAACGGGCAATGCAGATCGAATGGCGGCAGCGGGTCACCATGGGCGACGATGCGCTCAATTCCCGGCAACCCCGCCAGGAGCGGCACCAGCGGCCGCTGAACCTCGAGAACGACCCGCCGTCCCGCCGCGATGGCCGGCACGAAGCGGCAGAACTGGAGCGTGTCGCCGAAGCCCTGCTCCGCATGCAGCAGCAGGACGCGATCACCGATATCGCCGCCGTCCCAGAGCGGCTGGCTGAAGCCACGGAGATGCGGCTTGTTCTTGTCCTGCTTCCACCGCCACTCATACTCCCGCCATCCTTCATCGAACTGGCCGGCCAGCAACAGGGTGATCGCAAGGTTGGAATGCGCGTCGGGATAATCTGGCTTTTGCGACACCGCCGTTCGGAAGCTCTGAATGGCTTCATCGGGCCGCCCCAGATCGAACAGCAGGCTGCCGAGATTGCTGAGCGCCTCAGGCCAGGCCGGATTGCGATCGAGAGCTTCCCGATAGCAAGCCTCGGCTTCGTGAAAGCGGCCGGACTCGCGAAGGGCGTTGCCCAGGTTCAGTTGCGCCGAAACATAATCCGGCTTCAGACGCAAAGCCTCCCGGCAACATACCTCTGATTCCTCCGGTCGCCCCCGGATTCGCAGCAGATCACCTAGATTGTTCAAGGCCTCAGGGAAGCACGACTTGAGTTTGCAGGCCTCACGAAGGCCGGCCTCCGCCTCGTCGAAGCGACCCAATTTGGTCAGAAGAATGCCAAGGTTGTTATAGGCCTCCGCAAATGCGGGGTTGAGGCGCACGGCCTCGCGATAACAACGCTCGCATTCCTCGAAAGCAGACAGATCGAACAGCACGGCCCCGAGGTTGCTATGGGCCGCCGCAAAATCCGGCTTGCGCCGCAGCACCTGCCGAAAGTCGCCGATGGCGTCATCGAGATGTTTCCGCCTCACCAGCAGATTGGCGAGATTGAACCGGGCATCGACATGGTCGGGATCATATCGCAGCGCGAGCCGGTAATGGGCTTCCTCGCCCGCAGCGTCGCCGGATTCACCGAGCAGGATTCCGAGCTGATTGTGTGCATCGAGATTGTCGGGCTGATGCAACAGCGCCTCGCGGTAGCTCGCGACGGCCTCGTCCCTGCGTCCGAGCGCGCGCAAGACGGCGGCCATGTTGCTGTAATAGACGCCGGTGCAAGGCCGGAGCTTGATGGCACGGATGATGAAATCGAGCGCCTTGTCGGGCTGACCGGCCTGGAACGAAGCAACTCCCAGAAGATGAATACTGTCCGCATGGTCAGGCTCGGACGCCAATATCTGTCGATAGATGGCCTCGGCCTGCGGCAAGCGACCTGCGCGATGGTGCGCGAGGCCGGCCTCGAACGATGCGAATCCCGGCGACTCCTCGGCATACATTACGATTCGCCCCACCATCGATGCGACGACGCAGGATCCGACAGAAGGCGCTTCAAGCGCTCATCGCTCATGGACCCGGCTTGAAACACTCGAATCTCCCTCACGCCTCGCACCCGAACATTCTGCAACAACCGCCTTGAGCGAACCTGGACACACCTCGAGCGTCCACGCGTCAGCAGCCGCTCACGCGCGGTTTATTCCTCGTTTGTTTTGGATGCCCGCAGGAGCGGCCGGGCGAGTTATCGCGATCCGATAGCGGCCGTTATATGTGCGAGAGAGAGGTCGAGGGAGACATTCATTCCAGGCCGATCAACTTCCCTCACTGCCTCTACCCATGTGTGCGAAGGCAGAATGTCGCAACCGCGAAAAGAGAGCAAGACGCATTCCGAAATTTTTGGAAATAATTCTCACGCGCAAGAAAAACGTCGACTTGAACGCGGAAACGTCTTGTGGACTGCCTCTTTCGACACACGATCTGCGGCAATTGATTAGTCCACGATAAGAAATTGATTTACGAACCAAATCAAATTTGCATTCGCGCGAGTAGTTGAATGCCGAGAGTCCCGAATCCCACGTGCGCAATTCGGATTGAAGTTCGTTCTGGCCTACGACGACCAGAGCATGAAGCATGACCGATTCTTGAAAGCGCCGACGAGCGGAGTCTTGAAGCAGCATCAGGCCGCCGCTTCAGCCGCCGACATGGATCACCCTACGGCCCGCCGGGCTCGACACTTCAATAGGTGGCTAACTGCCAGCGCGAGATCAGGCGCCCCTTACGGCAGATTGTCCCGCAGGAAAATGTCGATGCGAATGCGCTCCTGGTCGGAGCTGATGGGCTCGCCCGAGCAATGTGCCAGCAGGACGCGCGCCGCCGAGCGCGCCTCGTGGCCGGGATCCTGGTTGATGATCGCATCGAGCGTGCCACGGACCAGAAAACGCCGCGTGTGCTGGGTCAATTCATGAGTGATCCAGACCACTTCGCGCGCGCGTCCCGAAGCTTCCAGCGCGTCGGCAATGCCACGATTGCCGGCACCGCAGCAATATATGCCACGGAGATCGGCATGGCGGGCCAGCAGCGCAGCCGTGAGCTTGCGTGTGCGCTCGCTGTCGTCGCGGCCCTCGATCACTGGCAGCGAGAGCAGGTTCGGATACTCGCTGGACAGGATCTGGTGGAAGCCGAACTGCCGCTCGGTGTGATCGCGCAGCGACAACGATCCCGCGATCACCGCAACTTTCCCGTCGTGACCGGCGAGGAAGCGTCCCATCAGGGTTGCCGCCGTTCGCCCGGCAGCCGGATTGTCGATTCCGACATAATGCAGACGCCGCGAGCTCGGCGCGTCCGACACGAGGGTCACCACGGCGGTCCCGCGCGCCACCAGTTCGTCGATCGCCGCACGCACCCTCGGATGGTCGAGCGCGATGACGGCGACCCCCTGATAGGCCGGCGACAGGCTTTCCAGCGCGCCGGCGAGCACATCCGGGTCGAAGACGTCGACATGGAGGATGTCGATGAAGCCGCGTTGGCCGGCAAGCCACTCCGCGGTGCGCTGGACCTGCTCGGTCAGGTTGGTCATGAAACTGTTGCTGCCGGTCGGCAGCACGAAGGCAAACCGAAAACTCTGCCCGCGCGCGAGCCGCGCCGCCGCGACGTCGGCACGGTAGCCGAGTTTCGCCACCGCCGCCTCGACCCGCGCGACCGTCTTGGCACGCACGCCCTCGCGCCGATTGACGACGCGGTCGACGGTGGCCAGCGAAACGCCCGCCGCGCGTGCGACGTCCTCGAGCGTGGCGCGAACCAACGGCTGCATCGCGCCAGCCGTCATTCGCGCGCCGCCCACAGCATGCCGCGGGTCATCAACGTCCGGATCTCCGGTACGTCGAGCTCGTAGGCGCGGTGGCCGAGCGAGGAATAGAACACCCTGCCCGCGCCGTAACGCTTCTTCCACACCACGGGCATGACGACGCCCTCGATCCAGGGCGCGTGCTCGCCGGTGAAGGTGGTCGTCGCCAACACCTCGTTGGCGGGGTCAACATGCATGTAGTATTGCTCGGAGCGATGCTCGAAACTCTTCAGACCCTTCATGATGGGGTCATCCGGCTTCGTCAAGTCGACCTTGTAGTCGATGATGTTGCCGGGATGTGCGACCCACTGCCCGCCACACAGGAACTGGTAATCGACGGAATCCCGGAATGCGTCACACATCCCGCCATGGTGGCCGGCGAGCCCGACGCCGCTGCGCACCGCCGCACAGAGATTGAGCGCCTCCGCCTTCTCGATCTTCGACATGGTGTAGATCGGGATAATCAGCGACAGATCGTGGATCGCGGGATCGGCAAAGGCCGCAGTCGTGGTCTCGACCCGCACCTCGAAGCCTTCCGCCTTCAACCAGCCACGGATCATCGAGGCACAGAGATCCGGATCATGTCCCGGCCAGCCACCCCAAACAATCATTGCCCTGCGCATGTTTCTGTCCTCAGTCGATCTGTCCGGTTTCACGCCCGGCCGGCAGCATCGCCGGCCGCTCGACGCGGCTTTCGATCCTGACGCGCCGCCCGTCGTCGGCGGAGGTCTGGAACGCCTCCATCACCTCCAGCACATGGAAGGCAAGCGCGCCGCTGGCCCGATGCGGCCGGTTGTTCAGGATCGCAGAAGCCATGTCGGCAACACCGATGGACCGGAACTCGCCGTCGACATGGCCGTGCGTCAACGGCACCGTCTCCCACTCGCCGCCGGTCTTTGCGACCTGCACCTCGCCGCCGAAACGGTTCGGGTCCGGCACCAGCATGCTGCCCCTGTCGCCATAGATCTCGATCGGGGCGTGCCGGTGCTTCGGAACGTCAAAGCTCATCGCGATCGAGACGACCGCCCCGCTCTCGAATTCGAGCGTGCCGGCGACGTGGGTCGAAACCTCGACCGGGACCAGCGTCCCGTTCATGGGTTGGCTGGTGACCAGCCGCTCGGATTCCGGGCGAGCGGTCGAGCCCATCACGCTTGCGACCGGGCCGAGCAATTGCACGAGGTCGGTGATGTAATACGGCCCCATATCCAGCATCGGTCCGCCG
Source organism: Bradyrhizobium sp. YR681 (assembly GCF_000282615.1). Lineage (GTDB taxonomy): Bacteria > Pseudomonadota > Alphaproteobacteria > Rhizobiales > Xanthobacteraceae > Bradyrhizobium. The sequence goes on along the minus strand of NZ_AKIY01000238.1, from coordinate 15,305 downwards.
CCGCGCAGGTAATAAAATCCCGGCGCCGGGTGCCAGCGTTCATGACCGGGACAGCCGAAGAAGGCACTGCCCGCCACGGGTGTGCCGATCGCGCCGTCGTCGATCAGCTTGCGCGCGGTCTGATGCCCGCCGCCGAGGAACGTATCGGGCGCGCAGCCGACGCGCAGACCTTTCTGCGCGGCGAGGTCCATCACCTTGCGCGCCTCGGTGACGTTGATGCCGAGCGGCTTCTCGGAATGGACATGCTTGCCGGCATTCAGCACCGCGAGGCTGACGTCGGAGTGGGCGAGCGGCACCGTGAGATTGATGACGATCTCGACATCATCGCGCTGGAGCATTCGATCGACGCGCATTGCCGGCAGCCCGAAGGCAGCGCCCTGGCGCTCCGCGGCGTCGCTGCGCATGTCGGCGAGCGCCCTGATTTCCATCACCGGAAAGCGCTGGGCTGCCTTCAGATAAGCGGTGCTGATGTTGCCGCAGCCGATGATACCGATACCCACTCTTCTCATGATAGTCTCCGTGAGATGCCGCTCATCCCTTGACCGCGCCTGCGGTGAGGCCGGCGACGATGTGCTTCTGCGCCAGAAGGAAGAGAATGACCGTCGGCAGGATGGTCAGCGTGATGAAGGCCAGGATCAGATGCCATTCGGACGAATACTCGCCCTGATAGACCATGATGCCGAGCGGCCAGGGATAGAGCGCATCGGTGTTGAGCATCACCAGCGGCAGCAGATAGGCATTCCAGCTGTTGACGAAAGTGATGGTGCCGACCGTCGCCAGGATCGGCCGCGACAACGGCAACGTCACATAGCGGAAGAATTTGATGTAGCTGCAACCGTCGACCAGCGCAGCCTCCAGCAATTCATAGGGAATATCCTTGAAGAAACGCCGCAGCAGCAGCACGCTCATCGCCAGGCTGAAGGCGACTTGCGGCAGCGCAACGCCGAAATAGGTATCGAGCAACCCGAGATCGCGCACCTTGATGAACAGCGGCAGCACCGCGGTCGCTGCCGGAAACAGTAGGCCGAGCGTCAGGTAACTGAGCAACATCGAGCTGCCGTAGAACCTGACGTGGGCAAAGGTGAACGCCGCCATCGAGGCTACGATCAGGGTCAACGTCACCGCGAGCGCCGAGATGATCAGCGAGTTGCGCAGGAGCTGCCAGTAGCGCGCCGAGAACAGGATGTCGGCGTAATTCTGCCATTCCCAGTGGCGCGGCAGGCCGAACGGATTGACGCGCAGCTCGCCGAGCGATTTGAAGCCGCCGAGCAAGGTCGCGAGCAGCGGCACCAGCACGAAGATGGCGACGACAGCGAGGAACGCGGCCTTGAACAGCATGGCGGGATCGAACGGCGTGCGGGTGGTCTCGGCCCTATTCATCGCGCATGAACCATCGCTTGTAGGTGAAGGCAAAGGTCACGCAGATCGCAAACAGGATGACACCGATGGCGCTGCCATAGCCGACCCGCATCCGGGAGATGCCGTTGTTGTAGAGGAAGCTCACCATCGTGTTCGATGAATCCGCAGGTCCCCCGCGCGTCAGCGGCATGACGAGGTCGAACAGTTGCAGCGAGCCGATGATGGCGAAGAACACGGAGAGCCGGATGGTCGGATGGAGCAAGGGAATGACGACATGGCGCAGGGTCTGCGACCGCGTCGCGCCGTCGATGCGGGCGGCCTCGATCAGGCTCTTGTCGAGGCCCTGGAGCGCCGCGATGAACAACATCATGTGGAAGCCGAAATACTTCCAGACGATCACGATCAGCACCGCCAGCATCGCCGTGTCGGTCGAGGCCAGCAGATGCGGCGGCTCGGCACCGAAGCTGCGCCAGATCGAAGCGACGAGCCCATAATCGCCGTCATAGACGAATGAGAAGATCAGCCCGGTCGCAATCTCCGCCAGGATATAGGGCATGAAGAACAGCATGCGCAGCGCCACCGCACCGCGAAAGCGCTCCGACAGCATCAGGGCGAGCGAGAGCGCAAGCGGCAACTGCACCAGCAGCGAGACTGCGATGATCAGCCCGTTGTTGCGCAAGGCGAGCCAAAACGCGCGCGTTTCCAGCACAAAACGGTAATTGTCGAGGCCGATCCAGTTGGTCGGCCTGCCAAACCCGTTCCAGTTGAAGGCCGAGTACCACGCGGCTTCTCCGATCGGCAGCACCACGAACAGCGTGAACAGGAGCAGCGCCGGCGGCAGGAACAGAATCAGGACGGTGAAGCGGCCGTCCCAGCTCGGGCCGCGGGCCGCGGCCTGCGGGACCACCTCGCCAACAACGTCCATCGTCGACACGTGCGCGGTCCGCCGCGCCACCTCAGTTGCCCTGCTTCCACGCCGCCTGGATCGCCTTGGCGGCATCTTGCGGACTCATGCTCCCGCCGGCGATCTCCGCGGTGACGTCGTTGACGACTCGGCCGACCGACGGACCGAGACTCTGGTCATAGAAGTTCTGGTGGTAGTTCGACTTCGCCAGATTGGCCGCGATCAGCTTCATGAAGGAATTGTTGAGGCCGGCATCCGCGCCCTGCACCACCGGGATGATGAAGTTGCCCGCCGCAAGCCTTGTCTGCACGTCCTTTGAGACGAAGTACTTCAGGAAATCGACAGCCTCCTTCGGCGAGCCCTTAGTAACCAGCCAGCCGGTGATGCCGCCCAGCGTATCTGTCGGCGCACCCTTGCCACCCGATACGACCGGGAAGTCGAACCAGCAGATCTTGTCTTCGGAGAGGCCCACCTTGTCGGCGGCGAGCGCGCGCTGCAAGTGATAGACCGTGCTGATGGCAAGCGTCATCGCCGCCTTGCCGTCGCCGAAATAGCCGACCGCCTGCGGATTCTTGAAGCCCAGGAAACCGTTCTGGAACGGCTGGAGATCGACCAACTGCTTGAACAGCTCGCCGGACTTCTGGAAGGTCTCGCCGGCAAAGCCGCCATTCTCGCCGCGCAGCGCCGCGTCGAACGCCGCCTTTCCGCCGATGCGCACCGCAAGATGCGTCCAATAGAAGTGCAATGGCCATTTGTCGGCGCCGCCGACCACGATCGGCGTGATGCCGGCCGCCTTCAACGTCTTCACCGCGGCGAGCAGATCGTCCCAGCTCTTGATCCCGGCGGGATCGACCTTCGCCTTGGCCATCAGCTCCTTGTTGCAGAGGAAGCCGACTTGCGACAGCGCGGTGGGCAGACCATAAACGCGGCCATTGCTTGTAAAGGCGGCGAGCGCTGCCGGCGTCAGGCTGTCGCTGTAACCCTTCACCTGATCGGTGATGTCGTCGAGCACGCCGGCCTCGATCTGCGTCTTGAGGACGCCGCCGGCCCAGCTGTAGATGATGTTCGGTCGGTCCCTGGATTGCAGGATGGTCGGCAGCTTGGCCTTGTAGGCCTCGTTTTCGAGGAACTGCATCTCGACCTTGACGCCCGGGTGCGAGGCCTCATAGGCGCGGGCCACCTCATCCCAGATCTTCACCTGGGCCGGATTGGCCTCGATGTGCAGCCATTTTATCGTCGTGTCGGCTTCGGCGCTGTTGGCCCAAAGCAAGCATGCGGCGGCGAGTCCCAGCTTCCCGAGCAGCCTCATCACATTCCTCCCAACCGGCTTTTATTCTTTGCCGGCAATCCTGCCTTCAATTTTTGAGGTGCGCAACTGAATTTCTGATCTACGCACCTCATCCAGGATTTGGGCGGAAGTTTGCGACAGGTCCGGACGCGCCCGCAACGCGCGCGCCGCGATCAATAAGTTCGCAGCAATGCCGCGCGTGACGGACAGCACAAAACCGAAAAGCTGATGCCAGCGTCCGGGACAATCGCATGGCCGTAAACCGGAGAGCCGTTTTTTGGATGCGATCGTTCACCACCCGATGACGCTTCGCTGCATGCGCGGGGCGTCGACGCGCGCACCAATCGGGCCCGATCGACTGTTGCACCGCGAAACCACTTGCATCGCAACATTCAAAAATGAGACTGCCCGTCAAGCCGAACGAGGTGCCGACGCGTGCATCGCATCTGACTTCGGCTAGCTTCCCTGCAAAGCCGCGGGCCATTCGAGAGCCACGGGCGCCGCGCCGGTTCGGCGCGGCAACAAAGCGACGACACAGGGAGGAGCACAATGTCGAAATGCAGTGTGGGACTGCTCGCGCTGAGCAGCCTGTTTCTTTCGGGCGCGGCGATCGCCCAGGACAAGATCAAGGTGGGCGTGACCGCAACCCTCGAAGGCACCTACACCGTGCTCGGTGAGGACGGCATGCGCGGCCACCAGACCGCGCTCAACGTGCTGGGCAAGAAAATCGGCAACAAGGAGCTCGAGTTCATCGTCGCGTCCACCGATGCAACGCCGGATTCAGCAGTGCGCGCCGTACGCAAGCTGATCGAGCAGGACAAAGTGCAGATCCTACTGTCGCCGCTCTCCGGCGACGAGGGAATCGCGGTGAAGAACTTTGCAAAGACCCATCCGGAGCTGACGTTCATCAACGCAGCTTCCGGCGCCCAGGAGACGACCTATGTCGATCCTGCCCCGAACTTCTTCCGCTACAACATGGACGGCGCCCAGTGGCAGGTGGGCCTCGGCAAATACGCCTATGAAGAGAAGAAGTATCGCAAGATCGCCACCGTCGGTGAGGACTATTCCTTCATCTACACCCAGGTGTTCGGCCTCGTACTCGAGTTCTGCGGTGCTGGCGGACAGGTCACCAACCGGCAATGGGTGCCGCTCGGCACCAAGGACTTTGCCTCGGTCATCGCCGCCCTGCCCGACGATGTCGATGCGATCTATCTCGGCCTCGGCGGCGCCGACGCCGTCAATTTCCTCAATCAGTATCAGCAGGCCGGTGGCAAGGCGCATCTGATGGGCGGCTCCATCATGATCGACCAGACCATCCTCTCGTCCAAGGGAAACGCCAAGAACGCGCTGATCGGCACCATCGCGGCGAGCGGCCAGGCCGATACCTGGGAGGATCCAGGCTGGCAGAAATTCGTGAAGGCCTATCAGGACGCCTTTCCGCCCAACAAGCGCTTTCCAAGCCCGTCGCTGCTCGCGACCAACTATTATGACTCGACGATGGCCTTGATCCTCGCCCTGCGCGAGGTCAATGGCGATCTCGGCGACAATCAGTCGAAATTCAAGGCTGCGCTGGCGAAGATCGAGCTCGATGCGCCAAATGGCAAGATCAAGCTCGATTCCAATCGCCAGGCGATCGGCACGAACTTCGTCACCGAAGTCGTCGATGACGGCAAGGGCGCGTTGTTCAGCAAGGTCGTGAAGGTGATCCCGAACGTGAACCAGACGCTCGGCTATGATCCCGCCGTGTTCTCGAAGATCGGGCTGCCGAGCCGCACCGTGCCGGAATGTAAGAAGTACTGACGCATCACACCGACAGTACGCAGGCTGGGAGCGACTTGCTGACGCGGGCGCTCTCCGCTCTTGCAATCTTGGCGGGCTTGTTGAACGTTGACTGAAAAGACAAGAACATGCGGGAGGGGAAGGCATGAGCCGTGCGCTCGCCGTCTTCCATGGCCGGTTCGGTCGGGCGACGGTTTATCAGTTGAACCGCTCTTTCAATATCCACGCGCATCGTGAAGGTCATTTGATCTTCCATGTCGGCGGCATGCCGGCATGCATCGATGTTTCCGATGGACATCATGATCTCACCGAATCTTCCGTCGTCGCCGTCAATCCGTGGGAGCCGCACAACTTCCTTCCGAGCGATCTCGACGGCGGCGCGATCTTCTTCGTGCTCTACGTCAACGCCGAATGGTTTGCACCCGATGCGCCGGGCAGCGACCGGCTGCGCTTCGGCCGAACCCAGTTCAAGCGCACGGTCGCGCTCGACAAGCACATCCGACGGACCGCCGCCCTGGTGTGCGGCGCACCATCGCTCTCCAGCCTGGATTTCGAACTCCGCCGGCTGATCGACATTTGCTACGACGAAAGCTGGCAACAGGCGGATACCGGGCGCGATGCGCGCGCGGGGGGTGCGGTGACCGACTTCCGCGTGCGCAAATGCATCAAGATGATGTCAGAGAGCCCGGGGGCGGAGATGGAGCTCGACACCATCGCGCGGGAATCGGGCCTGTCGCGACCGCATTTCTACCGGCTGTTCCGCGTCCAGACCGGCGTGACGCCGAACCTCTATCTCAACACACTGATCATGGAACAGGCGCTCGAAGCGCTGGTCGCCAGCGAAGCACCGATCGCCGATATCGGCTTCGATCTCGGCTTCTCCTCGCAGAGCGGCTTCACCCGCTTCTTCGCCGCCAATGTCGGGATGGCTCCGACCGACTATCGTCGCGCAGCCAAGGTCTTGCGCGCCTGACTGCTGCGCGAAAAGATACTCACGATCAAATGTCCCCTTCGCAGCCCGGCTAGGATGCAGGCAACGCGATCCCAAGATGGTCGCGACCGACGGGAGCGCGCGTTCATGGTGAGGCCAGCGGCCGGCGACAGTCTGCCTGCCCCCTCTCCCCACAAGCGGGGCGAGGTGACGACAGGGCGGCGGACATGAGCCGCCTTGTCGAACGCCATCCGGTCTGGGCCCTGATCGCGATCATTGCCGTCGCCATCCTGCTCTGGCTGATTTTCGCGGTCTGGCCGCCCGGTCTCGAAGAGGCCGTCGGCCGCAAGCGCGTCTTCCTCAACGCCCTCTTCAACGGCATCACGCTCGGGGGCCTCTACTTCCTCGTCGCCAGCGGTTTCACGCTGATCTTCGGCCTGATGCGCAACGTCAACCTCGCGCACGGCTCTCTCTATCTGTTCGGCGGCTATGTCGGCTATGCCATCAGCACGTCGACCGGCTCCTGGCTCCTCAGCTTCATCGTCGCCTTCATCCTGACCGCGCTGGTCGGCGTCCTGCTCCAGGTCATCGTGTTCCGGCGCATGGAAGGCCAGGACCTCAGGCAGACCATGGTGACGATCGGACTCTCGATCGTGTTTGCCGATCTCATGCTCTGGGCCTGCGGCGGCGACTTCTACCAGATCCAGACCCCGAACTGGCTGATCGGACCCATCGACCTGCCGCTGATCACGGCGGTGAAGTCCTCGGGCGAGCCGGTGTACCTCCGATACCCGCTGGTGCGGCTCGTGATCTTCGCGGCGTCCGTCGTGATCGGCGTCGCGATGTGGCTCGCGCTCAACCGCACACGGATCGGCATGATCATCCGCGCCGGCGTCGACGACCGCGATATCCTCGCCGCGACCGGTGTGCGCATCCAGCTTGTCTTCGTGCTCGTGTTCGCGTTCGGCGCAGGGCTTGCCGGCGTCGCCGGCGTCGTCGGCGGTACATTCCAGTCCTTGTCGCCCGGCGAGGATATTCGTTTCCTGCTGGCCTCCCTCGTGGTCGTGATTGTCGGCGGCATGGGCTCGATTCCCGGCGCGGCGCTCGGCGCGCTGATCATCGGCCTCGCCGAGCAGCTCGGCTCGGTCTACATCCCGACCTACGCCATCGTCGTGACCTTCCTGATCATGGTGCTGGTGCTGGCGATCCGGCCGCAAGGCCTGTTGGCGAGGCGCTAAAGATGTCGCTCACCCACGATGCCCGCGTTGCCGTTCGTCCCGCCCTGGCGCAGCGCCTCGCGCGGACATGGCCCGAGATCAACAATCCCGCCGCGTGGATCGTCGCGGCCATTCTCCTGATCATGCCGCTGATCGCCAACGGCTTCTTCCTGATCGAGATCTTCGCGACCACGCTGATCCTCGGCATCATGGCGCTGAGCCTGATGTTCCTCGCCGGCTATGGCGGCATGGTCAGCCTGATGCAGCTCACCATCGCGGGCTTCTCGGCCTACATGGTCGCCGTGTTCGGGGTCAGCGGCAATGCCAATATCAGCCTGGGCTGGCCGTGGTGGCTCGCGGTGCCGATGGCGCTGGCGCTGGCGACCGCCTTCGGCACGCTCGGCGGTGCGCTCGCGGTGCGTACCGAAGGCATCTACACCATCATGATCACGCTCGCGATCGGCGCGGCTTTTTATTATTTCACCAATCAGAACTGGGCGATCTTCAACGGCCATACCGGCATCAACACCGTGGCCACGCCGCACTTCTGGGGCGTCAACTGGCGCGCCGACATTCCCTTTTACTATGTCGTGCTCGCGGTTGCCGCGCTCTGCTATTTCGCGGTCGAGTATCTCTCGCGCGCGCCCTTCGGCCTTGCGCTTCAAGGGGTGCGCGACAATCCGCGCCGCATGGCCGCGCTCGGCTTCAACGTCAATGCGCACCGCGTCGCCGCCTACGCTTTTGCGTCCTTTGTCGCCGCGCTCGCCGGCGTCCTCCAGGTCTGGAACTACCGCCAGATCTCGCCGGGCTCGGTCAGCGTCGGCGCCTGTATCGACGTGCTGATCATCGCCGTGGTCGGCGGCATCACGCGCCCGATCGGTCCCTTCATCGGCGCGCTGATCTTCGTGCTGCTGCGCACCTTCGCGCTCGACTTCCTGGTCAGGCTCGGGCTCGACGGCAATCGCTTCCGGCTGCTGATCGGGCTCGGCTTCCTCGCCATCGTGTTCTGGTCCTCGGACGGCGTCATCGGCCTGTGGCAACGTTGGCGGCAGAGCCAACGTCCCCGGACCGATCGCCCGGGCGGAGGGCGCGGCCATGGATAGCGTCGCGCAACGTCTCTCGGCCGTCGGCGCCGGTGCAGCACTCGAGCTGCGCGGCGTGACGCGGCTGTTCGGCGCGCTCGCAGCGCTGACCGACGTCACCATCACCGTGCGCCCCGGCGAACGCCGCGCCGTGCTCGGCTCCAACGGCGCCGGCAAGACCACGTTGTTCAACTGCATCACCGGCGACTTCCCGCCCTCCTCCGGCACCATCCGTTTCTTCGGCGAGGACGTCACGCACTTCCCGCCCTATGAGCGTATCCGCCGTGGCCTGCGGCGGACCTATCAGATCTCCGCGCTGTTTCCCGGCCTCACCGTGCAGGACAACGTCTATCTCGCCTGCCGCGGCGTCTCGCGCGGGCGGTTCTCGCTCCTGCGCCCCGGGCAAAACGACGCGCTGATGCACGCCACCGACAGTCTCGTGCAGGCCGTGCACCTGACCGCGGTGAAGGACCAGCGCGTCGCCGAACTCGCGCACGGCCAGCAGCGCCAGCTCGAAATCGCGCTGGCACTCGCCGGCGCGCCGCGCTTCGTGCTGTTCGACGAGCCGGCCGCCGGCCTCTCGCCGACCGAGCGCGCCGAGCTGGTCGAGATCCTGACCTCGCTGCCGGCCCATATCGGCTACATCATCATCGAGCACGACATGGACGTGGCGCTGCGCGTCGTCGAGAGCGTGACGATGATGCACAACGGCCGCATCTTCAAGGAAGGCTTGCCGGAGGAAATCCAGTCCGATCCCGAAGTGCAGGAGCTTTATCTCGGAGGCGGCCATGAATGAGGCCCGCCGTACCGCTGGCGCTCTCGAGGTCCGCGGCCTCGATGTCTATTACGGCCATTCGCACGCGCTCCAGGGGGTCGACCTCTCGCTCGACGCCGGCGTATTCTCCGTGGTCGGCCGCAACGGCATGGGCAAGACCACGCTGTGCAAGGCCATCATGGGCCTGGTGCCGGTCAGCGGCGGCTCGATCCGTGTGCGCGGCGAGGACATCACGCGGCGACCGCCGGCCCATATCGCGCGGCTCGGCGTCGGCTATGTGCCGCAGGGACGCCGGCTCTGGCGTTCGCTCAGCGTCGACGAGCATTTGCGGCTGGCCGGCGGGATGCGCTCCGGCGCCTGGACGGTCGAGCGCATCTACGACACCTTTCCCCGGCTCGCGGAGCGCAAGGACCATGGCGGCGGTCAGCTCTCCGGCGGCGAGCAGCAGATGCTCGCAATCTCGCGTGCGCTGCTGACCAATCCGCATTTGCTGATCATGGACGAGCCGACCGAGGGGCTCGCGCCCGTCATCGTCGCCCAGGTCGAGGAAATGCTGCTCCAGCTGGGCGAAGACGGCGACATGTCCGTACTCGTGATCGAGCAGAATATCGGCGTCGCAACGGCGATCTCGCGCAACGTCGCGATCATGGTCAACGGCCGCATCAACCGCGTCATCGATTCGGTGCGGCTTGCCGCCGACCGCGAGCTCCAGCGGCGCCTGCTCGGCGTCGGACTTCACGCCGAACTCGAACCCGACATCGATGTGCCGGCGGCCGGCGGCGAGGCGAAGACGGCTCCGCAGCCCGCGCGCACCAGCGGCCCGATCCGCATCTACATCTCCAATCCCATCCCGCCGACGCGCTGGTCGCAGCCTGTTCCGATCGGCCGCATCGAAGCCGCCGCGCGAACGCTGTCGACGCAAGTTGCCCGTCTGGACGAGACCGCGCGGCGCAAGCGCGAGCCGGTGACGACGCAGACCGCCCGGCCGCCTGTGGTCCTGGTTGTCGGCACGCTCGACACCAAGGGCACGGAGCTCCGCTTCATCCGCGACATCATCGCCGAAAGCGGGTTGCGTACGCGGCTGATCGACGTCTCCACCAGCGGCAAGCAAGCGACCTGCGATGTCTCCGCCCAGGAAATCGCGCTGAACCATGGTCGCGGCGGCTCGACGGTATTCGGCCCGGACCGCGGCGCCGCGGTGACCGCGATGGCGGATGCATTTGCCAATTGGATAAGGCGGCAAGGCAATATCGCGGGCGTGATTTCGGCGGGCGGCTCCGGCGCGGCATCATTGGTCGCGCCCGGGATGCGCGCCCTCCCCGTCGGCATTCCAAAGCTGATTATCTCGTCCGTCGCCTCGGGCGACGTCGGCCCCTATGTCGGTCCCGCCGACATCACCATGATGCACTCGGTCACCGACGTGCAGGGGCTCAACTCGATCTCGCGGGCGGTGCTGTCGAATGGTGCCAACGCCATCTCCGGTATGGTCAGGGCGCGGCTCGATCAGCGCGAGGCCAGGGAACGCGCCGCCAGTGCCAGCCTGCCGTCCGTCGGCATCACCATGTTCGGCGTCACGACACCCGCGGTGCAGAAGATCGCAGCCGATCTACGCGAGGACTTCGAATGCCTCGTCTTCCATGCGACCGGCGTCGGCGGCCGTTCGATGGAGAAGCTCGTCGACTCCGGCCAGCTCGCGGGCGTGGTCGACCTCACCACGACCGAGATCTGCGACCTTCTGATGGGCGGCGTGTTTCCCGCGACCGAGGATCGCTTCGGCGCGGTCATCCGCACCCGCGTGCCCTATGTCGGTTCGGTCGGCGCACTCGACATGGTCAATTTCGGTGCGCCCGATACCATTCCCGAGCGCTACCGCACCCGAAAATTCCATGTCCACAATCCGCAGGTGACGTTGATGCGGACCACCGTGGAGGAGAACGAGCGGATCGGCCGCTGGATCGGCGAGCGGCTCAACCAGATGGACGGGCCCGTGCGCTTCTTCCTGCCCGAGGGCGGTGTCTCCGCACTCGATGCAAGCGGCCAGCCGTTCTGGGACCTTGAGGCCGACGCCGCCCTGTTCCGTGCGCTGGAGCGCACGGTGCGGCAGACCGCCAACCGCCAGCTCATCCGCGTCAAGCAGAACATCAACGATCCCGAGTTCGCCTCAACCATCGTGAGCGCCTTCCGAACGCTGTTCGGCCGCGCCGGGGCGCGCCGGAGACTAGCGAGGTGACCGATGGCCCGGTTTGAACGCGCTACACTTTTGAGGCGGTTTCGCGAGATGGCGAAGCGTGGCGAGCCGATCGTCGGCGGCGGCGCCGGCACCGGCCTATCGGCAAAATGCGAAGAGGCCGGCGGCGTCGATCTCATCGTGATCTACAATTCCGGCCGCTATCGCATGGCGGGCCGCGGCTCCCTCGCTGGACTGATGCCCTATGGCGACGCCAACGCAATCGTATTGGAAATGGCCGGCGAGGTCCTGCCCGTGGTGCACAAGACACCGGTGCTTGCCGGCGTCAACGGCACCGACCCGTTCCGCGACATGGAGGTGTTCCTCGACCAACTCAAGGCGCTCGGCTTCGCCGGCGTGCAGAACTTTCCGACCGTCGGCCTGATCGACGGCGTCTTCCGCGCGAACCTTGAGGAAACCGGCATGTCCTACGCACTGGAGATCGACATGATCGCCAAGGCCCGTGAGAAGGACCTGCTGACGACGCCTTACGTCTTCAGCGAGAAGGAAGCCGCCGCAATGGCGATTGCCGGCGCCGACATCATCGTCTGTCACATGGGATTGACGACCGGCGGCACGATCGGCGCGCAGACCGCACCGAAGCTCAAGGACTGTCCGGCGCATATCGACACCTGGGCCGCCGCCGCGCTCAGCATCAACCCGGAGATTCTGGTGTTGGCTCATGGCGGTCCGATCGCGGATCCGGCCGACGCCGATTTCATCATGAAGAACACCCGCCATTGCCACGGCTTCTACGGCGCTTCCTCGATGGAGCGACTGCCGGTGGAACGGGCGCTGACGGAACAGGTACGTCAATTCAAGGCGATCGGCGCGCGGTAACGCCCGCAAGATTGAAGGAGGGAAAACATGTCAGGGATCCTGGTCGGCGAGCTCATCCTCTGGCTGATCGTCGCGATCGTCGTGATCGTGGTTGGCGTCTACATCGTCAACTGGCTCTACCATCGCTCCTCCAAGGAGGTGTCGTTCGTCCGCACCGGCCTCCTCGGCGAACGTGTGGTGATCAACGGCGGCGCCTTCGTGCTGCCGTTCATTCACGATTACACCCCGGTCAACATGAACGTGCAGCCGATGGGGATCGTGCGTTCGCGGCAGGACGCGGTGATCACCCGCGACCGCATGCGCGTCGACATCGAGGCCGACTTCTATGTCCGGGTCCAGGCCACCCGCGAAGCCGTTTCGATCGCCGCCGCCACCCTCGGCCGCCGCACCATGGAGCCGGAAAAGCTCCACGCCCTGCTCGCTGGCAAATTCATATCCGCAATCCGTTCGGTCGCGTCCGAAATGACCCTGGAGGAGATGCATGAGCGGCGCGGCGATTATGTCACGCGCGTCAAGACCAATGCGGCCGAAGCCCTGGCCCAGAACGGCCTCGAGCTGGAATCCGTCGCCATCACCGATCTCGACCAGACCGACCTCGAGTTCTTCAACCCCTCGAACCGCTTCGACGCCGAAGGCTTGACCAAGCTGATGGAGGACATCGAGGCGAGGCGCAAGCTGCGCAACGACATCGAGCAGGACTCGATGATCAAGATCCGCACCCGCAATCTCGAAGCCGAGCGGCAGGCCCTCGATATCGAGCGCGAGAGCGAGACGGCGCGGCTGGAGCAGGAACGCGACATCGAGATGCGCCGCGCGCTCCAGCGCACCGAGGTCGCCCGCGAACGCGCGCTGCGCGAGACCGAGGCCGAACAGGCCCAGATCTCGGCGCGCGAAACCATCGAGCGCGCGCGCATCGCCAATGACCAGGTGATTGCCGAGGCCCGCATCGCCTCCGAGCGCGAGACCCGCCAGAAGGAGATCGAGCGCACCCGCACCATCGAGGAAAAGGAGCTGCTGGCGCGCGAGGAGATCGAGAAGACCCGCATCGCCAACCAGCGCTCGATCGACACGACCCGCATTGCCTCCGAACGCGAGGTGCGCCAGCGCGAGATCGAGCGGATGCGCACCGTCGAGGAAGCCGAGATCGCAGCCCGCGAGGCGATCGAGAAGGCCCGCATCCAGCAGGACCGCGTCGTCACCGATGCCCGCATTGCCAATGAGGAGGAGACGCGCCGCCGCGAGATCGAGCGCACCCGCGCCGTCGACCAGGCCGAGATCGCCGCCCGCGAGGCCACCGAAAAGGCGCGCATCGCCCAGACGTTGATCGTCAATGTCGAGCGCATCGCCTCCGATGAGCGCACCCGCGCGCTGGAGATCCAGCAGGTCCGCACCGTCCAGGAAGCCGAGATCGAGGCGCAGCGCGCCGTGGAAGCCGCCCGTATTGCCCGCGAGCGGACGCTCGCTGCCGAGCGCATCGCCGCCGAGCAGAACACGCGGCAGCTGGAAATCGAGCGCAACCAGACGCTGGAGGTCGCCGGCATCGTCGCGCGCGAGACCACCGAGGCCTCTCGCATCGCCCAGGAGGAGCGTGTCCGCTCGCTGGAGATCGCCCGCAACCGCGCCGTCGAGGAGGCCGACATCGCCTCCCGCGAGGCGATCGAGGCGGCCCGCATCGCCCAGGAGAAGACGGTCGCGGCCGAGCGCATCCAGGCCGAGCGCGACACGCGCTCACTGGAAATCGAGCGCACCGGGGTGCTCGAGGCCGCCGAGCTGAAGCGACGCGACGCCATCGAGCGCCAGCGCATCACCGTCGATCTCGCGCTGGAGGCTGAGCGGATCACCTCGTCCAAGAAGCGCGAGGTGCTCAACATCGAGCAGAAGAAGGCGATCGAGATCGCGGACGAGGACCGTGTCATCGCCCTCTCCGCCAAGAAGTCCGAGCGGATCGATGCCGACCGCCAGGTCCGGCAGGCCGAGATCGTCGCCCGCAAGGAGGTTGAGACCACCGACGTCTCGCGCGAGCAGGCTCTTGAAGCGGCCCGCCTCGAACGCCGCCGCGCGATCGAGCAGCTCGAAGTCGCCCGCGTCCAGTCGCTGCAGGAGGCCGAGATCGCGTCCCGCGAGGAGGTCGAGCGTGCGCGCATCGCCTCCGACCGCGGCCTCGACGAGGCCCGCATCGGCCGCGAGCGCGAACTGCGCAAGCTCGAGGTCAACCGCGAGAAGGAGGTCGAAACGGTCTTGATGGAGAAGGCCATTGCGATCCACCTGAAGTCATTGGAGGAATCAGCGGCCAAGGCTTCAGCCGAGGAAGCGCGGATGCACGCAACGGAAGCCACCGAGCGCGTTGTCACCGCGCGAGAGAGCGAGATCGCCAGGCGCCGCAAGACGGTGGAGATCCTGCTCGCCGAGAAGCAGGCCGAGGAAACCCGGATCGCCGCCGATGCCGAGCGCGTCCGCGCCACCGTCGAGGCCGAGGCGCAGCGGATGCTCAACGAGGCCGAGAACGTGCTCACCGACCAGGCGCGCTACTCGCTGTTCCGCCGCAAGCTGCTCGACCGGATCGAGGGCATCGTGCGCGAGAGCGTCAAGCCGATGGAGAAGATCGAGGGCATCCGCATCCTCCAGGTCGACGGCCTCAACGGCAACGGCCATGGCGGCAATGGCGGTCGCAGCGCCACCGACGAGGTGATCGACTCGGCGCTGCGCTACCGCGTCCAGGCGCCGTTGATCGACTCCATTCTGGCGGATATCGGCGTCGAAGGCGGCAGCCTCGCCAAGATGCCGGGCCTGATCCGCGAGGCCCGCGACATGCAGGGCATCAAGGAGTCCGCCCGCAAGGGCGGCGGCGGCGGTGACAAGCCGGCCGCCTCTCCGCCTGCGAGCGAAGGCAGCGGCGAGCCGCC
>NZ_AKIY01000237.1 GCF_000282615.1 Bradyrhizobium sp. YR681 | reverse complement strand
CCCCATCGGCTACCTCCTCGGCTCGATTCCATTCGGGCTGGTCCTGACCAGGCTTGCCGGCACGCAGGATATCCGCTCGATCGGCTCCGGCAGCATCGGCGCGACCAATGTGCTGCGCACCGGACGCAAGAGCCTTGCCGCCGGCACCCTGCTGCTCGATGCGCTCAAGGGCACCGTGGCCGTGGTCATCGCCGGCTATTTCGCAGGCCCCAATGCCGCGATGGTGGCGGGCCTCGGCGCCTTCCTCGGCCATCTCTTCCCGGTCTGGCTCAAGTTCAGAGGCGGCAAGGGCGTCGCCGTCTATATCGGCATCCTGCTCGGCCTGTTCTGGCCGGCCGCATTGGTGTTCTGCGTGCTTTGGCTGGCGACCGCCTTCACCACCCGCTATTCCTCGCTCTCGGCGCTGGTGGCCTCCTTCATCACGCCGATATTCCTGTGGTGGTTCGGCCACCTCGCGCTGTCCGCGCTATCGGCGGTGCTGACCCTGCTGCTGTTCTACGCGCATCGCGAGAACATCAAGCGATTGCAAGCAGGCAAGGAAAGCCGGATCGGCGAGAAGGCCTGAAGTCCGGTTGTCTTACGGATACCGTAGCGCCATGCCTGCGTTGTATGTCGAATCCTGTTCGCAACTGCCGCCCGAATCACGGCATCTGTAGTGAACGGGTTCCATCCCTGTCATCCTGACAGTGGAATGGCATTACGCGGTGCTCGCTAATGAGCAAGACAATCGTCGATGTGCCTGATGAAAGCTGTTCGCACGGTGCTGCGCGCACCGCGGCCAGCCGGATGCTGTCGGCAACGGATATCTGGTCCGCGGCCCCAGCGCCGGCTCCCGCGGCCCCCAGGCCTTTGCAGCATCCCGCTCCCATCACGCCCACGACGCTCCCGGCTAGCGTAATCTCGATCACCGCGCCGCTCGTGCCCGAGCAGGTCTGCTCCAAGCCCTGGCCACCGCGCAGAGTGTCGCTGGCGCTGCAGGGTGGCGGCACCTTTGCTGCTTTCAGCTGGGGGGTGCTCGAGCGGCTGCTGGAAGAGAAAACCATCGAGATCGACACGATCAGCGGTGCCAGCGCGGGCGCCATCAACGCGCTGCTGCTGGCTTGCGGCCTCGCCGAGGGCGGCCGCGAAGCGGCGCGCGCGCGGCTGAACCGGTTCTGGGTCCGGCTGATGCACGAGGCCTCGTTCCGCTCGCTGATGCTGGTCGGCGGTTTCTCGCCGGCGGGAAGCTCGGTCGCGTTCGGGCCGACGCTGCGCTCCGGCCAGTTCGATCCGTTCGATCTCGATCCGCTGCGGCAGGCACTGTCGCGCGACATCAATTTTGCGGTGCTGCGCGATGCGGCCTGCCCAAAGCTCCTGATCGCGGCCACGCGAATCCGCGACGGCCAGCAGCAGATCTTTCGCAACGACGACATCACCGCCGACGTCGCGCTGGCCTCGACCTGCCCGCCGCTGGTTCACTGCGCCGTCGAGATCGACGGCGAGAGTTATTGGGATGGCGGCTATGGCGGCAATCCGCCGCTCGTGAAACTGGTGCAGGGGTCCGCCGCGACGGATGTGCTGCTGGTCCAAGTGACGCCGTCCCGCGACAGCTATGTGCCGATCACCCTCGCCGCGATCGATCGCAGGCTCGATCAGATCGCGGCCAATGCCGTCCTCAATGCCGAAATCGCGGCGATCGAATGGGCACAGTCGGACGCGGCGCCTTCGCTGCGGCTCTCCAGGATCGCCGCAGAAGACTTCGTCGACGGCCTGGCGCAGCGCTCCTCGACCGATCTCGGCCGCGGCTTCATTCGCACGCTGCACCGGAGCGGCCGCGAAGCCGCCGAGCGCTGGCTCGGGCAAGGCACCGCGAGCGCCGATGCCCAGCGCGCCCTGCCCGTCACCGAACCCGCGCTAGCCTGATTTCGCCAGCGCATCCTCCAGGAACCACGCCGCCGCAAGCGCGACGGGATCATTGCCGAAGCGCGCGATCACCTGCACGCCGATCGGCAGGCCGCCGACCTTCATCACGGGCACGTTGACGCAAGGATTGCCCATCAGCGTCCACAGCCGGTTGTAACGGGGCGAGCCGGTCGAGGCGAGTTCCTTGGCCGGCGCGGTGCCCGGCGCCGAATAGGTCAGCAGCACGTCGAAACTTTCGAACAGCTCGCCGAGTTCGCGGCGGCCACGACGGGCGATGCGACGTGCGTCGTCATATTCCCTCGGCGTCAAGCCGACGGTCTCATCGAGGCTGGCGCGCAGCATCGGCGCGATCTCGTCGTGATGTTCCGAAAACTCCCAGGCGAGCGCACGATGCGCCTCGAAATCCTGGATGATGGGATGGATGCGCCAGGCCTCCTGCACCGCTTCAGGCAGGTCGATGGTCTTCACACTGGCGCCGGCCTTCCCGGCCGCCTTGATCGCCGCCTGCAAGCCCTCCTCGGCCGCCGGCTCCACGGCCTCGGCAAATTCCTGCCTGACCACGCCGATGCGCGGCGCCTTGGCCGGAACGATGCCGTCGAATTCAGTGCGGCCGGTGATCCCCAGCAATCCGCGCGCGAGATCCTCAGCGCGCGATCCGAACAGGCCGACCGTGTCGAGCGCCCAAGAGTAGCATTTGACGCCGATGGTCGGCAGCATGCGGAATGACGGCTTGATCGCCGCAGCCCCGCAATAGGCGGCGGGACGGATCACCGAGCCGCCGGTCTGGGTCCCCAGCGCCAACGGGATCATGCCGGCGCCGACGGCGGCCGCCGAGCCCGAGGACGAGCCGCCCGGCGTGTGGCCGAGATTGTGAGGATTGAGCGTCGCCGTCGGATCGCGCGAGGCAAACGCCGTCGTCGTGGTCTTGCCGATGATGCTGGCGCCCGCCCGCTTCAGCATCATCACGATGGGCGCGTCCGACCGCGGCTGCCAGCCGCGATAGATCTCAGAGCCCATCTCGGTCGGCATGTTGGCGGTGTCGATGATGTCCTTGATCCCCACCGCGATCCCGCGCAGCGGCCCGGAGGCTTGCGCTCTTGCCGATTTGTCGTGCCGGACAAAGGCGCGAACGTCCTTTTCTTTGGCCTCGATCGCCGCGTGCGACTGGGCGATGGCGTCATCGGGCGAAAGTTCGCCCGCTTCAATGCGGCGCTGGAGGTCGGCGAGTGAGATCATGGTAAAACCCTTCTTATTGCCATCGCTTTTAGCATCGCGAAGGAGCCGCGCAAGCGCACGTCCCTGTTGCCCACGCCCTCAGGTTGTTCCATGCTGCTCCCACAAGGAGACGCCGTGGACGCCATCAACCCAAGCGTGGAGCTGACCGAGGCCGAGCGGATCGACCGGTTGCGGCTGATCCGCTCCGACAATGTCGGGCCGCGCACCTTCAAGTCGCTGGTCGATCATTTCGGCACGGCGCGCGCTGCGCTGGAGCGGCTGCCTGATCTCGCCCGCCGCGGCGGTGCGCAGCGGTCGGGACGCATCTGTAGCGCGGATGAGGCGAAGGCCGAGCTTGCCGCCAGCCGCAAGCTCGGCATTGCCTGGCTGGCGCCGGGCGAGGACGGCTACCCGGCGCGGCTGGCGATGATCGACGATGCGCCGCCGCTGCTTGCGGTGCGCGGTGACAACGCGACCTTGATGCGGCCGATGATCGCCATCGTCGGCTCGCGCAACGCCTCCGGCGCCGGGCTGAAATTCGCCGGCCAGCTCGCCCGCGAGCTTGGCGAGGCCGGCTTTGTCGTCATCTCGGGGCTGGCGCGCGGCGTCGACCAGGCCGCGCATCGCACCAGCATCGAGAGCGGCACGATTGCCGTGCTCGCCGGCGGCCATGACTGCATCTACCCGCCCGAACATGGCGATCTGCTCGCAGCGATCCTCGGCCATGCGGGTGCGGCAATCTCGGAAATGCCGCTCGGCCACGAACCGCGCGCGCGGGACTTTCCCCGCCGCAACCGGCTGATCTCGGGCGCCTCGCTCGGCGTGGTCGTGGTGGAGGCAGCCCATCGCTCCGGCTCGCTGATCACCGCGCGCATGGCCGCCGAACAGGGCCGCGAGGTGTTCGCGGTGCCGGGCTCACCGCTCGACCCGCGCGCGGCCGGCACCAACGACCTGATCAAGCAGGGCGCAACGCTCGTCACGGAAGCCGCCGACATCGTCAACGCCGTCGCCCCGATCATGGAGCGGCCGCTGATGCTTCCTGCGCGCGAGCCCGACAGCGAGCCGTTCGAGAGCGATCCGCAAGCGCACGACCGCGACCAGATCACCGGCCTGCTCGGCCCCGTGCCGATCGGGATCGACGATCTCGTGCGGATGTCCGGCGCCTCACCGGCGATCGTGCGCACCGTGCTGCTGGAGCTCGAACTCGGCGGCCGGCTCGAACGTCACGGCGGCGGATTGGTGTCGCTGCTCTAGCCGCCGTTCCGCTCGTCGAAGCGCGTCCGCGCCGCCGCGATCTGCTCCTGATGCTCCTTCGCCCACATCCCGAGCGCGATCACCGGCTGCTGGAGCCCGCGGCCAAGCTCGGTCAGCTCGTAATCCACGCGCGGCGGAATGGTCGGGAAGATCGTGCGCGTGACGAGGCCGTCACGCTCGAGCCCGCGCAAGGTCAAGGTCAGCATCCGCTGCGAGATGCCGTTGATCATGCGCTTGAGCTCGTTGAAGCGCTTCGGCCCGTCGCTCAGCATCATGATGACGAACACGCTCCATTTGTCGCCGACGCGGGCGAGGATCGAGGCAACGCCGCGGCAGTCGGAATGGTCGCGATCCGGCATCCGCTGCACAGGCAAATCGGTGTTCTCAGGTGTCAATGATGTGCCCATGGCTCAAAAAAGTGCGTTCTTGCGGGGATTTCGACAGTCACTCATGTAGTTCGGGTTACAAATCTATACCATGGATGACCCAAATGAAACTGCTCCATCTCGACTCCAGCGTGCTCGGCCCCCACTCCGTGTCCAGGCAGGTTTCCGCCGCCATCGTCGACCGCCTGCGGCAGGCAACCCCGTCTCTCGACCTCGTCTACCGCGACCTGACCCAGACCCCGCTCGCCCACCTCTCCGGCTCGCATCTGGCGGCGGCCCAAGGCGCGCCCGCGCCGGCGGAACTGGGACCGGACCTGGCCGCCAGCGCGGCCGTGCTGAACGAATTCCTCGATGCCGACATCGTCGTGATCGGCGCACCCATGTACAATTTCACGCTTCCGAGCCAGCTCAAGGCCTGGATCGACCGCGTCCTGGTGGCGGGGAAGACGTTCAAATATGACGCGAACGGCCCGCAGGGCCTGGCTGGCGGCAAGCGCGTGATCGTCGCGATCTCGCGTGGCGGCTATTACGGCGCGGGCTCGCCGGCCGCAGCGCTGGAGCACCTCGAAACCTATCTTCGCGGCGTGTTCGCTTTCATGGGCATCACGAATCCTGAATTCATCATTGCCGACGGCATCCAGGTTGGGCCGGAGCATCGCGAGAAAGCGATTGCCGGCGCGCTGCAGGCGGCAACCAGCCTGCACGCGGCCTGAAGATCACGCCAGCCGCAACAGCCGCTGCCGATTCCGGCGGCGGCTGGACCGATCGGCGGCGTTAAAACCAGGCGCCCTGCACGCCGAGGATGACCGCGATGAGCGAAATGAACAGGCCGATGCCGGCAACAATAGCGACCCCGATGAACTCGGACGTGTCGGAGCGTTTGGCGGGAATGGCGGAACGTTCGGTGTAAATGCGCGGTTCTGAAATCGACGAAAAAATGCGAGCTGCCTTTGGCATCACGGGCTCCCTGAAAATGAGTCTGATGACCCCCTGCCCGTAAAAGGGTCTTGGCAGCATATGCGAAGGTTCAACACCTCACGGAAAGGTTCAGAAAATACGCCTCGCAGGACGAGGGAACCGGCCGGCGCAACCGACGTGGTGGCGCCGGCCGATTCAATTCGCACTTGAATTGATCAGCCGCGATAGATCGGTGCGCCGGCCGGCGAAGCGACAGCGCCGCCGTCGACGAATATCTCCTGGCCCTGAATGTGGGCGGCATCGTCGGAGGCGAGGAACAGCACCGTCTTCGAAATGTGATCGGGTTCGCCCATGCGGCCGAGCGGCGTCGACAGCGCGATGCGCGCCTCGAATGCCTTCTCCGCATCCGGCGTTGCGACCGCAGCGCCCCAGATCGGCGTGCGGATCGCACCGGGCGCCACGACGTTGACGCGGATACCGCGCGGCGACAGTTCCGAGGCCATGATCCGCGCCATCGCCCGCACGCCGGCCTTCGCCGCACCGTAAGCGGAGTAACCGGGAATGCCGAGCACGGAGATGACCGAGCCGTTGAGGATGATCGAGGCGTTGTCGTTGAGGTAGGGCAACGCGGACTGCACCGTGAAGAACACGCCGGTGAGGTTGGTGCTGATCACCTTCTCGAAGACGTCAAGCGTCGCCGAGCCCAGCGGCGTGCCCCCGGGAATGCCGGCATTGGCAAACACGATGTCGAACTTGCCGAACTTCTCGGCGCCCTGCCTGATCGCAGCTTCCGTCGCGGCGATGTCGGTGGCATCCGCCGCCACGGCCAGCGCGTTCGCCCCGAGCTCCTTCGCGGCAGCCGCCAGCGTCTCCTTGTTGCGCCCGGTGATCACCACCTTGGCGCCCTCGGCCACGAACAGTTTTGCGGTCGCAAGCCCAATGCCGCTGTTGCCGCCCGTAATCAGTGCCGTCTTGTTCTTCAGTCTCACGCTCGCCTCCAGTGGTTTCATGATGAAACTATGTTGCGATCTAGGCCATTTGGTTTTATGATGCAACCACACAAGCGCGTGATCGCCGCCGCAATCGTGCGAATGCGACAGGACGAAAGACGATGGTGAAGAGAACCAGCTTCGAGGGCGATTCCTGCCCGATCGCGCGTTCGCTGGAAGCGATCGGTGACTGGTGGTCGCTGCTGATCATCCGCGAAGCGCTGTTCGGCCTGCGCCGCTTCGGTGAGTTTCAGAGCAAGCTCGGCATGGCCAAGAACATCCTGTCGGCCCGGCTGCGTTCGCTGGTCGAGCACGGCATTCTGGCAACCGTCCCCGCCTCCGACGGCAGCGCCTATCAGGAATATGTGCTGACGCCGAAAGGCCGCGGCACCTTCCCGATCCTGGTCGCGCTGCGGCAATGGAGCGAGGCGTTCGACGATCGGCCTGAGGAAATCGCGACGATTTTGGTCGATCGTGAGAAAGGCCGCCCGGTGCGGAAGCTGGAGCTGCGCGCGGAAGACGGCCGGTTGCTCAGTCAGGCGGATACGATGGTGAAGCGACGCCCTGCACCGCGGCGGCGATCGGCCTGATGGGCACGCCTGCGACCACGCCGTGATTGCGAGCGTTTCCCGTAGCCCGGATGGAGCGAAGCGCAATCCGGGGGCGCTTTATCCCCCGCGCGAATCCCGGATTACGCTTCGCTCCATCCGGGCTACGTTGCTGCCGCCACTGCGTGGAAAGACTTGTACAAAATATCGATGCCGCTGAAGATGGCTGGATACCCAAAGTCGCACCACCATGCCCCTGCTCGCCATCGTCTATTTTTCCATCTCCGGCACCACCGAGAAGCTGGCGCACGCGGCGGCGCGCGGAGCGGATGGCCTGGCGGACGTCGCGCTTTGTCGCGTCACAGGCGACGACATCGTGTCGGGCCGGTTTCGGAATGAGAAATTGCTGGAAACGATTGACCGCGCTGGCGCGGTCGCGTTTGGCAGTCCCACCTATATGGGCGGACCCGCGGCGCAATTCAAAGCGTTTGCGGACGCTTCGAGCGACAGATGGAGCAAGCAGGCGTGGGCCAACAAGATTGCAGCGGGATTCACCGCGGGCGCTTGCGCAAGCGGCGATCAACTCCACACTTTGACCTACTTCTCCATTCTGGCCGCGCAGCACGGCATGCTCTGGTGCGGACTGGATATTCCCGGCGGCGAGGATCCGGGCGGCCGCAATCGCCTGGGCAGCCAGCTTGGCCTGGCGACACACCTGGTCGACGGCGCGTTGCCACCGAGCGACATCAGCACGGCCGAATATCTCGGCCGGCGATTGGCCAAGATGGCTGTCCGCAACGGCTAACCACGCCGTCATTGTGAGCGTTTGCCGCAGCCCTGATGCTGCGAAGTGCAATCGCCACTACGACAGCTTGCGCTTGCTCCGCAGCCGCAGGTGCTCGTCGGCCTCCAGCTTGGTCATCCCCAGGAGATAATGCAGCACATCGAGCTTGTGGCGCTCGGCGAGCTTGCGCAAAGCTCCGACCTGCTCGGCGATGAAGGCGACCGCCTCCTCGACGCCGCCCTCCCCCGGTTCCTCGTTGCGCGAGCCTCCCCGCGCGCCGGACCCGGCGCGCGCTCGTTTCCTTCCTGGCTTAGTCACCAGACCCCACCCGAATCCATGCCCCGGGGGAACTCTACGCCGACACCAGCCACAACTCCAAGGTGGTATTTCGCAACTTTCTCGATATGAAACTTTTCCCATTGGGGCGGCTTTCAACACCCCCTGATTTGACAGCGAGGGTCGCACCACCCATGTTCGGGTCGAAAGGGCCGGCGCGAATCTCGTCGAAATCGGCCCGGATTTTCCCCGTAAGTTACTGGAACTACATGAATATCGTCATTGTGGAGTCGCCGGCGAAAGCCAAGACGATCAACAAGTATTTGGGCTCGTCCTACGAGGTTCTGGCCTCGTTCGGCCATGTCCGGGACTTGCCGGCGAAGAACGGCTCCGTCGATCCCGACGCCAATTTCAAGATGATCTGGGAGGTCGACCCCAAGGCGGCCGGCCGGCTCAACGATATCGCCAAGTCCCTGAAGAACGCCGACCGCCTGATCCTGGCGACCGACCCTGATCGCGAGGGCGAGGCCATCTCCTGGCACGTGCTGGAGGTGATGAAAGAGAAGCGTGCGCTGAAGGATCAGAAGATCGAGCGCGTGGTGTTCAACGCGATCACCAAGCAGGCCGTCACGGACGCGATGAAGAACCCGCGCCAGATCGACGGCGCGCTGGTCGACGCCTATATGGCGCGCCGTGCGCTGGACTATCTGGTCGGCTTCACCCTCTCCCCGGTGCTGTGGCGCAAGCTGCCCGGCGCCCGCTCGGCCGGCCGCGTGCAGTCGGTGGCGCTACGCCTCGTCTGCGACCGCGAGCTCGAGATCGAGAAGTTCGTCGCCCGCGAATATTGGTCGCTGGTCGCCACCCTGCTGACGCCGCGCGGCGACGCGTTCGAAGCGCGTCTGGTCGGCGCCGATGGCAAGAAGATCCAGCGCCTCGACATCGGCACCGGCGCGGAAGCCGAAGACTTCAAGAAGGCGCTGGAAACAGCCGCCTACGCCGTGACCGCGGTCGACGCAAAACCCGCCCGGCGCAATCCGCAAGCGCCCTTCACCACCTCGACGCTGCAGCAGGAAGCCAGCCGCAAATACGGCTTCGCGCCGGCGCACACGATGCGCATCGCCCAGCGCCTCTATGAAGGCATCGACATCGGCGGCGAGACCACCGGACTCATTACTTATATGCGGACCGACGGCGTGCAGATCGACCCGTCCGCGATCACCCAGGCACGCAAGGTGATCGGCGAGGATTACGGCAACGCCTACGTGCCGGAGGCCCCGCGCCAATATCAGGCCAAGGCCAAGAACGCCCAGGAAGCGCACGAAGCGATCCGCCCGACCGACCTCTCCCGCCGCCCCGACAGCATGAGCCGCAAGCTCGATGCCGATCAGGCCCGGCTCTACGAGCTGATCTGGAAGCGCACCATCGCGAGCCAGATGGAATCGGCCGAGCTGGAGCGCACCACCGTCGACATCACGGCGAAAGCCGGCGGTCGCACGCTGGAGCTGCGCGCCACCGGCCAGGTCGTCAAGTTCGATGGTTTTCTGGCGCTCTACCAGGAAGGCCGCGACGACGAGGAGGACGAGGATTCGCGCCGCCTGCCCGCGATGAGCCCGAACGACGCGCTCAAGCGACAGTCGCTCGCCGTCACCCAGCATTTCACCGAGCCGCCGCCGCGCTTCTCGGAAGCTTCGCTGGTCAAGCGCATGGAAGAGCTCGGCATCGGCCGGCCCTCGACCTATGCCTCGATCCTCCAGGTCCTGAAGGACCGCGGCTACGTCAAGCTGGAGAAGAAGCGCCTGCACGGCGAGGACAAGGGCCGCGTCGTGGTCGCGTTCCTCGAAAGCTTCTTTGCCCGCTACGTCGAATATGATTTCACCGCAGGCCTCGAAGAGCAGCTCGACCGCATCTCCAACAACGAGATCTCCTGGCAGCAGGTGCTGAAGGATTTCTGGACCGGCTTCATCGGCGCCGTCGACGAGATCAAGGATCTGCGCGTCGCTCAGGTGCTCGACGTGCTCGACGACATGCTGGGCCAGCACATCTATCCGCCGCGCGCGGATGGCGGCGATATCAGGCAGTGCCCGAGCTGCGGCAACGGCCGGCTCAATCTGAAGGCCGGCAAGTTCGGCGCCTTCGTCGGCTGCTCGAACTATCCGGAATGCCGCTACACCCGCCAGCTCGCCGCTGACAGTGAGCAGACTGCCGATCGTTCGCTCGGCCAGGATCCCGTCACGGGTCGCGATGTCTGGGTCAAGGCCGGCCGCTTCGGGCCCTACATCCAGCTCGGCGAGCAGAAGGATTACGAGGAAGGCGAGAAGCCGAAGCGCGCAGGCATTCCGAAGGGCACCTCGCCCGGCGATGTCGAGCTCGAGCTTGCGCTGAAGCTGTTGTCGCTGCCGCGCGAGATCGGCAAGCATCCGGAAACCGGTGAGCCGATCACCGCGGGCCTCGGCCGCTTCGGGCCGTTCGTGAAGCACGAGAAGACCTATGCCAGCCTCGAGGCCGGCGACGAGGTCTTCGACATCGGTCTCAACCGCGCGGTCACGCTGATCGCCGAGAAGGTCGCGAAGGGTCCGAGCCGCCGCTTCGGCGCCGATCCCGGCAAGGCGATCGGCGATCATCCGACGCTCGGCACCGTCACCGTGAAGAGCGGCCGCTACGGCGCCTATGTCACCGCAGGCGGCGTCAACGCGACGATCCCCGCCGAGTTCGAAAAGGACGCCGTCACGCTGCCGCAGGCGATCGCGCTGATCGACGAGCGTGCGGCCAAGGGCGGCGGCAAGAAACCGAAGAAGGCGGCCAAGCCGGCCAAGGCCAAGAAGTCTGCGGCGAAGGCCGCGGACGGCGATGACGCCCCGCCCAAACCAAAGAAACCGGCCGCGAAGAAAGCCGCGGCCAAATCCGAATCCACCAGCAAGGCGCGCGCCGCCGTGTCGACGACCGCAAAGACGTCGCCGACCAAGGCGGCTGCCGCCAAAGCTCCGGCCAAGAAGAGTGCCGGCAAGACTTAGATCAAGAATTAGAGGTTAAGTGAAACGCAAGAATGACCATGGCTTTCCCGACAGGGCAGCCATCGTCGCCTTCATCAAGGCAAATCCCGGAAAGGTCGGAACCCGCGAAATTGCGCGCGAGTTCGGCCTGAAGAATGCCGATCGCATCGAGCTCAAGCGCCTGCTGCGCGAGCTCGCCGACGACGGCACCATCAAGAAGAAACGCCACAAGGTCTCCGAGCCGGATGCGCTCCCGTCGACGCTGGTCGCCGACATCAGCGGCCGCGACGGCGATGGCGAGTTGATCGCCTCCCCCACCGAATGGGACGAGGTCGAAAGCGGCGAGCCGCCAAAAATCCTCATCGTGATGCCGCGCCGGCCGAAGCCCGGCACCGCCGCCGGTGTCGGCGACCGCGTGCTGCTGCGCGTCGAGCCGACCAGCGAGACCGAAGGTCCGGCCTATCGCGGCCACATCATCAAGGTGTTCGACAAGACGAAGAGCCGCATCCTCGGCGTGTTCCGCAGTCTGCCCGAAGGCGGCGGACGGCTGGTCTCGGTCGACAAGAAGGCTGCCGACCGCGAGCTGAACATCGCCGCGGCCGACACGCATGGCGCGCAGGACGGCGACCTTGTCAGCGTCGACATCGTCCGCACTCACAGCTTCGGGCTGGCCTCGGGCCGGGTCAAGGAGAAGCTCGGCTCGGTCAAGTCGGAGAAGGCGATCAGCCTGATCGCCATCTACGCCCACGACATCCCGCTGCAATTCCGCCTCGCGGCCGAGCGCGAAGCCGAAGCGGCGGAGCCCGCAAACCTGAAGGAGCGCGAGGACTGGCGCGACGTCCCGCTCGTCACCATCGATCCCCCGGATGCGAAGGATCACGACGACGCGGTTCACGCGCAGCCGGACGATGATCCCAACAACAAGGGCGGCTTCATCGTCGACGTCGCCATCGCGGATGTGAGCTTCTACGTGCGGCCGGGCACCGCGCTCGACCGCGATGCGCTCGATCGCGGCAATTCGGTCTATTTCCCCGACCGCGTCGTGCCGATGCTGCCCGAGCGCATCTCCAACAATCTGTGCTCGCTGGTGCCGGGCGAGCCGCGCGGCGCGCTCGCGGTGCGGATGATCATCGCCCCTGATGGCCGCAAGCGCTCGCACAGCTTCCATCGCATCCTGATGCGCTCGGCCGCCAAGCTGAGCTACGCGCAGGCGCAGGCCGCGATCGACGGACGGCCCGACGACACCACCGGCCCGCTTCTCGATCCTATCCTCAAACCGCTTTACGCCGCCTATGCCTGCGTCAAGCGCGCCCGCGACGAGCGCGATCCGCTCAATCTCGATCTGCCCGAGCGCAAGATCCTCTTGAAGAGCGACGGCACGGTCGATCGCGTCGTCGTCCCCGACAGGCTCGACGCGCACAAGCTGATCGAGGAGTTCATGATCCTCGCCAACGTCGCAGCGGCGGAGATGCTGGAGAAGAAGTCGCTGCCGCTGATCTACCGCGTGCATGACGAGCCGACGCTGGAAAAGGTCCACGCGCTCGCTGAGTTCTTGAAGACGCTCGACGTTCCCTTCGCGAAAAGCGGGGCATTGCGCCCGGCATTGTTCAACCGCGTGCTGGCCCAGCTCGAAGGCCACGACCACTTCCCGCTGGTGAGCGAGGTCGTGCTGCGTGCCCAGGCACAGGCGGAATACTCCTCGGAGAATTATGGGCACTTCGGGCTGAACCTGCGCCGCTACGCGCATTTCACCTCGCCGATCCGCCGCTATGCCGACCTCGTCGTGCACCGCGCGCTGGTCCGCGCGCTCGGGCTCGGTGAAGGCGCCCTGCCCGACACCGAGACGCCGGAAACCTTGAGTGAGGTCGCCGCCCACATCTCGGTGACCGAACGGCGCGCGATGAAGGCGGAGCGCGAGACCGTCGACCGCCTGATCGCCCATCACCTCGCCGACCGCATCGGCTCGACGTTCCAGGGCCGCGTCTCCGGCGTCACGCGCGCCGGCCTGTTCGTCAAGCTCGCCGAGACCGGCGCCGACGGCCTGATCCCGATCCGATCCCTCGGCACGGAATATTTCAACTATGACGAGGGCCGCCACGCCCTCGTCGGCACCCGCAGCCGCACCATGTATCAGTTGGGCGACGTCGTCGACGTCCGTCTGATCGAGGCCGCCCCCATTGCGGGCGCGCTCCGCTTCGAGCTGCTGTCGTCCTCCGGCGAGACCGCGCCGCGCGACCGCAGGCCATCCGGCCCGCAGCGCCGTCCCTCGTTCAAGGCACATCCCGGGCGCAGCCCGGAGAGAAAACGCAAGCCGCCGAAGCCGAAACCCGGCAAGCCGAAGAAAGGCAAGGGAAAGAACAAGGGCAAAGGCGGGGGTCAGAAGGGCAAGGCATGGTGACGAGCACAGCCCCAAAAATCTGGACGCGCGAGACCGGCCTCGTCGAGAAGCGCGACGTCTGGACCGCGATGAAGCGCGGCTTTCGCGGCCGCTGCCCACGCTGCGGCGAAGGCAAGCTGTTCCGCGCTTTTTTGAAGACGGCGGACAATTGCTCGGTCTGCGGCCTCGATTTCACGCCGCATCGCGCCGACGATCTGCCGGCCTATCTCGTCATCGTCATCGTCGGCCACATCGTGGTGCCCACCATTTTGTGGATCGAGACCAATTACACCACGCCGGTCTGGCTCAGCTTTGCCGCCTATCTGCCTTTCACGTTCTTCGCCTCGCTCGGACTGCTCCAGCCGGTGAAGGGCGCCGTGGTCGGATTGCAATGGGCTCTGCGCATGCACGGCTTTGACGAGAACCCTCCGGATGGTATTCCGCCGGTGTAATAATCAAAAAGCAGTCTGGGTGAGGACATGACGGATATTTCGCAGGCCGCCGAGAAGGCGAAGATCCACGAGGGCAAGGAAGCCGACCACCATCCCTATTTCCGCCCGAAGGATGCGGCGACCCTGATCCTGGTCGATCGCAGCGGCACCACTCCAAAAGTCCTGGTCGGCAAGCGCCACGACAAGGTGGTGTTCATGCCCGGAAAATTCGTCTTCCCCGGCGGGCGCGTCGACAAGGACGACTATCGCGTTCCCTGTGCTGCGCCGATCACCGCGGAGCTGGAAGCCAATCTCGCCAAGGGCAGCCCGAAGACGCCGGCCTCGCGCGCCAAATCGCTGGCGATTGCCGCGATCCGCGAGGCCTGCGAGGAGACCGGCCTCTGTCTCGGGCGCAAGAGTGAGGGCAAGGCGAAGCTGGAGGGTGCCTGGAAGCCGTTCGCGGATGCAGGCCTGCTGCCCGATCCCTCCAGCCTGTTCCTGATCGCGCGCGCGATCACCCCGCCCGGCCGCGTCAAGCGGTTCGACACCCGCTTCTTCACCGCGGATGCCTCCGCGATCACCCACCGCGTCGACGGCGTGATCCATGCCGATGCGGAGCTGGTCGAGCTGGTCTGGGTCGAGCTCGGCTCAAAACCGCTCGCCGATCTGCATCCGATGACGCGCAACGTGCTCAACGAACTCGACAGCCGCCTTGCCACCGGCCCGCTGCGCCACGACGCGCCGGTGCCGTTCTTCCATTTCTACGGCGGCAAGATGCAGAAGGATATTTTGAGCTGAAGCGTTTTCAAGCGAAGTGGGTACCGGTTCGCGTGAAGAAAACGCTTCAAAACAAGAATCTCAGTCGGCGTCCGGCTCGGTGCCGACATAGTCGCGCGCTGGCAGCTTGAGCACACGGCCGATCTCGCTCGCGAGCCTGTCCGCCTCCTCGCGCCTGGTGAAGCTCACCAGCGTGATCGGCTCGGTGCCCTTGTTGTTGCCGCAGAGATTGACGTCGTAGGTCGTCAGATCCGTATCGTAGTCGTCGGTGATGCTGATGAAATGATAGTCGGCGAGATCACGCTCACTGCGAATATTCAGCGGGCCGAACTGCCGGGTGATCACGATCTGGCGCAGCGTGTCGTTGAGCACGACGAAAGTGCGGTAGGTCAGCAGGATCAGCCCGGGAATGCCGACGAGCAGCCCGAGCCCGGTGAACACCAGCACCGGCACGAGATCATCGGCGAGCCTGCCAAAACCGGAAAAATCCTGGCGCAGGCCAAGCGCGACATTCCAGAGCAGATAGCCACTGGCTCCCAGCAGCGGCAGCGACAGCAGCCGGCCGACCCAGGGCATGGGCCGGTCGATGCGGACGATGCCGCCATCCACTGTCATTGCGCCGGCCATTGAAGGTTTCCTCACGGGGTCTTGGCTTGGTCGGAGCGAGCGCCGGATTGGTTCGAAGCAACGCCCGATGGGCCGCTGCCCTTCTTCCATTTCCATGCGGCAAGATGCGACAAAATGTGCTAGGCGAAGGTATGTTCGCTTGAACGACGGGAGGATCGGATGACGCGGTTCACAGGGCCTCTGCTCGCTTCCGTGGCATTGTGCGGCCTGCTCTCGCCGCCCGCCCATGCGGAGCTCGACGTCGCCAAATTGAAGCAAACGATCGAGACCTCCTTCGAGAGCGAATATCCAAAGCTCGACGCGCTCTACAAGGACATCCACGCCCATCCCGAGCTCGCCTTCCAGGAACAGAAGACCGCGGCGAAGCTCGCCGCCGAGATGCGTGCGATTGGCTTTGAGGTCACCGAGCACGTCGGCAAGACCGGCCTTGTTGCCATCTACAGTAACGGCGACGGTCCCACCATCATGGTTCGCACCGAGCTCGATGCGCTGCCGATGGAGGAGAAGACCGGCCTGCCCTATGCCAGCCGCGACAAGCAGGTCTGGCAGGGCCGCGAGACATTCGTCGCCCATAGCTGCGGCCATGACATCCACATGGCGAGCTGGGTCGGCACGGCGAAGACCCTGGTCGGCATCAAGGACCAGTGGCACGGGACGTTGATGTTCATCGCGCAGCCCGCCGAGGAAGAGGTCGCGGGCGCAAAGGCGATGATCGACGATGGCCTGTTCACCCGCTTTCCGAAACCGGACGCGGGTTTTGCCCTGCACGATGGCAGTGGAGCCTACGGCTCGGTGACCTATCGGGTCGGGGTCGGATCGTCGAATGTCGACGGTCTCTTCATCAAATTCCTCGGCCGCGGCGGCCATGGCGCGATACCGCAGGCCACCATCGATCCCGTGATGATGGCATCCCGCTTCGTCGTCGACGTGCAGAGCGTGATCAGCCGCGAGAAGGACCCGACCGAATTCGGCCTTGTCACCATCGGCGCGATCCACGCCGGCACTGCCGGCAACATCATCCCCGACGAGGCCAGGCTGTTCGGCACGATCCGCAGCTACAAGCCGCAGGTGCGCGCCAGGATGCTGGCCGGGATCGAGCGGACGGCGAAGGCGGTAGCGGCGATGGCGGACGCGCCGGCGCCCGAAATCCATCTCGACGAGGGGACCAAGGCGGTGGTGAACGATGCCGCTGTCGTCGGCCAGGCCGAGCGGGTGCTGAAAGCGGCCTTCGGCGACAAGTTCAACATCAGCCCCGCGAACACGACCAGCGAGGACTATTCGGAATACATCAACGCCGGCGTGCCTTCGATGTTCTTCAACATCGGCGTCTATGAGCCCGAGCGCGTTGCCGCCGCACGTAACGGCAACGGCCCGCCACTTCCCGGCAACCACTCGCCGCAGTTCGCCCCGGTGCCGAAACCGACCATCCGGACCGGCGTCACCGCAATGACGCTCGCCGTGCTGAGCGCCTTCGATCAGAGGGCGCGCGGACAGTAGCCCGCTCGG
The DNA here is from genome assembly GCF_000282615.1 of Bradyrhizobium sp. YR681. Classification (GTDB taxonomy): domain Bacteria; phylum Pseudomonadota; class Alphaproteobacteria; order Rhizobiales; family Xanthobacteraceae; genus Bradyrhizobium. The sequence goes on along the minus strand of NZ_AKIY01000237.1, from coordinate 4,101 downwards.
ATCAATGATCGCGGCTTGCCGGCCTCCGGGCTCTCCGCCACGTGGCGCCCTGGAATGACGCGATTGTGCTGAGCTGACTGCGAAAAACAAAAAATTCTTCCCGCCCGCCCCAATGGCGGAGTTCCCACGCGTGCCTATGTGTTGATGAACGACACCCAGAACGGAATCAGGGCGCGATGGCACAACGGCAACTCAAGCTTGGCGCGTTCATGCGCCCGATCAGCATCCACACCGGGGCCTGGCGCTATCCCGGGGCCTGGCCCGACGCCAATTTCAACTTCGGCCACATCAAGACGCTGATCCAGAAGCTCGAGGCCGGCAGGTTCGATGCCTTCTTCATGGCCGATCACCTCGCCGTGCTCAACATGCCGGTCAACGCGCTCAAGCGCAGCCACACCGTCACCTCGTTCGAGCCTTTCACGCTGCTGTCGGCGCTCTCGGCCGTCACCGAGCGGATCGGCCTGATCGCGACCGGCTCAACCACCTTCGACGAGCCCTATCACGTCGCGCGCCGCTTCGCCTCGCTCGACCATCTCAGCGGGGGACGCGCGGGCTGGAATATCGTCACGACGTCGAACCCGGACGCTGCGCTGAATTTCGGCCTCGACGATCACATGGAGCACGCCGAGCGCTACAAGCGCGCCCGCGAGTTCTACGATGTCGTCACGGGCCTGTGGGATTCCTTCGCCGACGATGCCTTCGTGCGCGACGTCGAGAGCGGACTGTTCTTCGATCCCGCCAAGATGCACACGCTCGACCACAACGGCAAATATCTCAAGGTGCGCGGCCCCCTCAACATCGCCCGCCCGGTACAGGGCTGGCCGGTGATCGTGCAGGCGGGTGCTTCCGAAGACGGCCGGCAGCTCGCCGCCGAAACTGCGGAAGCCGTGTTTACCGGCGGCGGCAGCCTCGCCGACGGGCAAAAACTCTATGCCGACATCAAGGGCCGCATGGCGAAGGCCGGCCGCGACCCCGAACATCTCAAGATCCTGCCAGGCGCCTTCGTCGTGGTCGGCGACAGCGTCGACGAGGCCAAGGAAAAGCGCGCACTGCTCGACAGCCGCGTGCATTACGACAGCGCCATCGCCTCGTTGTCGGTCATCCTCGGCACCGATGCCTCCGGCTTCGATCCGGACGGACCGCTCCCTGAGATCCCCGAAACCAACGCCAGCAAGAGCGGCCGGCAGCGCATGGTCGATCTCGCCGCGCGCGAAAAGCTCACCGTGCGCCAGCTCGCCCAGCGCGTCGGCGGCTATGGCGGACTCGCTTTCGTCGGCACCGCCAAGACCATTGCCGACCAGATGGAGGAATGGCTGGTCGGGCGCGGCTCGGACGGCTTCAACATCATGTTCCCGTTCCTGCCCGCCGGCCTCGACGATTTCGTCGACAAGGTCGTCCCGGAGCTCCAAAAGCGCGGGATTTTCCGCAAAGAATATGAAGGCGCCACTTTGCGGGAGAATCTGGGCCTGCCGCGGCCGAAAAACCGCTTCTTCGAGGGGTAATGGGCCCGATTTGAGTACTTTTCCGGCCCAAAAATCTTGACATCAGGCGGTTTCTGGCTAGGTTGCCGGCCAACGCGGGCCGTTTGGCCGGCTCCAGATTCCCCACTTTTCTGAGGTTCAGAACATGGCCAAAGCGGTCACCATCAAGGTCAAGCTCGTGTCCTCGGCCGACACCGGCTTCTACTACACCGCCAAGAAGAATTCGCGCACCATGACCGACAAGCTGGTCAAGAAGAAGTACGATCCGGTCGCGCGCAAGCACGTCGAATTCCGCGAAGCCAAGATCAAGTAAGAAGATCAAGCAAGATCGCGGACAAGCTGAAGACTTTCACGGGGCCCTTTCGGGCCCCGTTTTATTTTGGCCCCTCTCGTGTCCCGGACGGCCACACGGCACATGTCCGACGCATGGGCCAGGATTCTGCAGCGCACCGTCGAAGTGACGCTACGCTGCGTCCGGCGCACGAGAGCTGAGCGCGGCGAGTTATCGGCGGACATTCTGTCAACCCTCGGTTGCTCCCTTTAGAATGTATGTTACCGTGCACTTACCGGGACGGCAGCTCCGTCCCGATTTGGGAAGGACATGGTCATGAGATTGTCATCAAGCCTTGTCGTGCCTTCAACTGTCGCTGTCCTGTCGACTGTCTTGCTGTGCGCCCCGGCGGCATCGCAAATTCCAACAGGCCCCGCCGCCACGCTTCCCCCTGTCACGGTCGATGCGCCGAAGCAGGTGGCAAAGCCGCACGTGTCGGAGCGGGGAGCAAGCACAACGGCGCAGCGCCGGACTGCGTCAACCGTTCCAACGTCAGCCACGCGGACGCCGTCTTATGCGCCGGGTTCTGTGATGGGGAGAATTGCCAGCCTGGAGAAAGTCGCCAGCAGCTGCAACGGCGGCTGTGCATCAAGCTTCCGGCACGGCAAGGAGCCCTGGATTGGCTGCAGCGAGTCCGGCGGCAATATCAATTACGGACCCTTCTCACCAACATGCCGAGACACCATTACTCATACATCCTACGAGAATTGCGTCGAGACGAAGGTGTTCCTGGGCGAGTTTCGAAACAGAGCCCACTGGTTCTGCAGCAGCCTGCAGGCCGGCAACAGGTTTAAGGTCGCCGATCTCAAGCGGTCAGGACGCACGCGCTAGGTCTTCCTCTCCGCAGGCCTTCTGCTGCGATCGAGCTTCAGCTCTCTCTTGTCCGAACGCGGTGCGGCGCCATAAGCGCGTTTACGCGCGTCTTCACGCGCTATGGCGCTGCGCTGCGTCCGGGCATGACAGCCGGGCTGCTTGATCCGCCCAAACCCATATCGACCACGAAGGACCAAGTGTGACCCACCTCGCAGAGCGCCGTGACCGGCTTCAATATCTCCAGCGGGATCGTTGCATGAACCTGGTCCATTGCCGTGAAAAGCCATTTGCCCCTGCTGGATCCGCTGCGCTTCGCCGCCGCCTTCGGAGTTGCTGTTTTTCACCAGATGTTCTGGTCCTGGGCCTGGACCTCGATCGGCGTCCCCGGATTCGAGCGCACCGTGGCCGCCGACGTCCTCTACCCCTCGGCTGCGCCCTTCACATGGTTCGGCTGGGTCGGCGTTGAGATCTTCTTCGTCATTTCCGGTTTCGTCATCGCGAATTCCGCAAGCCAGTCCTCGCCGGGGGAGTTTCTGCTCGGTCGCGCACTCCGGCTCTATCCGGCCGTCTGGGTCTGCGCGACCGCGACCTTCCTCGTCCTGCTTCTCTTCGGGAGCGGCCCGGCCTCCGAATTCATTCTACCCTACATCCACGCCATGTTGATGGTGCCCAAGGGCGTCACCGGCCAGTGGCTCGACGAGGTCTACTGGACGCTGGCGGCCGAGACGGCGTTCTATGGCCTCGTGTTTTGCGCGATGCTCACGAAGAAGGTCACCCTGCGGCACCTGGCTTTCGGTCTCACCATCTACAGCGCCATCTTCAACGCCGTCGCGTTGCTGGTGCTGTCCTGCACGACGCCATCCGACCTGCCCTATCTCGTCATCCTGATGTTCCGGGTGCCGTGCGCGGCGTTCCTGCTGACGCACGGCTGCTTCTTCGCGCTGGGGATCTGGCTGTTCATTTCCGCGAACAGGGAATTGACGACGCTCGAGCAGATCGCCGTCGCCATCACATGCCTGTCGGGTGCCGCGGAAATCTATTTCTTCGCCTCGTTCTTCCTGACGTCCATCCCCGCCATCGCGGATCAATCGGCTCTCGTGCCGATCATGGTCTGGGCGGCTGCGGTATTCCTCATTGCCCGCGCCGCGAAGCGGACCAGGCACTCCGCCGGCGTCGCTTCTCCCGAAGCCCCCGCGTATCTGAGGACCCTCGGATTGATCACCTACCCGCTCTATCTCACCCACAACGTCATCGGCACGGCGATCATCCGAGCGCTCGTCGATGCGGGCGTGGATGCCACCTCCGCCGTCTGGATCGCGCTGGGCCTGCTCGTGCTGGTCTGCTGGTTCATCTGCGCGCAGATCGAGCCCGCCGTCAGAGGCGCCCTGATGCAGGCCCTCTCGCATTTCGGCAAGCTTCCGGAAACGCGTCCGGCCTTGCGACGCCCGACATTGGCTCCCCCCCCCCCCCCCCCCC
>NZ_AKIY01000236.1 GCF_000282615.1 Bradyrhizobium sp. YR681 | reverse complement strand
GGTCACCGCCACAGGCTCGATCGCGTAGAGCGGATCGTCCTCCGCGGTGCGGGTAAAATTCCAGTCGATGCCGAATTCCTTGGTCGCGACCTGGGCCGCCGCCGGGAACCACTTCTGGAACTGGCCGTCGAGATCGCTGCGCGCATCGCCCTCGCCGCGCGGATAGATCGCACGGGCACTATGCCTGGACAATTGCTCGTCGATGAAGCGCGGCACCGATTGATACGTCGCCGCCCAGTCGCTGTTGCCACAGCCGAACACGGCGTAGCGCACATTGGCAAAGGCATCCTTCGGCAGATCGTCGCCGAGCCATTTGACGAACTGCGACGCGTTGTCGGGCGGGGCGCCATTATAGGAGGCGCAAATGATCAGCACGCCGCCCTCCTGCGGCAGCTTGCCGACATAGTCGTCGAGCGACCCGAGATGCACGGCAAAACCGTTGATCTCGGCAAGGTCCGCCATGCGCGTGGCCAGTTCCTCGGCCGTGCCGAGATTGGAGCCGTAGAGCACCAGCATCGGTGTGTTGTGGCCGGGCCGCGTCGTCGGTTGGCGCGGCGCCCTTGGCCCGGAGGACGCAGCCGCAACGGGCCCACCATAGGCTCCCCGCTCCCGATCGGCGCGCGGACGCACCTTGATCTTGAAGCCTTCCGGCTTCATCGTCAGCGTCTCCTTCAGATGCATCTGGTAGCGCTGATGGTCGATCAGCTTGAAGCGCTGGAGGATCATGCCGAGCGCGAGCGCCGCCTCGTGCATGGCGAAGCCGCGGCCGATACAGGCGCGCTGGCCGTTGCCGAAAGGCTTCCAGGCGTTGATCGGCCGTTTTGCCTCAGCTTCGCGGCTGAAGTTTTCGGGGTCGAACGCATCCGGATTCGGCCCCCAGACAGAGGGATCGCGATGCAGCGCGGTCACCAGGATGGTGATGAAGGTACCCTTCCGGAGCTTGTACTTGCCGCTGCCGATGGTCTCGTCCGCGAGCGGTGAGATGCCGTAGGCCGGCGCCGGCGGCCACAGCCGCAGCGCCTCTTTGAGGATCTGTGTGATGTAGGTGAGCTGCGTCACCTGCTGGTAGGTCGGCTTGGCATTGACGTCGGGGCCGAAGACGTGGTCGACCTCGTCATAGGCCTTCTTGAGAATGTCCGGATGCTTGAGCAGTGCATAGATCGTGCACGACAACAGGCCGCTGGTGGTCTCGTGTCCCGCGATCAGGAAGGTGTTGATCTGGTAGCGGATGTTGACGTCGTCGAGCTGCTCGCCGGTGGAGCGATCGACCCCGGTCATCATTGCGGCGAGCATGTCCTTCTTGTCGTCGATCGCATCCGCGTTCTTGCGCCGCTCGGCGATGATCTCGTCGACCATCTTGTTCATGAAGGCGACGTCTTCGCCCATGGTCTTGCGCCGCTTCTGCATCCACACCTGCTCGAACGGCAGGCCGCGCGTCATCATGATGGTCTCGAGCGAACGCACCAGCGACTCGACGAAGGGATGGTAGTCGCGCCGGTAGAACGAATTGAAGCGGTACTCGAAGCCGCACAGGCCGATCGTATCAAGCGTCAGCGCGGTCATGTCGTGGACGACGTCGATCTCGTCGTCGGCGTTGAGCCGCTCCCATTTCTGGACGAGCTGTTCGGCGATATCGACCATGCTCGGGTGATAGGACTGCATGGCGCGGTTGCCGAACGGCTGGAGCAGGATGTTGTGCGCCTTGCTCCAGTTCGGCTCCCTGGTATCCGCGGTGAACAGGCCATCGCCGCCGACCGCACGCACGCGCCGTAGCGCGCCGCGCACGGTCTTGTCGAAGCGCTTTTCGTCGGAGAGCTCGTCGACCAGGTCGTGGCCGGAGACGACGACGATCGGCGAGCCCATCATGTCGAGCCAGAAGATCGGTCCCAGTTCCTTCGCGAGCCGCGTCAAATGCTGCACCGGCGCAGCCGAATCCAGCGACAGCATGTTGCCGACCACCGGTTTGGTCGGCGGTTGCGGGATCGGATCCAGTCGATTCTTGGATGACATCGAAATGTAGTCCCCCTGCCTCAATGTCGTCATTGCGAGCGAAGCGAAGCAATCCAGCAATGTATCCGCGGAGGCAGCCTGGATTGCTTCGTCGCTTCGCTCCTCGCAATGACGAGTTTACAAATGACGCGCTAGCCAAACCGCCTTCTACGCCATTCGATCAGCTTGGCGCTGACCTCCTCCGGCTTCTCCTGCTGCGTCCAATGGCCGCTGTCTTTCACCAGATACTTTTCAAGATCGGCGACCAGCTTCTCCATGCCATCCGCCGCCGAGGGCGGCAGCACGGCGTCGTTCTCTGCCATGATCATCAATGACGGCACACTGATGTGGTGATCCAGCCCCTTCGACCGTTCCCAGTTGCGCGTGAAATTGCGATACCAGTTGATGCCGCCGGTGAAGCCGGTTTTCGTAAACGTATCGACGAACATTTTCTTCTCGTCGGCCGACAGGATCGGTGTGCGCGGATCGTGCTTGGCGTCATAGGCCGCAACCATCTGCGGGAAAGCCAGATTGGTTTTCGACGAGGCACCGACGCCCGCGATCGGCGGCTCATCCGCCTTCGCCGCCGGCCGCGCCAGCGGCTTGCGCATGAAGGCGTCAAAGGTCTGCTCGACGCGGCTGCCAAAAATCCTGTCCGGCTCGTGCGCAGGATCCTGGAACTGGACGATATACATCTGGTCGCCGAAGCGCTGCCGGAACAACGCGATCGGGTCGATCGGCGCGCGGTCCCAGTGCGGCGTGTTGACGCCGACGACGCCGGCGACGCGCGAGGGATGCCGCAGCGGCATCTGCCAGACGACGAAGCCGCCCCAGTCGTGTCCGACGAAGATCGCCTTGTCGATGTTGAGATGATCGAGCAGCCCGACGAGATCGCCGGTCAGATGCTCCATGTCATAGGCCTCGACCGGCTCGGGCCGGTCGGTCGCGCCATAGCCGCGCTGGTCCGGCGCAATGACCCGGATGCCGGCCTCGCTCAGCGCCTTGATCTGATGGCGCCAGGAGAAGGCAAGCTCGGGCCAGCCGTGGCACAGCACGACCGGCGGCTTGTCGGAGACCGGACCGGCCTCGTAATACCCCATGCGGATTCCGTTCGTCTGCGCGAACTTGAGCGGCGGCATTTCGATCATCACAACATTCCTACTCAGCGGCGCCCTTGATGTCCGCCGCCGGCGGCATGTAGGCCGCCTCCAGCGCGGCAAACTCCTCCGGCAGCATGTCGCACATCACCTGCACATGCGGAATGATGTTGGCGCCGACGATGAAGCCGAAATCGAGCTGGTCGCGATAGCTCTGCACGGTGATGTTGAGCGCCTGCCCATGCGTCGAGATCGAGACCGGGAAGATGTGCAGGAGCTCGGCGCCTGCGGCATAGAGCGTCTGCCGCGGCCCCGGCACGTTGGACACCGTGATATTGGCGGCCGGCGGCAGCACGTCGGACAGGTTGGAGCGGCTGTAGAGCAGCGCCAGGATCTGCACCATGATCGGCGCGCCCAGCATCGAGATGTTGGAGACCTGCGGCATCAGGGCGCGCAGCGGATGCGACATCTCCTTGGACTTGGTCGATTGCGCGATGATCGCTTCCAGGCGCGCCTTGGGATCGTCGATGTTGGTCGCGATCGCGCAGATCATGCCAAACACCTGGTTGTTGGCCTCGGTGTTGCCTTCCTCGCGCAGGGAAATCGGCACGGCCGCGGTCAGGGACTTCGCCGGCAGTGTGCTGTATTGCTGGAGGTAGCGGCGGACCACGCCGGAAGCGAGCGCCAGCACGACGTCGTTGAGCTTGCCTCCGGCCTGCTTCGCCAGCGCCTTGGATCGCGACAGCGAGATCGACACGCCGGCAAAGCTGCGCTCCGACGAGATCGTCTTGTTGAGCATGGTCGGCGGCGACACCATGCTGGCGAGGCTCTCGCGCGACTTCGGATCGGAGATCTTGCCGAGCACATCGGAGATGCTCTTGACCATGGTCGGGATATTGCCGGCAAAGCGCACCGCACTTTCGATCTGGTACATCGCGTTGTCGAACAGGATCGAGCCGATATCGCTCTTGCCGGTCCGCGGCAATTGCAGGTTCTTCGCGGCCGCCGAGGCGTCCAGCGGCTGGGTGAAGAGCTGCTGATAGGAGTCGAGCAGGTTCGCCGCGATGTCGCGCGGCTCCTGTCCGGGCTTGGCACCGCCGGTCGGCGGCTCGACCTTCCGCGGGACCGGCGAGATGTCATAGATCATGTTGGTCAGTGCGGCACCGGCGCCGCCGTCGATGGCGGCATGGTGCATCTTCGAATAGAGCCCGACCTCGTTGTTCTTCATGCCCTCGAACACGTAGAACTCCCAGAGCGGGCGGGCCCGGTTCAGCAGCTTTGCGTGCATCCAGCCGACGATGCGCTCCAGCGTGGCGCGGTCGCGCGGCTGCGGCAGGCTGGCGCGGAAGATGTGACGGTCGATGTCGAACTGGTCGTCCTCGACCCAGGAGGGGTGGTCGATGTCGAGCGGCGCCTTCTCCAGCCGCGCCTTCAGGATCGGCGCGATGTGCAGGCGCGAGACGATCATCGCCTTGAAGTCTTCGAAGAAGTCGCCCTTGTAATCGTCAGGCAGGCGAAAGATCGCCATGCTGCCGACATGCATCGGCATCTCAGGCGTTTCCAGATACAAAAATGATGCGTCCAGCGACGACAGCTTCTTACCGTCAGCCATGGTTCCCTCCCGAGTATTTGACGGGCGCCTTTGCTGGCGCTTCTCGTCAGGTCGATATTGCCCGCTCCGGCGGGGCATATGCAATGGCAAACGGCCCGGCCCGGTCAAATGGCCAGAACTCCCCTTCCGGTTGTGCCAGCCGGTCCGCCACGGCCCACAGGGCAGCAGGGTTGACGCCGAGCCCGATATGGCTCGCCAGGTGTATCTCGATGTTCTCGGCACGGTCCGAGGGGCGCAGCAGGCAGGTCCGCCAGTTCACGACACCGTCGGCGCGCGAATAGATCGACGTCGCCGGCACCGGCAGATCGCCGGCGATCGCCTCGCGCAGTTCCGCGAAATCCTCGACCCGCTCGCCGGACAGCGCCTCGTAAAGCCGCGTCGCGTTGGTGGCCCGCACGTCGTTGGCAAACGGGCTGCCGAGCGTGACGACGCAACGGACCATGTCAGGCGCCTGGAGCGCGAGATCGCGGGCATAGACGCCGCCGAGGCTCCATCCGACCAGGCTGACCTTGTGGCCGCTCGCGGCATGGATCTCGGCAAGACGGGCGCGCAGCGCTTCGCGCATCCGCCCGAGCCCGCCGAGATTGCGGCCCATCCGCCAGGCATGCGCCTCGTAGCCGAGCTCGCTGAGATAGCGCCGCATCGGCGCCATCGAGAGGTCGCTGGCGAGAAAGCCCGGCAGCGCCAGCACCGGATGGCCGTCGCCCCTGGGTGCGCGCATCAGGACCGGCGACAACAGCAGGCTGGCGTTGAACTCGAACAGGCCACGGGCTTCGGCAAGCAACAGACCAAGGCCCGGCGGACGCAGCCGGCCTTTCTCCTGCGGCCCGTCCGGCCCGGATGGCATTATTTCTTCTTGTCGCCGCTGCGCGGGCTGCCGAGACCGGCCATGGTGACGAACATGTCCTGAAACCGCTCCGCGATTTTGGGATCGAAGGTGAACCAGCTCTGGATCAGCGATTCCGGCGAGACCTTCTCGATGTTGGACATCATCTGCTGCTGCAGCTTGTCCATCACCGCCGTCTGCATCGGCATCACGTCGGGCAGTCCGAAAAACTGGCGGGCCTCGAGGGGGGTGCAGTCGATTTCGATATTAACTTTCATGTCCCCTCCGGATGAGATTCGAGCGGCGTCACACAGTATCGCCGCGACATGGTGTGCGACGCAAGCGACCTGAGACGGGGGCTGGCGGCAGGCTTCCGCAATCGGCGGATATGGTCAATCAAATCGGCCTTTCCGCTTTTATTCCATTCCCAGGCCCGGTCGAAAGTCGAATATCGCCCGCTGACCTTCCGCCCCAAATTGCCGGTCTGCATTGCTGCACAGCGGTGCAACTTGGCGCGTTCCTTGCTGGAATGGCGCTTGCACGGGTCGAGAACTCTGGGCAACATGGATCGATCAGCCCCGCCGAACAATCAAAAATGACGGCGCGGCAGAGTGGAGAGGGTCAAGAATGTCAATCGGTCGAAGTCTGTTTGCGGCGACGCTCGCCGGTACGCTTGCGTTGGCGGTCTCGCCGGCGTCGAGCCAGTCGCTGCGCTACGCCAACCAGGGTGAGCTCAAATCGCTCGACCCCTACACGCTGAACGAGTCGACCACCAGTGCGCATCTCGGCCACGTCTATGAGGGCCTGGTCGCCCGCGGCAAGGACTTGAAGATCATCCCGGCACTCGCCGAAAGTTGGGAGACGCCGGAACCGACGCGCTGGCGCTTTCACCTGCGCAAGGGCGTGAAATTCCACAACGGTGACCCCTTCACCGCCGATGACGTGGTGTTCTCGGCCGAGCGCGTGCGCGCCAAAGGTTCGAATTTTCAGAGCCGCGTTCCTGCCGATGCAAAGGTCGTCAAGATCGACGATTACACCGTCGATTTCGTCCTGACCTCGCCCAATCCCATCCTGACGGCGCTGTGGGCGACCTGGTACATCATGGACAAAAAATGGGCAGAGGCGAACGATGCGGTGGCACCGACGCCGGCAGCGGCGACGACCCCGAGCTATGCTTCGCTCCATGAAAACGGCACAGGCCCCTTCACCATCGAGAGCCATCAGCCGGGCGTGAAGACCGTCTTCAAGGCCAATCCGAACTGGTGGCGCAAGCCGGAACATAATTTGAAGGAGATCGTCTTCACGCCGATCGCAAACCCGGCCACGCGTGTCGCGGCACTGTTGTCGGGCGAGGTCGACGTGATCGAGCCGGTTCCGGTCCAGGACATCGAGCGCGTCAAGGCGAGCCCCAACGCCACCGTGCTGACGGGACCTGAACTCCGCACCATTTTTGTCGGCATGGATCAGGCGCGCGACGAGCTCCTGTATTCCAACATCAAGGGCAAAAACCCGTTCAAGGACGTTCGCATCCGCGAAGCGGTCTACCGGGCGATCGACGTCGACCTGATCAAGAATCGCGTCATGCGCGGACTGTCCACGCCGTCCGCCTTGATGGTTGCCCCGGAAATCTTTGCCGCGAAGGATCTTACCCGGCCGAAGTTCGATCCCGATGCAGCCAAGAAGCTTCTGGCGGACGCCGGCTATGCCGACGGCTTCGAGGTGACGATGGACTGCCCGAACGATCGCTACGTCAACGACGCCGCGATCTGCCAGGCGATCGTCGGCATGCTTGCCCGCATCAACATCAAGGTGGATTTGCTGGCGCAACCGAAGGCCCAGTATTTCGCCAAGGTGCTGAAGCCCGGTGGCTACAAGACCTCGCTGTACATGCTGGGCTGGACCCCGGATACGCTCGACTCCCAGAACGTGCTGCACGACATCATGGGCTGCCGGGATGATCCCAAGGATCCCAACCGCGGCGAAGCCAATCTCGCCGGCTATTGCAACAGGCAGTTCGACGAGCTCGCCGATAAGGTTCTCGTGGAACCCGATACGGCCAAGCGCGATCAACTGATCAAGCAGGCTTTCGAGGTCTCGATGAAGGACTGGGCCTATGTCCCGCTGCACCAGCAGGCGCTCGCCTGGGGCGTGTCGAAGAAGGTGAAGCTGACCCAGCGTGCGGACAACATGGTCATGCTGTACTGGGCGACCAAGCAGGACGAGTAACTGTCGACAAGTTGTGAAGTCCCGGAAGCCTGGCTTCCGGGACTTGCTGTTTCGGGCTAACGCGATGATGCGCGCCCCTGAAGAGATGTGAAAGGAACAGATGCTCGCTTTCACACTGCGCCGAGCCATCCAGGCCGTCGGCGTCATGATTGCGGTCGGAATCATCTCCTTCTCGATGTTCCGCTTCGCGGGCGATCCTGTGAACCAGATGGTCGGGATGGATACGTCAGGCGCCGAGCGCGCCGCGATCCGCAAGTCGCTCGGCCTCGACGATCCCGTGATCGTGCAGTTCGGCCGCTATGTCGGCAATGCCGCGCAGTTCAAGTTCGGCGTGTCCTACCAGTTCCGCCTGCCCGTCACCAATCTGTTGATGGAGCGGATGCCCGCGACGCTGGAGCTCGCGATCTGCGCCACAATCTTCGCGATGGTCACCGGCATCCTGATGGGAGTCTATTCGGCGCTGCGCCGTGATAGCTGGCTCTCGCACATATTCCAGGCCGTCTCGCTGGTCGGCATCTCGCTGCCGACCTTCCTGATCGGCATTCTCATGATCTACCTGTTCTCGGTGACGCTCGGCTGGCTGCCCTCGTTCGGGCGGGGTGACGTCGTGCATATCGGCTGGTGGACGACGGGCCTTCTGACGCTGTCCGGCTTGAAAGCGTTGATCATGCCTTCGATCACACTCGGCTTGTTCCAGATGACGCTGATCATGCGGCTCGTCCGCGCGGAGATGTTGGAAGTCATGCGCACCGACTACATCCGCTTCGCCCGCGCCCGCGGGCTCACCACGCGGGCGATCCATTTCGGCCACGCGCTGCGCAATACGATGGTTCCCGTGATCACGGTGGCGGGGCTGCAATTTGGCTCTGTAATTGCTTTCGCAATCATCACCGAGACCGTATTCCAGTGGCCGGGCATGGGCCTCCTGTTCGTGCAGGCCGTTCAGAACGTCGATATCCCGATCATGGCGGCCTACCTGATGATGGTGTCGCTGATCTTCGTCACCATCAATCTCATGGTTGATATCCTCTACACCATCGTCGATCCGCGGCTGCGCTCGACGGTCAGCCGGGCGCACTGACATGAGCGAGGCCGTCGTTCCGCACACGACCGAGAAGCGCGCCGCCGCCGCACCCGGCTGGTTCAGGCGCACTCTGGACAGCGACCTGTTCTATTCGTTCCGCCGCTCCAGGATCACGATGATCGCGGCTGCGGTGACGCTGCTGTTCTTCCTGATCGCGATCTTTGCCCCGGTTTTATCGGTGCAGAATCCGTTCGACCCGGCGCAGCTGCAGTTGATGAATTCGCGCATCTCGCCGCTCTGGACTGCCGATGGTCAAAGCCCGTTCCTGCTCGGCACCGACGAGCAGGGCCGCGACGTGCTGTCCGCGATCCTCTACGGCCTGCGCATCTCGCTGCTCGTCGGCGTCCTCGGCGTCGTCCTCTCCGGCGCACTCGGCATCCTGCTCGGGCTGACGGCCGGCTATTTCGGCGGCGCCGTCGACGGGCTGATCATGCGCATCGCCGACGTACAGCTTTCCTTCCCGGCCATCCTGATCGCGCTCTTGATCAACGGCATCGCCAAATCTGTCTTTGGCAACAAGCTCGACGAGATGAGCATGCTGGCGGTCCTGGTCTTTGCGATCGGCCTGAGCTTCTGGGTGCAATACGCGCGCACGGTGCGCGGCTCGGTCATGATCGAGAAGAACAAGGATTATGTCGCGGCCGCGCAATTGATCGGCCTGCCGGCCCCCGTGATCATGCTGCGCCACGTGCTGCCCAACACCACGGGGCCGATCCTCGTGATCGCCACCATCAATCTCGCGCTTGCCATCATCACCGAGGCGACGCTGTCCTTCCTGGGCTCGGGCATGCCCGAGACCATGCCGTCGCTCGGCACGTTGATCCGGATCGGCAACGGATATCTGTTCGCAGGCGAATGGTGGATCGTCGCATTCCCCGGAATCGCACTCGCCGCGCTGATCCTGTCCATCAACCTGCTGGGCGACTGGCTGCGCGACGCACTCAACCCGAAACTTCGATGAGTATGCCCCGCTCATGACCGAACCCGTTCTCTCCGTCCGCAATCTTCAGGTCGAGTTCGCCTCGCGTCGCGGTACGCTGCGTGCCATCGACGGCGTCTCCTTCGACATCGCCAAGGGCGAGGTGCTGGGTGTGGTTGGCGAATCCGGCGCCGGCAAGTCTGTCACCGGCCTCTCGGTGATCGGCCTGATCGATCCGCCCGGACGCATCTCCGGCGGCGAGATCCGCCTGTCGGGCCTGCGCATCGATAACCTGCCGCCGGAAGAGTTGCGCCGCGTCCGCGGCAAACGGATCGGCATGATCTTCCAGGATCCCCTCACCTCGCTCAATCCGCTGTACAGGGTCGGCGACCAGATCATCGAGACGATCCGGACCCACCTCAATATGTCCGAGACGGCCGCCCGGCGCCGCGCCATCGATCTGCTCGCCGAGGTCGGCATTCCCGCGCCTGATAAGCGCATCGACGGCTATCCGCACGAATTCTCCGGCGGCATGCGCCAGCGCGTCGTGATTGCGCTCGCGATCTGCGCCGAGCCCGAGCTGATCGTCGCGGACGAGCCGACCACCGCGCTCGACGTTTCCGTGCAGGCGCAGATCATCTCGCTGATCAAGCGGCTCGGCCGCGACCACGGCACCGCGGTGATGCTGGTGACCCACGACATGGGCGTGATCGCCGAGACCTCGGACCGCGTGGCCGTGATGTATGCCGGCCGCGTCGCCGAGATCGGCCCGGTGCAGGACGTCGTGAAAAACCCGCTGCACCCCTATGCCAAGGGCCTGATGGGCGCGATCCCGACGCTTGCCGGCGAGGACAAGCGCCTGGTGCAGATCCCCGGCTCGATGCCGCGGCTGTCGGCGATCCCGCGCGGCTGCTCGTTCAATCCGCGCTGCGCATCCGCGTTCGACCGCTGCCGGATCGACCGGCCGGAGCCGCTGCCGCGCGGCACACAATCTGTCGCCTGCCATCTCTATGACAGCGTGCCGGCGGAGAGCGCGGCATGAGCGCCCCCTTCGTCCAGGCCACAAATCTGCGCCGTGTCTTCGACGTCTCGAAGCCCTGGCTCAACCGTGTGCTCGAAGGCGGGCAGCTCGAATATCTCAAGGCTGTCGACGGCGTCACCTTCGACATCAGGAAGGGCGAGACCTTTGCGCTGGTCGGCGAGTCCGGCTCGGGCAAGACCACGGTGGCGCGGATGGTGGTCGGCCTGCTGCCGCCGAGCTCCGGCAACGTGCTGATCGACGGCATCTCGATGACGGATCCACGGCAGGCGCAGGTGCGGCGACAACTGCGCCGCCGCATCCAGATGATTTTTCAAGACCCCTATGCGAGCCTCAATCCACGCTTCCGCGTCGATGCCATCATCTCCGAGCCGATCCGCGCCTTCGACCTGATCCAGGGCGAGCGCGACATCCAGGCCCGCGTCAGCGAGCTCCTCAGCCTCGTCGGCCTGCATCCGGACGACCGGCTGAAATTCCCGCATGAATTCTCCGGCGGCCAGCGCCAGCGTATCGCGATCGCGCGGGCACTTGCCTCGGACGCCGAGTTCATCGTCTGCGACGAGCCGACCTCGGCGCTCGACGTCTCCGTGCAGGCGCAGATCCTGAACCTGATGCGCGACCTCCAGGACAAGTTCGGCCTGACCTACATGTTCATCAGCCACAACCTTGCCGTGGTCCGCCACATGGCGAGCCGCGTCGGCGTGATGTATCTCGGCCGCATCGTCGAGATCGCGGAAGGCAAGGAATTGTTCGCCCGCCCGCGCATGCCCTACACCAAGATGCTGCTCGGCGCCGTGCCCGATCTCGCCATGAGCGGCCGCCAGCGCATTCCGGTCAAGGGCGAGATCCCGAACCCGATCAATCCGCCGCCCGGCTGCGCCTTCAATCCGCGCTGCCCGCTGGCGTTCGATCTGTGCCGCAAGGAAGCCCCGGAACTGATCGACGGGGTTGCCTGCCATGCTGTTAACACCGCGCCGGTCCCGGCATAACGCGCGCGTGCTATGCGGCCTGTGCATTTGGCATCCCAGCACCGGTTGTGATCAATTGCGCGCGCCGGAAAAAAGGTAGCAAAATACGATGGCCAGCAACGTCAATCCCGATCCCTTCACGACACGCCCCGAGATCGAGGGCACGTTCGGGGTCGTCGCCACCACGCACTGGATCGCGACCGCCGTCGGCATGGCCATCCTCGAAAAGGGCGGCAACGCCTTCGATGCCGGCGTCGCCACCGCCTTCACGCTCCAGGTGGTCGAGCCGCATCTGAACGGACCCGGCGGCGACGTGCCCATCATCGTTCATGACGTGAAGCGCGGCCGCACCGAAGTGATCTGCGGCCAGGGCCCGGCGCCGGCCCGCGCCACCATTGCGCATTACAAGAGCGAAGGCCTCGACATGGTGCCTGGCACCGGCCTGCTCGCGGCTTGCGTCCCCGGCACCTTCGAATCCTGGATGATGCTGCTGCGCGACTACGGCACGATGCGCCTGCGCGACGTGCTGGAGCCCACGATCTCCTACGCCTGCGACGGCTATCCACTGGTCGAGCGTGCCTGCGCCACCATCCAGACCGTCGAGCAACTGTTCCGCAAGCACTGGCCGACCTCGGCCGCGGTCTATCTGCCGAATGGCGAGGTGCCGAGGCCCGGCACGCTCTTCACCAACAAGACGCTGGCTGCGACCTACGCCCGCATTCTCAGCGAAGCCGAGAGCGGCGGCGGTGGCCGCGACGCCGAGATCGAACGCGCTCGAAAGTCATGGTCGCAAGGTTTTGTCGCGGAAGCCATCGACAAGTTCTGCCGGACACAAGAGGTGATGGACGTCAGCGGCTCGCCGCATCGCGGCGTGCTCTCGGCCGACGACATGGCGCGCTGGCAGCCGACTGTCGAGGCCCCGCTCACCTACGATTATGGCCGGTACACCGTCTGCAAGGCCGGCGTCTGGAGCCAGGGCCCGGTGACACTGCAACAGCTCGCGCTGCTGAAGGGCTTCGCACTCGACGGGCTCGATCCGACGGGGCCCGAATTCATCCATCTCCAGATCGAATGCGCAAAACTCGCCTTCGCCGATCGCGAGAAATTCTACGGCGATCCCAAGTTCAGCGAGATCCCGATCGCGACGCTGCTGTCGGATGCCTATAACGACGACCGCCGCAAGCTTGTCACCGACAGGGCTTCGCTCGATCTCCGGCCCGGCGCGATCGAGGGCTTTGGCGGCGTGGTCAAGCTGCGCCGCGCCGAGGGCCAGCGCGAGGCCGTTGGCGCGCTCGGTGCCGGCGAGCCGACGGTCGGACGCTTCGGCGAAGTGCGCGGCGACACCGTGCATTTCGACATCATCGACAAGGCCGGCAACATGGTGTCCTCGACGCCGTCCGGCGGCTGGTTGCAATCCTCGCCTGTAATCCCCGAGCTCGGCTTCTGCCTCGGCAGCCGCGCGCAGATGTTCGATCTGGAGGAAAACCAACCCGGTTCGCTCGCGCCGGGCAAGCGGCCGCGCACCACGCTGTCACCGACCATGGCATTGCGCGACGGCGAGCCCTATCTCGCCTGGGGCTCGCCGGGCGGCGACCAGCAGGACCAGTGGATCACGCAGTTCTTCCTGCGCCACGTCCACTGCAACCTCAATCTCCAGGAATCGATCGACGCGCCGGCCTGGCACTCCGAGCACTTCCCGATCTCGTTCTGGCCGCGCACCGCGCGCCCCGGCGTGCTCGTGGTCGAGAACCGCGTGCCGAAGGCGACGATCGAGAACCTGCGCGAGCGCGGGCATATCGTCGAGGTCGGCCCCGACTGGTCGGAAGGCCGCCTCACCGCGGCCTCACGTGTCGGCGTGCGCCGCCGCGCCGCCGCCAATCCGCGCGGCATGCAGGGCTACGCCGCAGGGCGCTGATGGACAGAATATGACCTGGTCGATCATCGCGCGCGATCCTGCCACCGGCCAGTTCGGCATCGCGGTCGCGACCCGCTTCTTCGCCGTCGGCGCGCGCGTGCCCTACATCGCGGCCGGCCTCGGCGCGATCGCGACACAAGCCTTTGTCAATCCCTATTACGGCATCGACGGCGTCAGATTGCTGCGCGACGGTCTCAATGCCCACGATGTTCTCGCCACCCTGCTCGCAACCGATGATGGCCGCGAGAGCCGTCAGATCCACATCATGGATGCCAGCGGCACAATCGCCGCGCATACGGGGCGCGACTGCGTCGACTGGTGCGGCCACATCGCGGGCAGCGGCTTCTCGATCGCCGGCAACATGCTGGCCGGCGCCGACGTGCTCGACGAGACCGCAAGGACCTACATCGCCAATGACAGCCTGCCCTTCCCGCGCCGCCTGCTTGCGGCGATGCGGGCCGGCGAAGCCGCCGGCGGCGACAAGCGCGGCAAGCAGTCGGCTGCGCTCCTGATCCACGGCGAGGAGGAATGGCCGGCGCTGGACATCCGCGCCGACGATCATGTCGATCCGCTGGGCGAGCTCGAGCGGCTTGAGTGCGTCAGCAACGAGCTCTGGGTGCACTTCCGCAGCTCGATGCCGACACGGCAGAACCCGGCCGGTAACACCGATCGCAGCGTCATCGACGCTACAATCGCCGCAGCCCGCGCAAGACGATCATGAGCGCAAGCCCTATCATCGAAATCAAGGATCTGCGCATCCGCTTCCACGGCGACGACGGCCGCGTCACCCATGCGGTCGACAGCGTCGATCTCAGCGTCGCCAATGGCGCCACGCTCGGCCTCGTCGGCGAATCCGGCTGCGGCAAGAGCGTGACGTCGCTGGCGATCATGGGCCTGCTACCGAAGCAGAGCGCGGAAATATCAGGCGCGATCCGCTTCGATGGCTTTGATCTCCTGAAGACCTCGGACCAGACGCTGCGGGACTTGCGCGGCAACCGGCTCGCGATGATTTTTCAGGAGCCGATGACCTCGCTCAACCCGAGTTTTACGATCGGCGACCAGATCGCCGAGACGATCCTGCGCCATCGCGGCGGCTCGCGAAGGAGCGCACGCGAGCGGGCGATCGAGCTGTTACGGCGCGTCCACATCCCCTCGCCCGAGCGTCGCATCGACGAATATCCGCACAAGCTCTCCGGCGGCATGCGCCAGCGCGTCATGATCGCGATGGCGCTGGCCTGCGATCCGCGGCTTCTGATCGCAGACGAGCCCACCACCGCGCTCGACGTCACCCTGCAGGCGCAGATCCTGGAGCTGATGTGGGAACTGAAAGCCGCGAGCGGCGCCGCGATCATCCTGATCACCCATGATCTCGGCGTGGTCGCCGAGGTCTGCGACGAGGTCGCCGTGATGTATGCCGGCGAAATTGTCGAGCGCGCGCCGGTGGACGAATTATTTGCTACCCCGCAGCATCCCTATACGGTCGGCCTGCTCGGCTCGATCCCGCGGCTCGAC
Organism: Bradyrhizobium sp. YR681; assembly: GCF_000282615.1. GTDB lineage: Bacteria > Pseudomonadota > Alphaproteobacteria > Rhizobiales > Xanthobacteraceae > Bradyrhizobium. The sequence goes on along the minus strand of NZ_AKIY01000236.1, from coordinate 10,723 downwards.
CACCGCGCCGAGCAGCTCGCCACGATCGAAGGCATGGTGCCGAACATGGCACAGCCGCCCGCCGGCTGCCGCTTCAGCGCGCGTTGTCCCTTCGTGCTGGACGCCTGCACCAAGGCGCCGCCGCCGCTGGTGGAAGTCAGCCCCGGCCACCTCTCGCGCTGCATCCGCGCGCCGCTCGAACTCTTGGTGTCGTGATGGCGCGGCTCTTTCCTCTCGTGCCCCGGGCGCCGCGCAGCACAAGCGAAGCGCCGTGGTGCGCTGCTGAACCGCGGACCATGCAGCAACGGACTGGGTCCCGGTGCAGCGTCGCAACACTTCGTGCTGCGCCGCGCCCGGGACACGAGACCAGGTTTCTTGGAGAGCATGAACGATGACCGCGCTCCTCGAGGTCGAAGGCCTGGTCAAGCATTTCGTCGCCGAGCGCTCGCTGTTCGGCCGCGCATTGGCGCATGTCAAAGCCGTTGATGGCGTCAGCTTCTCGCTCGAAGCCGGCAAAACGCTCGCGCTCGTCGGCGAATCCGGCTGCGGCAAGTCCACGGTCAGCCGCCTGGTGCTGCGGCTGATCGAGCCGGATGCCGGCGCGGTGCGCTTCGAGGGCCGCGACCTGCTCTCGCTCGATGCCAATGCGCTCCGCAAATTCCGCCGCGAGGCGCAGATCATCTTTCAGGACCCCTACGCATCGCTCAATCCGCGCATGACGGTCGGCCAGATCCTGACCGAGCCGCTGGCGCTGCACGATCTCGTGCCACCGGCGCAGCGTCGTGAGCGCGTCGCTGAAATCCTGCGGCTGGTCGGGCTGGAGCCGCGGCTTGAGCGGCGCTATCCCCATGAATTCTCCGGCGGCCAGCGCCAGCGCATCGCCATTGCCCGCGCGCTCGCGGTCGAGCCCAAGCTGATCATCTGCGATGAGCCGGTGTCGGCGCTCGACGTCTCGATCCGCTCGCAGATCCTGAACCTGCTGCGTGAGCTCCAGGACCGGCTTGGGCTCGCCTATATCTTCGTTTCGCATGACCTGGCCGTGGTCAAGCACATTGCCGACCACGTCGCGGTGATGAATCTCGGCCAAATCGTCGAGACGGCGGAGGCGGACGCGCTGTTCGCGGCACCTCGCCACCCCTATAGCCGCGCGCTGCTGTCTGCGATCCCCGTGCCTAAACCACGGGCAAAGCGCAGCCGGATTGTGCTGCAGGGGGAAATCCCCAGCGCGCTCAATCCGCCACCGGGATGTCGCTTCCACACGCGCTGCCCCTATGTCGTCGACCGCTGCCGCAGCGAAATGCCACAGCTCGTGCCCGATGGCACCGGACATGCAACGGCCTGCCACAGAACATCGGAACTGCCGTCCTCCGCGGCAATCGTCCCGTCCGACGGCGGCTTCTCGCCGGTCCTTGAAAAATTGGTCGCCGCCTTCAGCGGTGGCCCGGAAGCAGTCCGCGGCAGCGGGGTTAGTTCCTTGGAAACGGACCCGGCATAGCCGCACAACAGAGGTTGAGAACGATGAGTTTCATGCGTTTGACCATCCTGGCGTCGGCTTTGCTGACGTCGCTCGTGGGCGCAGCCCAAGCCCAGACCACGCTTCGCATCGGGATCGCCGAAGACCCCGACATCCTCGATCCCAGCATTGGCCGCACCTATGTCGGCCGCATCGTGTTCTCCGCGTTCTGCGACAAGCTGTTCGACATCGACGAGAAGCTCAACATCGTGCCGCAGCTCGCGCTGTCGCACGAGACCTCGGCGGACGGCAAGGAGATGACGATCAAGCTCCGACCGGGCGTCAAATTCCATGACGGCGAACCGCTGGACGCCGAAGCCGCAAAGTTCTCGATCGAGCGCCACATGACGCTGCCGACCTCGTTCCGCAAGTCGGAGCTCGCCAGCGTCGACCATGTCGAGGTCGTCGATCCCCTCACCATCAAGCTGGTGCTCAAGACACCGTATTCGCCGCTGATCGCCCAGCTCACCGACCGCTCCGGCATGATGGTCTCGCCGAAGGCGGCCAAGGAAGCCGGCGACAAGTTCGGCCTGCATCCGGTCTGCGCCGGCCCCTATAAATTCGTCGAGCGGGTCCAGCAGGACCGCATGGTGTTCGAAAAGTTCGCCGGCTACTGGAACAAGGACAACATTCATATCGACCGCGTCGTGTTCCTGCCGATCGTCGACGCCACCGTGCGGCTCGCGAATCTCAAGTCCGGCGGACTCGATCTGATCGAGCGCGTCCTCGCCACCGACATCAAGGACGTGCGCGCCGATTCCCGGCTCGTTCTGTCGACCGCGCCCGAACTCGGCTATCTCGGCCTGACCGTCAATATCGGCAACGACAAGACCAAGGGACCGCTGAGCCAGTCCTCAAAAGTCCGTCAGGCGCTGGACCTGTCGATCGATCGCGAAGCGCTCAACCAGGTCGTCTTCAACGGCGAGTTCACGCCCGGCAATCAATGGGTCAGCCCGACGCATCCATACTATCAGAAGGCCTTCCCGGTCCGTGGCCGCGACATCGCCAAGGCCAAGGCGCTACTGAAAGAAGCCGGCGTCACCACGCCTGTGACCGTCGACTACATGATCCCCAAAGGCGCGGAAAACGAAGCCGTCGCCCAGGTCGTGCAGTCGATGGCCGCCGAAGCCGGCTTCGACATCAAGATCCGCGCGGTCGAATTCGCGACGACCTTCAAGCAGGCCCAGGCCGGCGAATTCCAGATCTTCCAGATCAACTGGAGCGGCCGTATCGATCCCGACGGCAATTCCTACATCTTCATGCGCAGCAAGGCGCCGCAAAATGACGGCGTGTATTCGAACCCCGAAGCCGACAAGCTGATGGAAGACGGACGCGTGACGGCCAATGTCGGCGAGCGCAAGGCGATCTACGAGAAGCTGACAAAAATCCTGCTCGAGGACCTGCCCATCATCTACATCTACCATCGCACGCTCCTGATCGCGCACACGAAGAAGCTCGACGGCTACAGGCAGATGCCGGACGGGCTGGTGCGTGTTGTCGGGTTGAAGTTCAAATGATCGCGGCTGCGCCCGGGGCACGGGCCGAACCATGCTGAACTTCCTCGCCCACCGGATCGCGCAGATCATACCGACGCTGTTCTTCGTGTCGGTGCTGATCTTCTCGCTGCAACAACTCCTGCCGGGCGATCCCGCGCTGGTGATGGCCGGCGAGGAGCGCGATCCTGCGGTGATCGAGCAAATCCGTCAGCAGTACAAGTTGGATCAGCCGATCCCGGTGCAGTACGTCTATTGGCTCAAGGGAGTCCTCACCGGGAATTTCGGCGAATCCTTGCGCAACAAGATGCCGGTGCGCGAGCTGATCGCGCAGAAACTGCCGGTGACGCTCCAGCTCGGCTCGATGGCGATCCTGATCGCGTTCTGCATCGGCATTCCCGCCGGCATCGTCTCCGCGGTGAAGAAAGGCACGGCGTGGGACTATGGCGCCAACCTGTTCGCGCTGTGGGGCATCTCGACGCCGAACTTCTGGCTCGGAATTCTCATGATCTTCCTGTTCTCGATTCACCTGGGCTGGCTGCCCGCTTCGGGTTACGTGCCGCTCACCGAGAACTGGCGCGCCAGCCTGGCCGCCACCATCATGCCGGCCTTCGTGCTCGGCAACGCGATTTCCGCGATCCTGATGCGGCATACCCGTAGCGCCATGCTCCAGGTGCTGGAGAGCGACTACGTCCGCACCGCGCGCGCGAAGGGCTTGTCCGAACGCTCGGTGATCCTCAAGCACGCGATGCGCAACGCACTGACGCCGATCATCACGCTCGGCGCGCTCGAGCTCGGCACGCTGCTGTCGGGTGCGGTGCTGACCGAGCAGATCTTCTCCATTCCCGGCTTCGGCAAGCTGATCGTGGATGCCGTGTTCAACCGCGATTATGCGGTCGTGCAGGGCGTGGTGCTGGTGACCGCCACCGTCTACATCACGCTGAACCTCGTTGCCGACGTCGCCTATGTCCTCGTCAATCCGCGGCTGAGGGGCTAGCGCCATGACGGACACTGCCCTGCCTGCCGCCCCCTGCACGACGCAGGCCTATGAACTCGACAGCCCCGCACGCCGCGCCCGCCGACGCCTGTTCAAGCGCAAGGCGGCCGTGTTCGGGCTCGTCGTGATCACGGCGTTCATCCTGCTTGCGGCGCTTGCACCATTGGTCGTGCCCTACGATCCCATCGCCACGAGCTGGAGCCTCGTGCGCAAGCCGCCCACCGCCGCGCACTGGTTCGGGACCGACGATCTCGGCCGCGACATCCTCAGTCGCGTCGTCTACGGCGCGCGGGCCTCGCTGATGGCGGGGCTGATCTCGGTCGCGATTGCGCTCGGAATCGGCGTGCCGCTCGGCCTGCTCGCCGGCTATCGCGGCGGCTTTGTCGATGCGCTGATCAGCCGGATCACCGACGCGATGCTGGCCTGCCCGTTCCTGATCCTGGCGATCGCGCTCGCCGCGTTCCTCGGCCCGAGCCTCGGCAACGCCATGATCGCGATCGGGATCTCGGCAACCCCGATCTTCATCCGGCTGACCCGCGGCCAGGTGCTGAGCGTCAAGGCCGAGGATTATGTCGAGGCCGCCCGCGCGCTCGGCAACCCGCCATGGCGGATCGCGTTCTCGCACATCCTGCCGAACATCCTGCCGGCGCTGCTGGTGCAGGCGACGCTGTCGATCGCGGCGGCCATCATCGCCGAGGCGGCGCTGTCGTTCCTCGGCCTCGGCCAGCAGCCGCCGGCGCCGTCCTGGGGCAGCATGCTCAATGCGGCGCAGCGCTTCCTGACCCAGGCGCCGTGGATGGCGGTCTGGCCGGGGCTCGCGATCTTCCTGGTGGTGCTGTCGCTGAACCTGCTCGGCGACGGCCTGCGCGACGCGCTCGACCCTCGCCAGCGCTAGATCACAGTCTCCCGCATCACCCTGCGGCAATCCATCTCGTATTCGAGATCGACCACCGGCGGCCGGGCAAAGTGCCAGGTCAGGCCGGAGCGCAGCGCGCCGCGGCGGACCAGCTCGTCGACCAGCGCGTGGTGGAAGTCGTGCACGGAATAGGCCTGCACGCCGGTCGTGTCCTTCCAGCCGAAGCCGAATGCCGTCATCCGGTTCTCCATCTGCGAGGTCGTGGTGAAACGCACCTTCTCGCGCAGGCCCTCCGGGCTGAGGTCGCGGTAGCGCACCGTCCGCTCGACATAGCTGCCGCTGCCCTCGCGCGCCTCGGCACCGCCGGCGATCACGAAGGACGGTGCCTTCGATGTCGTCGGGCGCGTGAAGGAGAACGCGTAGAACGACGGCTCGGACGGCGGATCGATCTCGGGACAGACATTGCTGCGCGCCACCGGGTTGGTAGTGCCGTCGAAGATGCCCCATTCGGACAGCGTCTTCACATAGTGCAGGTTGAACGCGCGAAAGCCTTCCTCGCTGAACGCTGCCGGTGAGCGCAGCTCGCAGGCACAGAATGCCGTCAGCGGCCGCCCCGCCGCCTGGATGAACTTTGCCGCCAGCGCAAATCCTTCGGCCAATGGCACCAGCGAAGCGAAGCGGACGCGCTCGATCTCATAACCGTCGTCCGCGGCGGCACCGGCCGAATACTGAAATACGGATGGAATGAAACGGTAATTGCCCGCCGAAAAGTCACGCGTCATGTCCAGCCCCTCATTCCAATTGCATGCCGGCGCCCCCTGGCGCCAAGGCGAGATTAGCACGGGACAACAAAAAAGCGGCAACAGCTATCGCTGTTGCCGCTTCAGGATTTCGACTGGAAGCGGCCTCAGGTCGGCCGCAGCGCCTTGTCCGAGGAGGCGAGATCGATCTCGTTGACCTGCTTGTTCCGCTCGGAATCGGCTGCCGCACGGTGGTCGGTCGCCAGCACCACATAAACGGCGGGCAGCACGAACAGCGTGAACAGCGTGCCGATCGACATGCCGGCCACGACGACCAGACCGATCGAAAAGCGGCTGGCCGCGCCCGCGCCGGTCGCAGTCAGCAGCGGGATCAGGCCGGTCACCATCGCGGCCGTGGTCATCAGGATCGGCCGCAAGCGGATACGGGCCGACATCTCGATGGCCGAGCGGCGGTCGAGCCGCTCCTTGACCTGGAGCTCGTTGGCGAACTCCACCATCAGGATGCCGTGCTTGGTGATCAGGCCGACAAGGGTCAGCAGACCGACCTGGGTGTAGATGTTCATGGTCGCCATGCCGAAGAACAGCGGGATCAGTGCGCCGACGATCGCCATCGGCACCGAGATCATGATCACGAACGGGTCACGCAGGCTCTCGAACTGCGCCGCCAGCACCAGGAAGATGATGATCAACGCAAAGCCGAAGGTGATCGCAAGCTGGTTGCCTTCCTGCACGTACTGCCTGGAGTCCGCGAGATAGTCGTGGCTGAAGCCGGCCGGCAACTTCTTGGCCTCGCCCTCGAGGAAGTCGACCGCCGAACCGACCGTCACGCCAGGCATCGGCACGGCCGAGAACGTCGCCGAATTGAGCTGGTTGTAGTGGGTCAGCGAATTCGGATCGGTTTTGGTCCTGACCGAGACCACGGTCGACAGCGGGAGCTGCTGGCCCGTGTTGGTCGTCACATAATAGCCGCCGAGCGATTCCGGCGAGAGCCGGCTGCTGCGCGGCACCTGCGGGATCACCTGGTAGGAACGGCCCTCGAGATTGAAGCGGTTGATGTAGTTGCCGCCGAGCAGCACCGCGAGCGTCGAGCCGAGGTTCTGCATGTTGACGCCGAGATCCTGCGCCTTGGTGCGGTCGATCGTGACCTCCACGTTCGGCTGGTTGTAGGCGAGGTCGCTGTCCGAGACGATGAACATGCCGCTCTTGCGCGCAGCATCCTTCAGCTTCTCCATCTGCTCAAAGACCGTCTGGAAGCCCGCGGTGGAATTGATCACCATCTGAACCGGCAGACCGCCCGGGCCGCCCGGCAACGGCGGCAGGTTGAACGCGAAAGCCTGCACGCCCTCGATCTTGGAAAGCTCGGCCTGCACCAGCGGCTTCAGCTGGATCGACGAGCGCTTGCGCTCGTCCCACGACTTCAGCAGCATGCCGGCGATGCCGCCCTGCGGGCCGTTGATGCCGTTCAGCACGAAGCGCAGATCGGTCTCGGGGAACTTCTGGAATTTCTCGTCGAGCTTCTCGCCGTAGAAATCGACATAGTCGATGTTGGCGTATTTCGGCGCCTTGGTCACCGCGAACACGATGCCCTGGTCCTCCTCGGGCGCCAGCTCCTTCGAGGTGTGCATATAAAGGAAGCCGACCAGCCCGAGGATCGTCACCGCGAACAGACCGGTGATCGCCTTGTAATCGAGCGAGCGGTCGAGCCTGCGCCCATACCAGCGCGTCAGCGCGCCGAACACCTTGTTGACCAGCTTGGCGAAGCGGCCCTCTTCGGTATTCTTGAGCAGAACAGAGCACATCATCGGCGACAGCGTCAGCGCGATCACACCCGACACGATCACCGAGCCCGCGAGCGTGAAGGCGAATTCGCGGAACAGCGAACCGGTGAGGCCGCCAAGGAAGCCGATCGGCGCGTACACCGCCGCGAGCGTGATGGTCATCGAGATGACGGGGCCGACGATTTCGCGCGCGCCTTCCAGCGCCGACTGGACCGGCGTCTTCCCCTCCTCCAGATGGCGATGGATGTTCTCCACCACGACGATGGCGTCGTCGACCACGAGGCCGATCGCGAGCACCATGGCGAGCAATGTCAGCAGGTTGAAGCTGAAGCCCAGCGCCAGCATCAGGGTGCAGACGCCGATCATCGACAGCGGAATGGTGACGACGGGGATGATGACCGAGCGGAGCGAGGCCAGGAACAGGAAGATGACCACGATCACGATGATCACGGCTTCGCCCAGCGTCTTCTCCACCTCGTCGATCGAGGACTGGATGAACTTGGTCGAGTCGTAGGCGACCTTCATCTTCATCGACGGCGGAAGGTTGCGCTCGAGCTCCGGGAAAAGCGCGCGCACGCCCTTGACCAGCGTCAGCGGGTTGCCCTGCGGCGTGGCGTTCACGCCGATGAAGATCGCATGCTCGCCGTTGAAGGCGACGCTCGCGTCGGTACTTTGCGCGGCAAGCTCGACCGTCGCGATGTCCTCCATCCGGACGAAGCCGCCGTCCTTGGCCTTGACGATCATCTTCCTGAACTGGTTGACATCGGTGAGGCTGGTGTTGGTCGAGATGTTGGAAACGATCAGATAGCCCTTGGTCTGCCCCGCCGCCGACTGGAAGTTGTTGGCCTGGATGGCAGCGGCGACGTCCGCCGGAGATACGTTGCGGCCGGCCATCTTCATGGGATCAAGCCACAGCCGCATCGCAAAGGTCTGGCCGCCGAGAATGTCGGCAGAGGCGACGCCGTCGACGGTCGACAGCACCGGCTGCACGACGCGCGTGAGATAATCCGAGATCGCCGAGCCTGACAGCTCTTCCGAGGAGAAGCCGAGATACATCACGGCCGTGGTCTGGCCGGTGGTCTTGGTCACGATCGGGTCGTTGGATTCCTTCGGGATCAGGTACTTGACCGAGTTCGTCTTCGCCAGCACCTCGGTGAGCGCCTGGTTCGGATCGAAGTTCAGCTTGATGTAGACCTGGATCGTCGAGGTGCCGAGCACCGAGGACGAGGTCATGTAGTCGACGCCTTCGGCGGAGGCGACCGCCTGCTCGATCGGCGTCGTGATGAAGCCCTGGATCAGGTCCGCGGACGCGCCGGGATAGACGGTCGTGATATTGATGACCGTGTTCGAAAGCTTCGGATATTGCCTGATCGGCAGCACCATCGCCGCGCGCAGGCCGATCAGCAGGATCAGCAGGCTGACGACGACCGACAGGACCGGTCGTTTGATGAAAATGTCGGTAAAGCGCATCGCGGCGATCTCGATTTCTTTGTCTCAACGGACGTGATCCGGCCGAGCCGGATCACGCGCTTGTATTGTCAGTAGCGCGGCGGCTGCGCCGGGATCTGCGGCGCCGGATCGGTCGAGATCGCAACTGCGGCGCCCGATTGCAGCTTGAGCTGGCCGACGGCGACGACCTTGTCGCCCACCTTCACGCCCTTGATGATTTCGACACGGCCGTCGACCCGGCTGCCGGTCTGCACGAAGGTGCGGACCGCGGAGAGGCTGGTCTTGCCGTCCTCTTCCTTCTTCTCGGTGATCACGAACACGGAGTCGCCGTACAGCGTGTAATCGACCGCCGTTTCCGGCACGGTGATCACGGCCGGCTTCGCCGGCAGCACCACCGTCGTGGTCACGAACATGCCGGGCTTCAGGATCTTCTCCGGATTGGCGACCGTCGCCTGCACGCGGATGTTGCGGGTGTCGGCCGCGACCTGCGGCTCGATCGTGGTGATCTTGCCGTCGAAGGTGCGGCCCGGATAGGCGTCGACCTTGAGCCGGACCGGCTGACCGACCTTGAGGTTGCCCGAATCCTTTTCCGTCACCGTGAAGTTGGCCCACAGCTCCGACAGATCGGTCAGCGACACGATCGCCGTGCCGGCCGTCAGATACTGGCCGACCTCGACCTTGCGGACGCCGAGATCGCCGGAGAACGGCGCGCGGACCAGCTTCTGCGAGATCAGCGCCTCGGTCTTGGCGATACCCGCCAGCGCCTGGTCGTAGGCGGCCTGTGCGGAATCGACGGTCGCCTGCGGACCGAACTGGCGCGAGGCCAGCTGCTTGGCGCGGTCGAGCGAAAGCTGCGCGACGGTCGCCTGCGCCTTGTAATTGGCGAGGTCGCCCTGGTCGGGCATGTCGAACAGCTGGACCAGCGGCGTGCCGGCCTCGACATGCGTGCCCGGCTCGAACTTGATCTCGGTGACGCGGCCGTTGACGTCGGCGCTGACGTCGACCTGATGCACGGCGGCAAGGCCGCCGACTGCGGTCAGCAGATTCGGCACCACCTCGGACTTCGCCTCGGCCGCGCTGACGGCGGTCGGCGGCGGCTTGTTGTTGGCGAAGAACTGCTTGATCATCTGGCCGCGGAAATAATTGAACCAGACGAGACCACCGACGAGCACGCCCAGCAGCGTGCCGACGATGATGAACCACAGCACCGGCCGGACCGGACGCTTGGGAGCCTTGTTGTCGATCGGTTGGCCCGAAATCTTGTGTTCGGCTACGATGTTCATGTCATGCACTTTCTGCAATCGCCGTCTTGCCCGCACCCGGCGCCAATTCGTGGCCTAAGTGCGAAGCAATTGCGGCGTCGTTAAGTCCGATACCCCTCAGGAGAAACTCACACAGCTGCCGCTCAAGGTCGCCAGCCTTGCCGTAAGCGAGGCAGGGCGCGGCCGGCAGCCTGGTCAGCGCAGCCGTCATCACCGTGTGATGCGCAAACCAGAACAGGTTGAGTGGATCGCCGCTGAATGGCCGCGCGTCCCCGGCCGTCACAGCACGCTCGAGCGAGGCGAGGAAAACCGCCCCGATCAGCTTCTCGATCTTGGCATATAGCAGACGGGCGAATTCGCCGTCATCCAGATGGCTGGTGGCCATCAGTCGCAGGCGCTGCGCCTCTTCCTGGTCGGGACCATCGGCGATGTGGAGGAAATGCTGGACCATGCCGCGGACGAATTCGACCAGCGTGGCCGTCGAGGGCTCTCGCTCCAGCAGGTCCGTCAGTGCCGGATCGGCTTCGCACTCGTCGCTGAGGATTTCGGCATAGAGCGCCGCCTTGGACGGGAAGTGCTTGAACAGCAGCGCTTCGGAAATGGCAGCGGCGGCCGCCACGCTCTTGGTCGTGGTG
>NZ_AKIY01000235.1 GCF_000282615.1 Bradyrhizobium sp. YR681 | reverse complement strand
GATCCAGTATTCCAGAGACGCCAGCGAGATACGGCGAAGCCGCGGCGTACCGGATTCCCCGCCTTCGCGGGGAATGACAGCGGTGTGCGGGGCGAAGCGCATGCGCAAGATCGCGCGCACCTACTTCGACGGCGCTGGTGCAGCGTTAAAATCGACCTTCGGCGCGGTCGATATCTCCTTCTCGTTCTCGACCGAGAAGTTCGGCTTCTCCTTGTAGCCGAACATCATCGCGGTGAGGTTGCTCGGGAACGAGCGGATGGTGACGTTGTACTCCTGCACCGCCTTGATGTAGCGGTTGCGTGCGACCGTGATGCGGTTCTCGGTGCCCTCAAGCTGCGACATCAAATCCTTGAACAGCGCGTCCGACTTGAGCTGCGGATAGTTTTCCGTGACCACAAGAAGCCGCGACAGCGCGCTGGAGAGCTCGCCCTGGGCAGCCTGGAACTTCTGGAAGGAGGCAGGATCGTTCAGCACCTCCGGCGTCGCCTGGATGCTGCCGACCTTGGCGCGGGCGTTGGTGACGCCGAGCAGGACGTCCTTTTCCTGCTGCGCAAAGCCCTTCACCGAGTTGACCAGGTTCGGCACGAGGTCGGCGCGGCGCTGGTACTGGTTCACGACCTCCGACCAGTTGGCCTTGATCTGCTCGTCCTCGCTCTGGATCGCGTTGTAGCCGCAATTGGTCAGGCTGAGCGAGGCCAGCGCCGCCAGCACAGTGAGGATCTTGCGCATCAAATTTCTCCCGGTGGAATCGGGCGCAAGCTACCAGATTGAGCGCGCGCGGTGCCAGACATCTTGCGCCGGCGGCGCGAAAGCAGCCGACTGACGCAAGCCCCTTGCCTATCCCTGGCCGACATAGTCAACTTGGCGGAACAACAAGATCAAACTGGAAACGCCGGAGGAAGCACGATGTCCTCGTTCGAGACCATCCTCGTGGAGCGGCCGGAGCCGGCGATTGCCCGGATCGTGATGAACCGGCCCGAGGCGCGCAACGCGCAGAACCTGCAAATGACCTACGACCTCAACGCCGCCTTCGACGAGGCGGTGCAGGACGACGCGGTCAAGGTCATCATCCTCGCCGGCAACGGGCCGCACTTCTCCTCGGGCCATGACCTGCGCCCGGGCGGCAAGAATGAAGCAGGCGTCGATTTTCCGCCTGTAGGAAATTGGGGCGGCTTCGCTGAACCGAATGCGCATGGCCGTTTCGCGCGCGAGCAGGAAATATATCTCCAGATCACGCGGCGCTGGCGCAATCTCGCCAAGCCCACGATCGCCGAGGTGCATGGCAGATGTATCGCCGGAGGGTTGATGCTGGCCTGGGCCTGCGACCTCATCGTCGCCAGCGACGATGCGCAATTCTGCGATCCCGTCGTGACCATGGGCGTCTGCGGCGTCGAATGGTTCGTGCATCCCTGGGAACTCGGCCCGCGCAAGGCCAAGGAGTTCCTGTTCACCGCCGACAGCTGGAGCGCGCAGGAGGCCCATCAACTCGGCATGGTCAACCGGGTCGTGCCGCGCGCCGAACTCTCGGCGTCCGTGCTGGAGCTGGCGCGCCGGATCGCATCGAAGCCGTCCTTCGCGCTGAAGCTGACCAAGGAGGCGGTGAACCGCTCCGTCGACGTGATGGGACAGCCCGCCGCGATCGACCAGGCTTTTGCGCTGCATCAGCTCTGTCACGCCCATAACCTCCAGGAGTTCGGCATGGTGGTCGATCCATCGGGCCTTCATCCCTCCGTGCGCAAGCCGCCGGCGGCTGCGGAGTAGATCATGGACCTCAATCTCAGTGACGAGCAACGGCTGCTGCGCGAAAGCGCGGAACGTTTTGTTGCCGAAAGCTACGATGCCGACCATCGCCGCAAGATGGCGAACGATCCGCTCGGATACAGCCGCGCGGTGTGGAAACAATTCGCCGAGCTCGGTTGGCTGGCGCTGCCGATTCCGGAGGAGTTCGACGGGCTCGGCGGCGGCGCAGTCGAGATCGGCATCTTGATGGAAGCGTTTGGCCGCGGGCTGGTGTCGGAGCCGTATATCGCAACGGTCGTGCTTGGAGCTGCGCTGATCGATAGATGCGGCACCACCGAGCAGAAACAGGCGAGGCTGCCCAAGGTGGCGGACGGGTCGCTGAAGCTTGCCTTTGCGCATTCCGAGCGCGCCGCGCGGTTCGATCTCGCAAAGGTCGCGACCATCGCCCACAAGACGGCGCAAGGCTGGCGCCTCTCCGGCAGCAAGATCGTCGTGCTCGACGGCCATGCCGCCGACGAGATCATCGTCTCCGCGCATATCCATGATCATCAGGGGGCGTCGGGGCGGATCGGCCTGTTCACGGTCGCGGCGAAAACGCCGAGCCTTGCCGTCAGCGACTATGAGCGCCTTGGCGGCGGGCGGGCCTGCAACATCGAACTGTCCGGCGTCGAGCTGTCGGAGGGCGCCCTGCTGGGTGACGGCAGCGACGCACTGCCGGCCATCGAATGGGCCGTCGATCGCGCCATGGCCGCGTTGGGCGCCGAAGCCGTCGGCATCATGCAGACGCTGCTCGATACCACGCTGGAATACACCAAGATTCGAAAGCAGTTCGGCCGGCCGCTGTCCGCCAACCAGGTGATCCGCCACCGCCTCGCCGACATGGCCATGCAGGTCGACGAGGCACGCTCGATGGCCCTGCGCGCGGCGCTGAAGGTCGATGCCGTGCCGGTCGAACGGGCGCGCGCCGCGTCGGGCGCGAAAGCAAAAATCGGCAAATGCGCGCGCTTCGTCGGCGAGCAGTCGATCCAGCTTCACGGCGGCATGGGCGTCACCGAGGAGCTCGAGGTCGGCGCCTATTTCAAGCGGCTGGTCGCCTTCGACACGCTGTTCGGCGGCAGCGCGCATCATTATGGCCGCCACGCCCGGCTTGGCCGCACCACCGTTTCAGCCTGAAGGGAGCGCATCATGGACCTGTCGTTCAATGCCGAGGAGCGCGCCTTCCAGGACGAGGTGCGCGGTTTCATCGCGAAGAATCTCACTGACGAGATGAAGCGCGCCACAGCGCTGACGCCGTCGGTGTTCTCCGACCCTGACATCGGCATGGCCTGGCAGCGCGTGCTGCACCGGCAGGGGTGGGGCGCACCGGGCTGGCCGGTCGAACATGGCGGGCCGGACTGGACACCGGCGCAGCGCTGGATTTTCGAGACCGAAAGCGCGCGGGCCGGCGTGCCCAATGTCAACGTGATGGGCGTGAAGATGGTCGGGCCCGTCATCATCGGCTTCGGTTCGCCGGAGCAGAAGAATTTTTACCTGCCGCGGATTCTGTCCGGCGAGGATTACTGGTGCCAGGGCTATTCCGAGCCGGGCTCCGGCTCCGACCTCTCCTCGCTGAAGACGCGCGCGGTGCGCGACGGCGACGACTATATCATCAACGGCACCAAGATCTGGACCACGCATGCGCATCACGCCAACCGCATGTTCGCGCTGGTGCGCACCAGTGATGGACCGCGGCAGCAGGACGGCATCAGTTTTATACTGATCGACATGACGACGCCGGGGATCACGACGCGTCCGATCCTGACCATCGGCGGAGACCACGAGGTCAATCAGGTGTTCTTCGACGATGTGCGCGTGCCCGTCGCCAACCGCGTCGGCGAGGAAGGCAAAGGCTGGACCTACGGCAAATATCTGCTCGAATTCGAGCGCGGTTCGGGCATTGCATCGGCGAAGCTGCGCGAAGGGTTGAAGGCGATCGCGGAGCTGGCCGAGTCGGATTTGACCGGACGCGCGATCGACAGTCCTGATATCGCCACGCGCATCTCGGAGGTCGAGGTCGACATCGACGCGCTTGAAATGACCGAGCTGCGCGTGCTGTCGGCGCTCCAGACCGGGCAAAATCCCGGCGCGGTGTCGTCGATCCTGAAGCTGCGCAACAGCGAGATCCGCCAGGCGGTGACGCGGCTGGGTGTCGACGTGATCGGCCATGACGCGCTCGCGGTCGAGCCGATGCGCCCGCTCTACAAGCTCAACCACGCGCCGGCGACGCCGGAGGAGATGCTGACGGTGGTGCCGGAATATCTCAACGGCCGCGCCTACACGATCTTCGGCGGCACGTCGGAGATCCAGCGCGATATCATCGCGAAGATGATGCTGGGGATTTGAAGGGCTACGACTCTCTCCTTCGTCATTGCGAGGAGCCCTTGCGACGAAGCAATCCAGACCGCTTCCACGGAGGGACTCTGGATTGCTTCGCTGCGCTCGCAATGACGGTGTAATTGAAAGCCTTAGCCCACCTGCGCGTCCCTGATCGCCTGCCAGATCTTCTGCGGCGTCAGCGGCGTGTTCAGCTGGGTGATGCCGAGCTCGGCGAGCGCGTCCATCACGCCGTTGGTGACGCAGGGCGGGCCGCCGATGGCGCCGGACTCGCCGCAGCCCTTGGCGCCGAGCGGATTGGTGCGGCAGGGCGCGGAATCGTCCAGCGTGACCACGATCGGCGGCACGTCGTCGGCGCGCGGGATGCAGTAATCCTGATAGCTCGCGGTGAGGAGCTGGCCGTCGGCGTCGTAGGAGACGCCTTCATAGAGCGCCTGGCCGATACCCTGCGCGACGCCGCCATGGATCTGGCCGGTGACCAGCATCGGGTTCACGGCGACGCCGACGTCGTCAACGGTGGTGTAGCGCACGACCTTGGACACGCCGGTCTCCGGATCGATCTCGACCTCGCAGATATGCGTGCCGTTCGGCCAGCTGGGGCCATCCACCTCACCTTCGGAATCCACGCTGAGCCTGGCGCCGCCTTCCTTCTCGGCGATATCGAACAGGCTGATGCGACGGTCGGTGCCGACCACGGTGAGCATGCCGCCCTGGTACTCGATGTCCTCGACCGAGGTCTCGAGCACGTTGGCCGCCTTCTCGCGCGCCTTCTGGATCAGGTCATTCGAGGAGACCGCGACCGCCGTGCCGCCGACGAACAGCGAGCGTGAGCCGACGCTGCCAAAGCCCATGGCGAGATCCGTGTCGCCCTGGACGACGTCGATCTTCTCCATGGGGATGCCGAGCGTGTCGGAGATCATCTGGGTGTAGGTGGTCTGCAGTCCCTGCCCCATCGCCATGGTGCCGGAATGCAGCACGACGCGGCCCTGCGAGGTCGCGTGCAGGCTGACCTTCTCGGTGTGGGCGCGGCCACCGGTCCATTCGATGTAGGAGGTGAGGCCGCGGCCGTAGAGCAGGCCCTTTTTCTTGGCCGCCTTCTTGCGCGCGGCAAAGCCGTCCCAGTCGGCAAGCTTCACGGCGCGATCGAGCATGTGGGCGAAGGCGCCGGAATCGTACACCTGGCCGGCAGCATTGGTGTAGGGCAGTTGCGCGGGCTTGATGTAATTGGCCTTGCGGATCGCGCGCGGATCCATGCCGATCTTTCGCGCGGCGGCGTCGAACAGGCGCTCGACGATGAAGACCGCTTCAGGGCGGCCCGCGCCGCGATAGGCGCCGACGGGCGCGGTGTGGGTCATCACCGACTTCACCTCGAAATGCACCAGCGGCAGATCGTAGACGCCGGTCTGCACGAACGGCCCGAGCACCAGCGGAATGATGTTGGCCGCGCCCGAGGAATAGGCGCCGGTGCAGCCGATCGACTTGACGCGATAGGCCAGCACCTTGCCCTTCTCGTCGAGCGCAAAGGACGCGGTCGAGGTCAGATCGCGGCCATGGGTGCCGCCGACGAATTCGTCGGTGCGGTCGCCGCGCCAGCGGATCTTCTTGCTCAGCTTGGTCGCGGCGTAGGCGACGATGCCGTCTTCCGGATAGAGGTTGGTCTTCTGGCCAAACCCGCCGCCGATGTCGCCCACCAGCACGCGGACGCTGTCCTTGGGACGCTTGAGCACGGCTTCCGCCAGCACGTCGCGGGTCGAGGCCGGCGTCTGCGACTGCACATGCAGCAGGAGACGACCGGTGGCCTTGTCGATCTCGGCGATGGTCGAGCGCGGCTCCATCGCGGAGGGCACGAGACGCTGGCTGACGATGTCGAGCTCGACCGTATGCGCGGCCTTTGCAAAAGCCTCGTCCACCTTGGCGGCATCGCCGTAAGCCATCGCGCCGACGATGTTGTCGGGCGCCTCCGGCCACACCAATGGTGCGCCGGGCTTGACGGCTTCGACGGGATCGACCACCGCGGGCTGGACGTCATATTCGACCACGATCGCTTCGGCCGCGCTCTGCGCCTCCGCACGCGAGGCCGCGACCACCGCCGCCACCGCTTCGCCAGTGTAGCGCACGATCTCATGGGCGAGCAGGCGGCGCGGCGGCACCGTCATCGGCTTGCCGTCGGGGCGCTTGAAGATGCTCAAGGTCGGGATGGTGCCAATATCGTCCTTGACGAGGTCAGCGCCGGTATAGATCGCGGCGACGCCCGGCATCGCTGCCGCAGCGCTGCTGTCGATCGAGACGATCTTCGCGTGGGCATGCGGCGAGCGCAGCACATGCAACCACAGCGCGCCGTCCTGCGGCTTGTCGTCGATGAATTGCCCCTTCCCGGTCAGCAGCCGCTGGTCTTCCAAACGCTTGACGGGCTGGCCCGCTCCGAAACGCAAATTGCCGGGAAGAATGTTCATTCCGCTGGGTCCTCAGGGTCTTTTCGAAACTGCGGGCAGCCTTTTAGCGGATCGACCGGGGGCATACCAGCCGTGGTTTTGGGCGGGATATCCACGGATTTGGCATGCCGTCCCGTAAATCCGAGATTCCGTAGGGTGGGCAAAGGCGCACTTGCGCCGTGCCCACCATTTCTCAGCGGACGTGATCAGGTGGTGGGCACGCTACGCTTTGCCCACCCTACGGCACCAGACCATGTCGGGAATGACAGCTCTCTACGCCAGCTCCCGCAGCGCCGCTTCCACCACCTTGCGGGCCTCGGCGGTCAGCGGAGCCTGCGGCGGGATGGGTTCGCCGACGTCGTAGCCCTGGATCGAAAGGCCGGCCTTGATGCAGGCGGCGAGGTTGAAGCGGGCGAAGGCTTCATTGATGCGCCAGAGCCTGCGCTGGAGCGCCATGGCCTCGTCCCAGCGGCCGGCCTTGCAGAGGTCGTAGAGCGCGACGCTTTGGCGCGGGATGATGCAGGCGGGGCCCGCCATCCAGCCGAGGCCACCGATCAGCATCACCGCGGCCGGGATATGGGCGGAGGCCGAGAACACCCGCAAGGCATCGCCGCAGCGGCTCATGATCGAGAGCAGCCGGCCGGTATTGGTCGAGGCATCCTTGATGTAGCCGATGCGCGGATGCTCGGCGAGGCGCGCGATCACGTCGAGGGTGAGATCGGAGCGCTGGAATTGCGGATTGGTGTAGATGACGACGGGAATGTCCACGGCGTCCGCGATGGCGCGGAAATAGGATTCGACCTGGGCGTCCGCGAGCGGGAAGTACGCCTCCAGGATCGCCAGAATGCCGTTCGCGCCGAGCTTCTGGTACGCCTTCGCCTGCGCCACCGCCTCAGCCGTCGAGGTGGAGGCCACACCGGCCACGACAGGCACGCGGCCCTTTGCGGCCTCGATCGTGGTCTGCACGATCGCGCTGCGCTGCGCGGCATTGAGATAGGCGAACTCGCCGGTGGAGCCGAGCGGCGTGAGCCCGTGCACGCCGGCGGCGATCAGGTCGTCGCAGAGCTTTGCGAGCACGTTGGTGCGCACCGTGCCGTCGGCACCGACGGGCGAGACGAGATAGGGGAAGACGCCGTGAAAATCGGACATGTCAGCGCGTGGCTCCCGGAGACTGGTTTGCAGCTGACGGGTATTAGCAATGCCCGTGCAGGCGATCAAATCCTGAGCAGCCGCACCCGCGTGCCCCAGGGATCGATCGCCTCCACGCCGTCGGCGAGCGTTGTGACCTGCGTGCCGCCCTTGCGCAGGCGCTCCGCCTGCGCGGCGAGAATCTCCTGCTTCGCCGTCACCAGCGAAAACCAGGCCAGCCCCGTGGTCTGATCGTCGCGCTGGCCGGCGCCCTGGCTCTGCCAGACATTCATGCCGAGGTGATGGTGATAGCGCCCCGACGACAGGAACGCGGCGCCGTTGCGGCTGCGGGTCGGGTCGAGGCCGATCGTACCGTGGTAAAAGCCGTGTGCCTGCGCGAGATCGCCGACGCGCAGATGCATGTGGCCGATGCGCAAGCCGTCCGGCGCCCTGGCATAATCGGGCACGCGCGGATTGGTCAGCGACAGCAGGTCGGGAATGTTGAGCTCGTCGGACGCCATCTTCACGCTGCCCTCGCTCCACTGCCATTGCGAGGGATCGCGGTCGGCGTAAACCTCGATGCCGTTGCCTTCAGGGTCGTCGAGATAGACGGATTCGCTGACGAGATGATCGGCAAAGCCGGACAGCTTCACGCGATGCGAGGCGGCTGCGACCAGCCAGCGGGCGAGATCCTTCCGCGTCGGCATCAGGAAGGCGGTATGGTAGAGGCCGGCGGCATTGCGCGGCTCGATCGCGGCATCGGGGCGGGCCTCCAGCACCAGCAGCGTGATGCCTGATGTGCCGAGCTTCGCAGCTGTCGCCGAACGCTCCATCACGGTCAGCCCGATCACGTCGCGGTAGTAATCGGCAACCGTATCGAGACTCCTGACCCGGAGCGTCACCATGCCGACCCGCATCGGCGTGCGGCTGGCATAGGTCGGCCCGGTACCCTGCAGGTTACCCTCGGCGCGCGCAGCAGCTGCGGCGGCCACAGCGAGCGAGCTGGCGCCGGCGAGTTGAAGCAGGGTGCGGCGGGTGAGATCGATGGTCATCGGTCAGGGCTCGCTGAAAACGCTTAGGGCCATACGGTGCAATCTGGCCGTTGCTACACGTTCCCGTGAGCGGCTCCCAATCACATGTTCGTCGGCGTGGTCTGCCGGAGGCCTGTCTCGGTCCTGCCCACCCGGCCAGTTTCGCAATCGGCCGCGACATCCCAGATTGAGGGCAGCTTACAGGAGCCTGCCATGACCGATTCGACCCTGTCCTCACTGTCGTCCGCGCTCGCGGATGTGGTGGCGCGCACCGCGCCCTCAATCGTCTCCGTGCATTCGCATCGCTCCCGCTCGACCGGCTTCGTCTGGAAGAGCGGCCTGATCGTGACCGCCGACGAGGCGCTGGCCGACGAAGGCGAGGTCGAGATCGGCCTCGCCGATGGCAGCCGGGTCGCCGCTACGATCGCGGGCCGGGACCACACCACCGACATCGCGCTGCTGCGCACCGATGCCGGTGTCGCGCCGATCAAGCTCGCCGCGACGGTCCCGCCGCTCGGCGCCCTGTCGGTGGTGGTCGCCACCAATCGCGAGACGCCGAGTGCGGCGCTCGGGATGGTCTCGGCATCCGGCAAGGGCTGGCGCTCCCTGCGCGGGGGCGACATCGATGCGCGGATCGAGCTCGACATTCGCCTGCGCCCCAGCCAGGAGGGCGGCCTTGCGCTCGATGCGTCGGGCGGAGCCTTCGGCATGGCCGTGCTCGGACCGCGCCGCGTGCTGGTGATTCCGACGGCGACGATCGAGCGCATCGCGCCGCTGCTCGAGGCGCGCGGCCGTGTCGCCCGCGGATATCTCGGGCTCGGGCTCCAGCCGGTGCAGCTCGACGACGGTGTCGGGGCCATGGTGATGAACGTCGACAAGGCCGGACCCTCGGCCGCCGCCGGCATCCGCCAGGGCGACGTGATCGTCGCGGTCAACGACCAGAAGCTCTCGGGCGTGCGCGCGCTGTCGCGAACGCTTGGGCCGGCCAGCGTCGGCGTGGTCGTCGATGTCGCGGTGCGCCGCGGCGGCGAGCCGGTCAGCTTCAAGGTCACGGTCGGCGAGAGGCCGGAGGCGTGAGCGCGGACAGGACGGCCGAGATCGTATTGTCGCTGGAGATCGACGATCCCGCGCTGGCCGATCGGCTGGCGGCGCTGCTCGGCCATGTCGCCGGGCTTCGCCTCGCCGCGCCCGGCGAGCAAGCCGCGGCGACGATTGTCGCACGCGATCCGCGCAGCATGCCCGCGGACATCGCGCTGACCCAGCGCGAGCTCGACGTGCTGGCGCTGATGGCGGAAGGCGCCTCCAACAAGATGATCGCGCGCCAGCTCAACATCTCCGTGCACACGGTGAAATTCCATGTCGGCTCGCTGCTCGACAAGCTCGACGCCACCGGCCGCACCGATGCGGTGGCACATGCGGCCCGTCGCGGGGTGATCGAGCTGTAGAGGACGCACATCAATCGCCGGGCGCGGCCTGTGCCAGCGCGCGCATGCGCTCGGTGTCGACCACACGGCCATGGCTGATGACGACACGCGGCGGAGCATGGAAGCGCAGCGCTTCGGTGACATCGCCCTGGTCGAGAATGACGAGATTCGCCGTGCAACCGAGCCCGAGGCCGTAGCGTTCCAGATTCATCGCCGTCGCGGCGCGCGTGGTGATCATGTCGTAGAGCGTCTCGAACTCGCTCTTTCCGGTCATCCACAACAGATGCGAGGCCAGGAACGCCACTTCCAGCATGTTGTTGCGGCCGAACGGATAATAGGCGTCGGAAATGTCGTCCTGCCCGAGGCAGACATTGATGTCGGCGCCCAGCAGCTCCTTCACACGCGCATGCAGCGGACCGTTATGCGGATTGCTGACGACGCTGATGCGGGCCTTTTCGAGCAGCACAGTCAGCTCGCGAAGGTAATTCTCGGGATAGAGCGCCATCGCCCGGCAGTGATGGGCGAGCGCCCGGCCCTCGATGCCGCGGGCGATCACCGCACGCGCCATCATGTCGAGCGTACGCATATCGGAATCGCCGACGTCGTCCAGCAGCATCGAGACGTCGGCGCCGTGCTCGGCGGCGAGGTCGAAGCAGAAGTCGATGTGGCGGCGCATGTCCCGTTCATCGGCTTCGATCCAGGGAATGCCGCCGACGACATCGGCCCCGAGCGCCATCGCCTTGCGCATCAGGCCGTCGGCGCCGGGCTCGCGCAGCAGGCCGTCCTGCGGAAAGGCGACGACCTGGATATCGACGATGCCGCGAAACTCCTCGCGGATGGCGAGCAGTGACTTGACGCCCTCGAGCCGGGCCTTGGTGTCAACGTCGGCGAAGGCGCGGATGTGGAGATTGCCGTGGAGCGCGGCGAGTGCCACGGCGCGCCGCGCGTTCGGAACGATCCAGGAGGCATCGTACTTGCTCTTCACCACCGCGGCGAGATCGACCGCCCTCGCCGCCTCGCTCATGCCGCCGCCCTGATAGGCCTCCAGCGCCGCCTCCGACATCATCGGCAAGGTCCAGACCTTGCAGAGATGCAGGTGCGGATTGACGAAGGCAGGCGTCACCAGGCAGCCTTTGGCATCGACGAAGGATTGCGCGCCGGTTTCCAGCCGGCTTCCGATCGCGGTGATCACGCCGTCGGTGATGGCGATGTCGACGATCTCGCGGTTGCGCGTGCGGGCATTGGTGATGACGAGGTCTGGCAGACGGGACATTGCAGGACTTCCACGCGGTACCAGTGCAATCATGCAAGTTGGGTGCCGCTCTGCGCAGGCGGCGGAAACCGGAGCTGGACCGTCAGGCCCGGCGCGTTTTCCTGCAGCGCGATCTCGGCGCCATGGAGGCGTGCGACCGCGGCGACGAGGCTGAGGCCCAGGCCGTTGCCCGGCGTGTAGCGGCTCTGCTCGAGCCGGTAGAAGCGCTTGAAGACGTGATCGCGCTCCCCCGCAGGGATACCGGGACCATTGTCGGTAATCGCGATGTCGGCGCCGCCATCGGCGCTGCGACAGGTCACCGTCACCTGCCCGCCCTTGCGGCCGTGCTTGATCGCGTTGTCGACCAGGTTGGCGACGGCGTCGAACAGCAGGTCGCGGTCGCCGGTGATCGCAACCTCGCGGTCGCCACTGATGCTGAGGCGCGTTGCGACCTGCTCGGCCGCGGCGTCGTAGAGCTCGACGACTTCGCCGGCAATTTCCGTCAGGTTCAGCGCGCGAAATGCGCTCCGGCGGGCGCGGGTCTCGATCTCCGAGATCCGCGTGATGGAGGCGAACATGCCGAGCACGGCATCAAGGTCGGCAATGGTGTCGCCGATCAGCGCCGCATCGGCCTCGCCGTTGCGCTCATGGTGATAGGCCTTTTCAAGCCGGCCGCGCATCCGCGTCAGCGGCGTGCGCAGATCGTGGGCGACGTTGTCGCTGACCTGCTTGACCTCGCCCATCAGCGTCTCGATGCGGTCGAGCATCTGGTTGAGGTTTTCGGCGGCGCGGTCCCATTCGTCGTGGCTGCCGCGCAGGGGAATGCGCCGGTCGAGGCCCGACAGCATGATGGCGCGGCTGGTGGCGTTGATCTCCTCGATGCGGCCGACCGTCCGCCGCGTCACCAGCACCGCGGCAAGGCCCGCCAGCACCAGCAGCAGCGCGGCGACCGCGGCCATGGCGAGCTGGATCATCGCGGTGAAGCCGCTGTGATCGCCGGCGTCACCGACCCGGCTCTCCACGTAGGCGATCGTTCCGAAATAGACATAGGCCATGATGGCGGCGACGATCAGGCCGAACGCCGCGATCGCGATCAGCGCCAGGCGGAACGTGGAGGAGCGGAGCGTTTTAACCAGGAGCACGGAGGCAATATCCGATGCCGCGGATGGTGTGGATCAGCGGATAGGCCTGGGCATCGTCGACCTTGCGGCGGACGCGCCCGACATAGACGTCGATGATGTTGGTGGAGGGATCGAAATGCAGGTCCCAGACGTGCTGGAGCAGCATTGCGCGGGAGACGACGCGGCCCTCGTTCCGGACGAGATATTCGAGCAGCTGGAATTCCCGCGGCAGCAGCGGAATCTTGCGGCCGCGGCGGCTGGCATTGCGCGCGATCAGGTCGATGGCGAGGTCGCCGACGCGCAGCACCGTTTCCTTGGCGACGGTCTCGCTGCGGCGGCCGAGCGCCTCGAGGCGCGCCAGCAGCTCGACGAAGGAAAACGGCTTGACGAGATAGTCGTCGCCGCCGGCGCGCAGGCCGCGGACGCGGTCGTCGACCTCGCCGAGCGCGGAGATGATCAGGAAGGGGGAAGCGACACCGTCGTCGCGCAATTGCCGCATCACCGCGATGCCGTCGATGTCGGGCAGCATGCGGTCGATGGTGATCACGGCATAGTCGCGCGCGGCGCCATGACTGAGCGCCTCACGGCCCGTGGCGGCAAGATCGACGTCATAGCCGGAGGTCGTCAATTCCTCGACGAGCTGGCCTGCGGTTTCCGGATCGTCCTCGACGACCAGGATGCGGCGGTGACCTCCGGTCATGCAATACTCCGCGCGACGATCGCCACCAGACTATCCCGTTCCGGGGCAAGGCGAAACAGCCCGATGGCGATCGCGACAATGGTGCGGTACGGCGATGCGACTACCAATAGTCTCCGCACACATTGACCCATTGCCAGCCATAGGGCGTCCAGCTCCTGCGCCAGCAACCATCGTTGTAGCCGGCGTAATAATAGGGCGCGCCGAAGACGGCGAAACGGCGGAAGTGATGGTGACGGAAGACGCCGTGGTGGCCATGCCAGCCTGCGCCGGCGAAGCGCGGGCCGATCGCGGCATGCGCGAAACGTGCCCCGCCGAAGCCCGATCCGGCGAAACGGGCACCACCCATGCCGCCAGCTCGCATGCCGCCGAAGCCACCGGCATGCATGCCTCCGCCGAAATGCGCACCGCCGCCAAAGCCGCCATGTCCGCCACCGCCAAAGCCGCCGCCGTGACCTCCACCACCGCCGCCACGGGCGAGCACCGGTGAAGCGAGCGCCATCATCGCTGCGAGCGTCGCCGCGGTGAGGCCTTTGAGAAGCCTGTTGTTCATCGAACCATCCTCCTTGCAGTGCGGCGGTCACGGTGCCGCACGAGGACGATCAGATGAGGAGAACGGGCTCCCGCCTTCAACTTACAAATGCGCCAGATTCTGACGCGGGTGTCAGGGAGCGCTGCTCTCTCCCCGTCATTGCGAGCGTAGCGAAGCAATCCAGAGTCTTTCCGCGGAGGCAGTCTGGATTGCTTCGCTGCGCTCGCAATGACGATGTGGATGGAGCGCGATCCGGCCTCTCCCCGCTCTTCCGCGGGGAGAGGTCAGGGACTCACGCCCGCTTGCCGTTGTTCTTCTCGGCTGCGCGACGCAGGGCTTCTGCCAGCGCGCCGCCGCCGGACGATTCCTGCTTGCGCGGCGCCGAAGAGGTCATGCGGCTGGCATTGCGCTGGCTGTTGTCGCGCTGCATGCCGGGCGCGTCCTTCTTGGCGCCGACCTCGTCGTCGAGGCGCAAGGTCAGCGAGATGCGCTTGCGGGCGACCTCGAAGTCCAGCACCTTGACCTTGACGATGTCGCCGGGCTTCACCACCTCGCGCGGATCCTTGATGTAGTTCCTGGACATCGCGGAGATGTGCACGAGGCCGTCCTGGTGCACGCCGATATCGACGAAGGCGCCGAAGGCGGCGACGTTGGTGACGGTGCCCTCGAGGATCATGCCCTTCTGGAGATGCTTGATCTCCTCGACGCCTTCCTTGAACACGGCGGCCTTGAACGCCGGACGCGGGTCGCGGCCGGGCTTTTCCAATTCCTTCAGGATATCGGTGACGGTCGGCAGACCGAAGGTCTCGTCGACGAAGTCCTTCGGCTTGAGCGTGCGCACGATCTCGCTGCTGCCGATCAGCGCCTTGATGTCGCTCTTGGTCGCCGCGAGAATCCGCCGCACCACCGGATAGGCTTCCGGATGCACGCCGGAGGCGTCGAGCGGATCTTCGCCGCCGAGGATGCGCAGGAAGCCCGCGCACTGCTCGAACGCCTTCGGGCCGAGCCGCGGCACCTCCTTGAGCGCCTTGCGCGACTTGAACGGGCCGTTGGCGTCGCGATGCGCCACGATGCTCTGGGCGAGGCCGGAGCCGACGCCCGACACGCGCGCGAGCAGCGGCGCCGAGGCGGTGTTGACGTCGACGCCGACGGCGTTCACGCAGTCTTCGACCACGGCATCGAGCGATTTTGCCAGCTTGGCCTGGCCGAGATCGTGCTGATACTGACCGACGCCGATCGCCTTGGGCTCGATCTTGACCAGCTCGGCGAGCGGATCCTGCAGGCGCCGCGCGATCGAGACCGCGCCGCGCAAGGTGACGTCGAGACCGGGCAATTCCTCCGAGGCGAAGGCCGAGGCCGAATAGACCGACGCGCCGGCTTCCGACACCACGATCTTGTTCATCTTCAAGTCGGGCAGTCCCTTGACCAACTCGCCCGCGAGCTTGTCGGTCTCGCGCGAGGCGGTGCCGTTGCCGATCGCAATCAGCTCGACGCGATGCTTGAGCGCGAGCTTGCCGAGGATCGCCAGCGCCTCATTCCACTGCCGCTGCGGCTCGTGCGGATAGATCACGGCGGTATCGACCACCTTGCCGGTCGCGTCGGTGACGGCGACCTTGACGCCGGTGCGGTAGCCGGGATCGAGTCCCATGGTGGCGCGGGTGCCGGCGGGCGCCGCCAGCAGCAGATCGCGCAGATTGGAGGCGAACACGCGCACGGCTTCGGTCTCGGCCGCGTTCCACAGCCGCATGCGCAGATCGATATTGAGATGCACCTGGATCTTGGTGCGCCAGGCCCAGCGCACGGTGTCGACCAGCCAGCGGTCGCCGGCGCGCTTGAGGTCGGCGATGCCGAACCGCTTCATGATCTTCAACTCGTAGGCGCCCGGCACGCCGGCGGGCGGCGCTTCTTCAGCCTGGATTTGCAGATCGAGGATTTCTTCCTTCTCGCCGCGGAACATCGCGAGGATGCGGTGCGACGGCAGTTTCGTCAGCGGCTCGGAGAACTCGAAATAGTCGGCGAATTTCTCGCCCTCGGTCTTCTTGCAGTCGCGCACCTTGGAGGCCATCCGCGCATTGGTCCACATGTCCTCGCGCAGCGCGCCGATCAAATCGGCGTCCTCGTCGAAACGTTCGACCAAGATGGCGCGGGCGCCGTCGAGCGCGGCCGTGGCATCGGCAACGCCCTTCTCGGCATTGACATAGCTTTCCGCCACCACCTTCGGGTCGTTGCCGGGTTCAGCCATCAGCTGATTGGCGAGCGGCTCGAGGCCGGCCTCCTTGGCAATCTCCGCCTTGGTGCGGCGCTTCGGCTTGAACGGCAGATAGATGTCTTCCAGGCGCGCCTTGCTGTCAGCGGCCATGATCGAGGCTTCCAGTGCGGCATCGAGCTTGCCCTGCTCGCGGACCGATTCGAGGATGGCCTTGCGGCGGTCTTCCAGCTCGCGCAAATAGCCCAGGCGCTCCTCCAGGGTGCGCAATTGCGCGTCATCGAGCGCACCGGTCGCTTCCTTGCGGTAGCGGGCGATGAAGGGAACCGTGGCGCCGCCGTCGAGCAGCGCCACCGTCGCCTCGACCTGCTCCGCCCGTACCCCAAGCTCCTGCGCAATTTTCTGGTTGATATTTGCCACGCGAGAATCCCTCTATATCCAAGCACGCGACGCGGGGGGCGAACCACCGGCAGCGGGACGCCGCTTATGGACCAACCGAGGTTGATTCATCAAGGTGCGGCGCGCAACCGTCGACAGAGGATTTTTTGTCGAACCGATGCGATCTCGCCACAATCGTGGGGATGCACGGGGTCTTCCTCTTGCTTCGATCAAGTTACCCGTCATCCTGAGGTGCGCGGCATGGGACGCAACGCGTTCCATGGGGAGCCTCGAAACGACGAACGGCCCGGATGCAGCCGGGCCGTCGCCCTTCGAGGCTTGCTCCGCGGCGCGCGCACCTCCAGCGACAACGGCTACGCCGTTGCGCGGGGGTGACGGTGAGAGAGCTGCGCGCTGCGTCCACCCTCGTCATTGCGAGGAGCGAAGCGACAAAGCAATCCAGAATCCCTCCGCGGAAAGACTCTGGATTGCTTCGCTTCGCTCGCAATGACGGAGTATGAGGCGGCAACGCCGCTCTTTCGGCTTGCATTTGAATCGCAGACGCGCCTTCTCACTCTCGCGGCGCAATTCGCCCGAGCTTTGCCTGGTCACTCCACCCTCCTAGCCAAGAGGGCGCAGGGAAGACCGGGTGCTGACCTCGCACCCGCGGTCCGCTGCGCAAAAATGTAGCGCAAAAGAACCGCACAGCAGCATACAGGTGGTGCCAATCACTCGGCCTTCCCTGCGCGATGGTCGGACGGCTTATGCCGTGCTCTCCCGGGAGCCGAACTTTCCT
>NZ_AKIY01000234.1 GCF_000282615.1 Bradyrhizobium sp. YR681 | reverse complement strand
CAGCCGCGCCAGCGGCTCGACCGGCTGCTTGGCGATCAGGCCGGCTTCCATGGCCGCGAAGAGCGCGCGCGGCATCTTGCCGCCAAAGTGTTTTGCGTCGATCTCGCGCCAGCGCTCCCAGCCGAGCACGGCCGGGCCGTCCCGCAAAATGATCTGGCCGGTCGGCCCCTTGGCGGTCGCGGCGAAATAATGCTGGGTGCCGGCGACCATCGCGGCGAGCACGTCCTTTTCGGTGCGCGCGGCGCGGTCGATCTCGGCGACGAGATCACGCGAAACAACATCGAACACCGCCTCGAACACGGCCTCCTTGGTCTTGAAGTGATGATAGACCGCGCCCTTGGCGACGCCGGCACCTGCCGCGATCTCGTCCATGGTGGTGGCTGCAAAGCCCTGCGTCCCGAACAGCCGGCGTGCCGCCGTCAGGATTGCCTCCGTGGTTGCTGCGCGCCGCTCCGCCTGTTTCGCCATGAGTCCTGTCTAATCGAATTCGGCGCAACCGGCCAGTTGACTTTTCGACCATCGGTCGGTATTTACCGACCATCAGTCGGTTTAGTCGAAAGGTGCGCCATGCCGGACCGTGACATTGTCGAAGCATTTGCGAAGCGACTGGAGAACGGGGATTTTGTCGGCGCGATCGAGCAATTCTATATGCCCGACGCTGCCACCTATGAGAACAACGCCGCGCCGACCGTCGGTCGCGACAAGCTCGCGGACAAGGAGCGCGGCGTGCTGGCTGCGTTCAAGCAAGTCACTGCCGTGCGCCTCGGCTCGAGCCTGATCGATGGCGACATCGTCGCCAGCCGCTGGAAATTCTCCTTCACCAACGCCGAGGGCGTGACGCGGACACTGGAGGAGGTCGCGTGGCAGACCTGGCGAGGCAATGAGATCATCGAGGAGCGCTTCTTCTACGATCCGAAACAGCTCGGACGTTGAGCAGGATTGCCCTTATCGATACAGCATGACCACGACGATGCCGACGAGCGGCGCTAGAAAGTGAACGGCCTGCCACCGAGAGCCATCGATCGACCAGCGTCCGTAGACGATGGTGCCGCCGTGCCGGGATGACGAGGCGGGTTGATCCCGGAATGCCCTCCAGCGCGCCTCGGCAGGCCCGAGAAAATCCTCGGGCTTGACCGTCATGTCGGCGCTGTTCAGCACCACCTGCATCATCTTGCCTTTCGGCTGGAACATGGCTTCGGAGCCAGGTGGCGCAAGGAAGCTGCGTTTCGGCGCAACGTGCTGCTCATAGAAATCCTGACCGACCGTGACGGCCGCGGAATACGGACTGACGAACGGCGACCCCGAGATGCCGGGCACCTCCAGGTGGCCCACCCCCCGCACCTCCGACCAGGGAATGAAGAGACCCCCAAGCCAGAGCCTGTGAAACCGGATGCCTGCGGACGACAAGGAGAGGACGGCCCGATCCGCATAGAAGTGCCGATAAGACGAAAAGACGATCCATCCCGATCCCAAATAGAGCACCATCCAGCCGAAAACATTCAGCGACGGGTTCACGAGATGGCTCCAATAGAAACTGTGCATGGTGCCGACGTAGCTGGAGCGGCCGCTCGACCCGCCGACCATCAGGCTGATCGCACCGATGACGCCGGAGACGATGATCAGGACAAGGGCGCCGATCAACAGTTCCAGCAGCAGAGGCAGCCCGGACCGGCCGATCAGGGTCGTCAGTGCATAGCCCGCGAACGCCAGCCCCAGGAGAGCCAGATAGACGGCAGCCAGAGCCGCGCCATGCTGGCCGCGGCTCTCGGCATGAAGCGCGATCGCAAGGCCTGCGACGCAAGCCCACATGGCCCAGGGAACCCTGTCCATCCGCCATTTGTCCATCGTGTATTCGACCGTTGCCGAAATATCGGCTGAAGGCTCGCTCATGGACAGGCCCTAGGGATTTCGAGTGCATCCAGTGCCGACGCGGCGCTCGGTGGCCGGTCGGCCCACGAATCGTATCACGCGATCCAAGGGGCGTTCGATTCGGCCGGGAGGCGACAAAAAGCCAATGGCGAGCCGAAGGCTGGCACGCGCACGCTGGAGGAGATCGGCTGGGAGACTGACAAGGCGACAAGCTGATCGAGGAGCGGTTCTTTACGACCCGCAGCAGCTCGGGTGGTGAACTAGCGTGGACACTCCGCGCCGCTGTCTATCCACGCCTGGACCAGTTCACCGGCCGCCGCCTGGCTCCCGGGCGCGGGCTTACGACCTTCGCCGGGATTCCAGGCCCAGCCGACCAGATCGTCCGTGGCGATATGCTCGTGCAGAGCGGCGAGGTCGCGGCCGCCATTGGCCTGGACATCCTTCAACTGGCGGCAGATCTCGCCCAGCGACTTGCCTTGCCACGCCATGGACATCGGCGCGAAGCCCCATCGGGGGTGACCGGGGATGCTGCGATAGGAGGCCGGCTCGTGAAGCGTGAAATTGCGGGAGCTATGGCAGCCGGAGCAATTTGCTTCGAAATGCCCGGTCTCGGCACGCCAGATGGGGGGCATGTGCTCGTGAAGATCGTCGCCCTGTGTCGGGTGGTCGCCCGCGGGGTGGCAGTTCATGCATCGCGGATGGGTGATGACCTTGCTGATTTCGTCGAAGATCGCGCGCGAGCGCTCGCTCGTGTTCGAGATCGACGAAAAGTCGGCGGGACTTTTCAGCGGTGGGCTCGCGGACGATGGGTCCGCGCCGACGGGTCGCCCAAAAGCTGCAATGGCCGCGACGGCAACGATGGCAAGACTTGCAGCGCGAGTGGCTGATATGGGCGCACCGGTCATGAGACCTTAATGGCCGCCCTCTCCTTTTGTTCCTGGCCTTCGCTGGAGCGTCTACGCGAAGGCAGAGTGGATTTAAGTTCAATCAAGCGGCCGCGGACCCGGTGCACCTCTCCCGCTTGCGGGAGAGGTCGGCGCAACGCGCCGGGTGAGGGTTCTCTCCTCTTGGGGGCTCTCGCGAGCGGAGACACCCTCTCCCCAACCCTCCCCCGCAAGCGGGGGAGGGAGCGCACCTCCCTCATAGCGGCATTCGAACTTGATCTCATCTCGCTCCAGCTCGCGATGATCAAGCCAACGGCCTCACCAGGCGTAGCGCACCACGCCCTTGCCGGCGTAGCTGCGGGTGACGTTGGAGAACTCGCCCTCGAACGTCGCGGCCGCCGCCCAGCCGTTGAGCCATTTCTTCTCGGCCGATGCGGTGACCAGCGCCGTCTCCGATGCCATCGCCGCGCCGTTCACGACGAAGCTGGCGCCGGGCAAGGTTTGGAACGTCGCGCCGATCGCACGGCTGGAGTTGAAGTCGTGGGCCCAGGCGACGCGGCCGCGCAGCGTGACGATGCCGTCATTATGGGCGAAGGACTTGTCGGTACGCAGGCCCAGCTCGCTGCGGGTATCGGTCGCGGTCTTGGCGCCATAGGCGAGCGCGAACTGGTTGCTGCCGCTGATCGCCTGTTCGGCATAGGCGGGCAGGTCGAATGCCATGACCTGCGCCGCCGCATATGGTGTCAGACCGATTCCTTGCGAGACGAAACGATAGCCGCCCTCGAGCCGGCCCGAATACGCATTGGCTTTGAACTCGGCACGCAGGCGGTCGACGCCGGCGACGGTCACGGTGCGGTCGGTGGTGATGTCCTGCCAGCCATAGGCGAGCGCGCCGGTGATGTAAGCGGGGCCGGCGTTGTGGCGGAAGAAGGCGCCGGCCTGGAACAGGTCGGAGCGGCCGCCACCGAGATTGTTGGCAACCGAAAAATTGGTGCCGCCGCCGGCGAGTGCAAAACCGAGCAGCGTGTCGCGCGACAGGCGATAATCCGCCCCGACGGCCGTACCGTAGAGGCTGCTGGTGGTGGTGTTGGAGCCGAGCACGGCGTTGCCGTCCGTCTGCTGCGAACCGCCGAAGCCGGCCGCCCAGACGCTCCAGCGCTGCTCGAAGGCCGGCGCGACCGGCGCCTTGGTGTAGGCGGCGAAGGCATCGCGTGCGTTGGCCGGGCGGCCCTTCCCCGCTGCTGCGTAAGCCAGGCTCTCGTCGGCATAGGCATTCGGCGCACCGCCGGCGCTGACGGGATCGCCGCGGCCGGCGACGAAGGGGTCCGTCATCACACCCATGAACTGGGTCATGGCATTGAACGTCGATTGCTGCGAAGCGCTGCCCGCTTCACCCGAGAGCTGCGTCAGCCCTGCCGGCGTCAGGCTGCCGAACGCCATCGGGATCCCGCCGGTGGTGTTGAAGAAATTGACGATGGTATTGCCGACGTTCTGCTGGTTGACGTTCAGGCTTCCCGATGGCGGCGCGAAGTTGAGGACCAGGTTCAGATAGGCGTGGGTGAGAGTTGCATCATAGCTTATGCTGGTGCTGAAGCCCGCGGGCAGACCAAGGGTCGAGACGGTGGGATCGAACGCGCCGGTGATGCTGCCGGCGAACAGGACCGTGTATGTCTTGGCGACGTAGCTGCCGGCCGCGAAGTTGGCGCCCAGGGTTGCGCCACCGAGATTCGCATTGCCGGTGACGATGCCAGAGGTGGACGTCGCCGGCGTCACTTCCACGAGATACGTCGAAGCGGCGGCCATGACGAGGCTTCCGGAAACCGTCATGGATCCGCCGACCGTGCCGCCGCCGGGCGTGAAGATGCCACCGTTGACGGTGAGATTGCCGACGGTGCCGGTGCCCAGGAGTAAGCCGCCGTTCAATGTCGTCATCGACGAGGCGGCGATCGAGCCATCGACCTTGAGCAGGCCACCGTTGACCGTGGTCGTTCCGGTGTAGCTGCTGATGCCCGACAACCCCTCTGCGGCGCCGCTGGCAATAACCAGATTGCCGCTGCCCTGGATCACACCGCCAAAGACCTGCGTGCCACCCGAGATCGTCAAATTCTTGGCACCGAGGTTCACGGTGCTGCCGCTGACACCCGAGAAATCGGTGATCGAAAGACCTGTGCTGACGCCGGAAATATCGAGCGTTCCCGCCGCATTGGTGAGGCTCACCGCGCCACCGATGCTGCCGCTGCCGGTCACGAACACCGTGCCACCGGAGATCGTCGCCGCGCCGCTGATCGTGGCGGCATTGTTGAAGATGCCGCCATTGTTGTTCAGCGTCGTGATCGAACCGAAGTTGTTGTTGAACGTTCCGGAGGTGTTGGTCACAGCGGCCATCTGGCCGCCGTTGGTCACCGTGCCGCCGTTGTTCGTCGTCGCACCCTGGACAAAGGCGGTGCCGGCATTGAGGAATGAGCCACCCGTCAGTCCGAGGGTGCTCGCAAACGTGCCGGCATTCTGCACGATGCCTGAAGATATGGTCGCGGCGCCAGTGACCCTGCCCTGATCATCGTTCTGGAAGGTGCCGCCATCGTTGGTCAGCGTCGTGATCGTGGCGTTGTTGTTGTTCTTGAACAATCCGGATGTGTTGGTCACGCCGGCCATGGTGGCGTTGTTGTTCACCGTGCCGCCGTTGTTCGTCGTCGTGCCCTGGACCTGGCCGCCGGTGTTGTTGGTGAACGTGCCGCCGGTCAGGCCGAGCGTGCTGGAGAACGTGCCGGCGTTCGTCACATCGCCACCGGAGATCGTCGCCGCGCCGGAGACCGTGGCGCCGCTCGCATTCGCAAAGGTGCCGCCGTTGTTGTTCAGCGTCGTGATCGAACCACCGTTGTTGTTGTTGAACGTTCCTGACGTGTTGGTCACGCCGGCCATCGTGGCGAAGCTGTTGATCACGGTGCCGCCGTTGTTGGTGGTCGCGCCCTGGATTTGGGCATAGGAACCGACGTTCGTGAGGGTGCCGGCCGAGACCGTCACGGCGCCGGAAATCGTTCCATTGTTGTCGAAGGTCCCACCATTGTTGTTCAGTGTCGTGATCGAACCGATGTAGTAGTTGGTGAATGTTCCGGACGTGTTGATCACGCCGGCCATGGAGTCGTAGTTGCTGGCGGTGCCGCCGTTGTTGGTGGTGGTGCCCTGGATCTGCCCGTGAACGCCGTTGATAAGGCTGCCGCCCGTCATGTCGAGCGTGCCGGCGATCGTACCGTAGTTCCCCAAGCTGCCCGCCGACATGGTCGCGGCGCCGGAGATTGTCGCGCCGGTCGCATTGATGGCGCTACCGCCGTTGTTGTTCAGCGTCGTGATCGTACCGCCGTTATAGTTATTGAACGTGCCGGAGGTGTTGGTCACGCCGGCCATGGTGGCGTAGTTGGTCACCGTGCCGCCATTGTTCGTGGTGGCGCCCTGGACCTGGCCGCCGACGTTGTTGGTGATCGAGCCGCCCGTCAGAGAGACCGTGCTGGTGATGGTTCCTGCGTTGGTCGTGCTTCCCGCCGACTGGCTGAGCGCACCCGTCACGGTGCCATTGTTGCCGAAGATGCCGGAGTTGGTGATGTCACCAACGACGTTGTTGTTGTTCGTGAAGGTCGCGCTGTTCGTGATGGTCGAGGTGAGCGAGCCGCTGTTCACGAGGGTTCCGGCGGTGATGCTGGTCGTGGTGAACGAATTGGTCCCGCTCAGCGTCAACGTGCTGGCGCCGGCCTGGGAGATCCCGGCGCCGGTCATGTTGTTGCTGATCGAGATGGCCTGGCCGGCATTGGCGTTGTTGATCAGGTTCGGCCCGGCGCCGTTGAAGTTCACGGCCTGCCCCGACACAGTGTAGCTCTGGGATGCTGCCGTGAAGGTCCACGAATCCGGCGTGATCGGGCCGGCGGTGACCGTGACCGTCGCAGTGCCCGTCGCACCGAACTGAGCGGACTGGCCGGCGTTGACCGGCGGCGCACCCGCCGGCGGATTGGACCAGTTCGTGCCGAGATTGTAGTCGGTGGTGGTCGTGGTGCTGCCGGTACCGCCCCAGGTGTAGCTTTGGGCCTGCGCCGATACCGAAAACAGGCAGCTCGCCAATGCCGAACTCGCCAGCAATAGACGCTTCATTCCCATTCCAACCACCGGCAATTCCAAAATTCCAAGATTTCGCGCTGAGATAGAGTAAATGGAACCTTAAGTTCGCACTATGTCTATTAGGCAACACTGCGCGGCAATCAGATACCGGCCGTTATATCTCGACGCACGAGGCTGCAAGGCAGCGGAATTCGTGCGCTGATTGAGAATGCGCGAGGGATGGCGATGACAGGCTGACGAAGCGCCCTGTTTAGCTCTGGCGGACGCGAGACCGGCCAGCCGGTCGCCCGGGATTCACCTGGAAGTTGCGGCGCAGGCTTTCACGGGCAGACGGCGGACATGATGCAATCATGTTTCCTCGCGTGACAGCCGTAACGCGAGGCGCCGCATTTGTATCGATTTGTTATCGATACCGCACGCGAACACGCAGAAGTGGTCACGGCGCGCGTGGTGAACGGGGATAATTCATAGTTCGTCAAAGGTTTGCGGCGAATTCTCCCGATCGAGCCGGACCACCGGCCCATGCTGCTAGGCTCTGGAATGCGGACTCAACTGACCAGCTATTTCGCGCGGCTGTTTGCCGGCGATATGTCGGCGTTCGGCAGTCCCGCAACCGACGACGCCATGGCCGGCCATATCCGTGCCGAACAGATGTCGCTGGTGCTCGGCTATTCGGTCGGCATCATGCTCGCCAATGCCTGCAACGCCATCGTGCTCGCGATTGCGCTGTGGCATTCGCCGGACTGGAAGCTCGCCCTGATCTGGGCCGTCGTCGTGGCTGTCGCCGCGATCGCGTTCGGCCTGCAATCCCACGCCTCGCGCCGGATCACAAAACCGCAATTCGTCTCGCGCCGCGCCATGCATCGGCTGGTGCGCAATGCCTTCGTGCTCGGGGCGGCCTGGGGCATCGTGCCGGTCGCCTTCTTCGCCGACGCCTCCGCCGGCGGCCAGCTCGTCATCACCTGTCTTTGCTCGGGAATGCTCGCCGGCGGCGCGCTGGCCTTCGCCACGATCCCGATCGCGGCCATTGCCTTCACCGCCCCGATCTTCGTCGGCATCGCCATCTGCCTCAGCCGCGACGGCGATCCGGCCTATGTGCTGGTGGCGATCCTGGTGGTGGTATACGGGTCTGTGCTGCTCCGCGCGGTGTTCGTCAATTCGCTGTCGTTTGCACGGCGCGTGATGCGGCAGGTCGAGGCTGAACGCACGGTGCGGCAGGACCCGCTGACGCTGCTGCCCAACCGCTTCGCCTTCAACGAGACGCTCGATGCCGCGCTGAAGCGCCTTGCCCTGTCAGGCGAGGAGTTCGCGGTGCTGCTGCTCGACCTCGATCGCTTCAAGGAGATCAACGACAAGTTCGGCCATCCCGCCGGCGACGAATTCCTGGTCCAGGTCGCAAGCCGGCTGCAACGCTGCACCCGCGCGGCCGAGCACGTCGCGCGCATCGGCGGCGACGAGTTCGCGCTGGTGATGGCCAATCTGGCACGCCCCGAGGATGCGCTCGAGATCGCCGAGCGGTTCGTCGCGGCCTTTGCCGAACCGTTCCCGATCGAGGGCCGCGAGATCCTTGGCGCGACCAGCGTCGGCATCGTGCTGGCGCCGCGCGACGGCAACACGCCACTCGACGTCATGAAGAACGCCGATACCGCGCTCTACCGCGCCAAGAAGGCCGGCCCCGGCACGGTCTGCTTCTTCGAGGAAGCCGACGACAAGGCCTCGCGCGACCGCAAGGCTCTGCAATCGGATTTGGCGGGCGCCATCGCCAGGAACGAACTGTTCCTGGTGTTTCAGCCATTCCTCGACCTCGGCGAAAACCGCATCACCGGCTTCGAGGCGCTGCTGCGCTGGCAGCATCCTTCGCGCGGACTGGTGCCGCCGAGCGAGTTCATCCCTGTCGCCGAGGAGACCGGGCTGATCCACGAGATCGGCGAATGGGTGATCCGGCGCGCCTGCGCGACGCTGGCGGACTGGCCCGAGGAGATCAGGGTCGCCGTGAATTTCTCCGCCGCACAGTTTCACAACACCGGCATCCTTCAGAGCATCGTCCAGGCGCTGGCGGACGCGAAGGTATCTCCCAGCCGACTCGAGATCGAGATCACGGAATCGATGCTGCTGTCGAAATACGGCTCGGCCGCCTCGATCCTGAACGCGCTGCTGCAACTCGGCGTCACCGTCGCGCTCGACGATTTCGGCACCGGGTTCTCATCGCTGACTTACCTGCGCAAGCTGCCGTTCAGCCGCATCAAGATCGACCAGTCCTTCATTCGCGACATGCTGGTGCAGCCGGACTGCGCCGCGATCGTGAAATCGGTGATCTCGCTGGCGCGAGACCTCAACATCGACGTCGTCGCGGAGGGCGTCGAGACCGCCGACCAGCTCGAATATCTGCGCCAGATCAGTTGCGACGAAGTCCAGGGCTATCTGATCAGCCGGCCGGTGTCGGCAGATGCGGTCTTGAAGCTGCTGGACACGAAGAAGCTGCGGGCGATCTTTGCGGCGTGATTCATTCTGCGGCCATCCTTCGAGACGCCCGCCTTTGGCCGGCTCCTCAGGATGAGGTCTTTTCCACGGCGAAACCTCTTAGACCCTCATGGTGAGGAGCGCCGCTTGCGGCGCGTCTCGAACCATGCAGGCCGATAACCCAGCCTCAGATCGCATCCGCGCGGAGCAGCGTATCCACCGTGATCGTGCCTCTCGCGCGCGATACGCAGGCGCAGATCTTCTGGTTGCTTTGCTTCTGGTGGTCGCTGAAGAAGACGTCGCGATGGTCGATCTCGCCGTCGACATCGACCACGTCGATGGCGCAGAGGCCGCACTCGCCGCGCTTGCAATCGTACATCACGTCGTGACCGCTGGCGTTGAGCACATCCAGCATCGAGCGCTCGCGGGGAATTTCGAGCTCGACGTTCGAGCCCTTCAGGCGCACGCGAAAACTTTCGGTCGGCAGCGTGCCGCTGGAGCCGAAGGTCTCGTAGCGGAGATCGGGCAGCGGATGGCCGGCACCGATCCAGGCGTGGCGCGCGGCGTCCAGCATCCGCATCGGACCGCAGAACAGCGCCAGCGCTCCCGCCGGCAGTGACGCGAACCGCGCATCGAGATCGAGCCGCTTGCCTTCGTCGCTGGCGTGAACCACCAGGCGATCGCCGAGCATCCCTGAGAGATCGTCGAGATAGGCGGCCTCGCCGCGCGAGCGCACCGCATAGTGCAGCGTGACATCAGCCCCGCGCCGCGCCAGCGCCTGCGCCGCACCGAGGATCGGCGTGATACCGATGCCGCCGGCGATCAGGCAATAGTTTTGACGCGCCCAGTCGACCGCGAGCAGCGACGACGGCTGGGTGATGTCGAGCCGTGCGCCCGGTGACAGCTGCCACATGTAGCGCGAGCCGCCACGGGAATCCTCGGCGCGGCGCACCGCGATCTTGAGGCCGCGCGAGGTGGCCTCGCCGACCAGCGAGTAGGACCGCGTCTCGGGCAGGCCGTCGATGGTGACGCTGACATTGATGTGGCTGCCGACCGGATAGGCCGCGCCGTCGAACCGGTCCGGCAGGATCAGGAATTCGCGGATGCCGGGCGCAAGATCGCGCGTCGAGACGAGCGTGGCCGGAATCCAGGTTTCGATGAAGCGCATGGCACTCCCCTAGTCGGTTGCGGTCTTGATCAGCGCGAGCGCCGGCAACAGGTCGAGATGGGTCCGGTTGCGCAGCGCCAGCCGCAGATTGCGCACCGCGAGCCGGGCGTGCTCGCGCATCACGGCCTCGGCACGCGCGCCTTCGCGGTTCTCGATGGCGTCGATGACGACGCGGTGGTGTTCCTGCCCGATGATCAGGATCTGCTGCGCTTCGGGCAATGCCGACTGCGCCATCACGAACCCGCTTGGGGATGCGAACGGCAGTGCCGAAGCGCGGTCGATCTGCCGGATCAGCGGCGGGCTGCGCGATAGTTCCGTGAGCAACGCGTGGAAGCGCGCGTTCAGCGTGACATAGGACGAGAAGGCATCGACCGAGATCGGCACCTGGCGCAGCAATTCATCGATTGCGGCGAGACACTCCTTCAGCGGCTCGAGCTCACGCGCGGAGACGCCGCGCTCGGCGGCGAACCGCGCGGCGAGGCCTTCCAGCGTGCCGCGCAGCTCGATGGAATCGGAGATATCACGCTCCGAAAACGCCTTCACCATGAAGCCGCCGGAGGGGATCGCCTCCAGCAGGCCCTCCTCCTCCAGTCGCACCAGCGCCATGCGCACCGGCGTGCGCGAGGCGCCGGTAGTCTCCACGGCCTGAAGCTCGGAGATGCGTTCGCCTGGTCGCAAGGAGCCGGACAAGATCTGGTCGCGCAGCGCGAGCTGCGCCTTCACCGTCTGCGAGACGGAGCGGTCGACCTCGCGCTCGGCCATGTCGGCTTACTCCGCGGCCTGAAGGTGCTGCGGCGGGTTTTCCTTGGCCACCATCCTGTCGATCAGCTTGCGCGTCCACATCGCGCCGGCGTCGATGTTGAGGTTGTAGAAGATGCGATCGGGATTCTCGTCCATCGCGCGCTGCTGCGCCTCGAGGATCAGCTCGTCCTCGTGGAAGATGCCGGAGACGCCCTCGCGGATCTCGGTGGTGATGCGCTGCTCGCCGATCTGGTAGTTGCGCACGAAGGCCCAGAAATAGTGGCAGGTCTTCTCGGTCTCGGGCGTGATGGTGTTAAGCACGAAGCCGTTGACGCCCTGCGAGCGGTCGCCCTCCGGCGCCCCGGTCCCGGTCGGCGCGACGCCGACGTCGATCGCAATGGTGCAGGGCGCCTCGAAGCGGATGATCTGCCAGCGGTCGACCAGGCCGGGCTTGCCGAGCTGCTTGGCCCAGAACGGCGGCGCCTCGATGCCGCGCATCCAGCGCGTCACGGTCACCGTCTTCTCGCCATGGGTGACGTCGAACGGCGCTTCCGCCACGGCGTCGTTTCCAATCGAGGATCCGTGCACAAAAGTCTCGTGGGTGAGGTCCATGAGGTTGTCGAGCACGAGGCGGTAGTCGCAATTGACGCGGATGGTCTTGCCGTCGCCGGCCCAGGCCGGATCGTGGTTCCAGTGCATGTCGGGCACCAGCGCGGGATCGGCCAGCGCGGGATCGCCCATCCAGAGCCAGATGTAGCGGTGACGCTCGACCACGGGATAGGCGCGCACGCAGGCCGACGGGTTGATGGTCTCCTGCGAGGGCATGAAGGTGCAGCGCCCCTGCGCATTGTATTTCAGGCCGTGATAGCCGCAGACGACGGTGTCGCCTTCGAGCCGGCCCTTGGACAGCGGCACCAGGCGGTGCCAGCAGGCATCCTCCAGCGCGGCCACGGAGCCATCGGCCTTGCGGTACATCACGACATGCTTGCCGCAGATCGTCCGCGGCAGCAGCGCCGGCTTCACCTCCGCGTCCCAGGCGGCGGCGTACCAGGCGTTCATGGGGAAGGGTTTTGTCACCGGCGATCTCCCAAGGCTTATGTATGCGTTATGTATACAATAACGGAAGGATGGAATCGTTCAAGGTCAAATATGTCGTATTATAATACCTAAAACCGGATACATGTATACATAATTAGCCTCGCTGTCCTTCCCCGCGAAAGCGGGGAATCCAGTACGCCGTGGCGGTCATTGGTTCATTCAATTGGCGTCACGGCGTACTGGATCACCCGCTTTCGCGGGTGATGACACCTGTTGATACTGCGAGTACCTCCCCCGGAGGGCAGCGAGAGCGGCGCTTTGACTCGGCAGCTACGCCCCGAACACCTTCTTCAGCCCCGCCTGGGCCTCGTCCTGAATCCGCTTCAGGTGCTCGGTGCTGCGGAAACTCTCCGCGTAGATCTTGTAGACGTCCTCCGTGCCGGACGGCCTTGCCGCGAACCAGCCGAAATCGGTCTCGACCTTGATGCCGCCGAACGGCTGGCCGTTGCCCGGCGCCTTGCTCAACGTCGCGCGAACCGGATCGCCGGCGAGATCCTTCAGGCCAAGCTGCTCGGGCGTGACTGATTTCAAAATGTTCTTCTGCGGCGTGGTGGCGGCGACGTCGATGCGGGCGTAGTGGGGCACCCCTAACTCGGCGGTGAGATCGCCGAACAGCTGGCTGGGATCGCGGCCCGTCTTGGCCATGATCTCGGCAGCGAGCAGGCCGAGGATGATGCCGTCCTTGTCGGTGGTCCACACCGTGCCGTCACGGCGCAGGAACGAGGCCCCTGCGCTCTCCTCGCCGCCGAAGCCGAAGCTGCCGCCGACGAGGCCGTCGACGAACCATTTGAAGCCGACCGGCGTCTCCACCAGCTTGCGGCCGAGTTTTTTGGCGACACGATCAATGATCGAGCTCGACACCACGGTCTTGCCGATCGCGGCGTCCTTGCCCCAGTTCGGGCGGTGCGCGAACAGGTAGGAGATCGCGGTCGCCAGATAATGGTTCGGGTTCATCAGGCCGCCGGTGCGCGTGACGATGCCGTGGCGGTCGGCGTCGGTGTCGTTGGCAAACGCGACGTCGAAACGATCGCGCATCGCGATCAGGCTCGCCATCGCGTAAGGCGAGGAGCAGTCCATGCGGATCTTGCCGTCCCAGTCGACCGTCATGAAGCGGAAGGTCGGGTCGATCGCCTCGTTCACCACCGTGGCCTTCAGGCCGTAGCGCGCGATGATCGGATGCCAGTAATGCACGGCGGCACCGCCGAGCGGATCGATGCCGATATTGATGCCGGCGGATTTGACGAGATCGAGATCGACGACGTTGCCGAGATCGGCGACGTAAGGCGTGATGAAGTCGTATTCGTGCACGTTCGCCGACTTTTTCGCTTTGGCGTAGTCCATGCGCGCGACGCCCTTGAGGCCATCGGCGAGATAGGCATTGGCGCGCTTCTCGACCACGCCGGTGACGTCGGTGTCGGCCGGGCCGCCATGCGGCGGATTGTACTTGTAGCCGCCGTCTTCGGGGGGATTGTGCGAGGGCGTGACGACGACACCGTCGGCGAGGCCGCTACTGCGGCCCTTGTTGTAGGTGAGGATCGCGTGCGAGATAACAGGCGTCGGCGTGTAGCCGCCGTCCTTGTCGATCATGACATCGACGCCGTTGGCCGCGAACACCTCGACGGCGCTGACCAGCGCCGGCTCGGCCAGCGCATGGGTGTCGATGCCGATGAAAAGCGGGCCGGTCAGGCCCTTTTCCTTTCGGTAATCGCAGATGGCCTGCGTGGTCGCGAGGATGTGGCCCTCGTTGAACGTGTTCTTGAACGAGGTGCCGCGATGGCCGGAGGTGCCGAACGCCACCCGCTGCGCCGGATCGGCGACATCAGGCTTGCCGGCGAAATAGGCCGTCACCAGCCGCGGAACGTTGGTGAGCGCGTCCGGCGAAACCTGCTTGCCCGCCGCGGGATGAACATCAGCCACTGAAATATCCTCGTCCTGTCGTAGAGATTGCAGAGCAGCATAGCATCGGCCGGGGCGCCGCCAAGTGCACAACACGGGTGATGGGGATGGCGTTCCCTGGGGTGGTGGCGACGGTGCCGTGGCCCGCATGAGCGAAGCGATATGCGGGACCAGCCGCCCCGGATGTCGCTTCGCTCATCCGGGCTACGGGACCGTGCTATGCTCACCATCACCGAGGCTTTTCGAATCGTCCCATGATCCCTTCGCGACAACTGCTGCTGCTGATCGCCGGCCTCGTCATGGCCAGTGCGCCGGCGCGCGCCGCGGAGTTCTACACCGAGGATCTCCGCATCCCCATGGTCGAGGCCGGACCGCAGGGGCTGGAGGCGTTCTTGGTGCGGCCGGCGGGGACGAAGCGCTATCCGCTGGCGCTGCTCAGCCACGGCTCGCCGCGCAGTTTCGACGACCGGGCGACCATGTCGGCGCACAAATATTACGGCATCGCGCTGGAATATGCCCGCCGCGGCTTTGCCGCGCTGATCGTGATGCGGCGCGGCTACGGCACCTCGCCCGGCGGACGCGTCGACAGTGTCGGCGGCTGCGCCAACGCGGCTTATTTGCCGGCCGCCGCGGTCGCGGTCGCGGATTTGCGCGCGGCGATCGACG
Source organism: Bradyrhizobium sp. YR681 (assembly GCF_000282615.1). Taxonomy (GTDB): domain Bacteria; phylum Pseudomonadota; class Alphaproteobacteria; order Rhizobiales; family Xanthobacteraceae; genus Bradyrhizobium. The sequence continues at coordinate 6,976 of NZ_AKIY01000234.1, read as the reverse complement.
CGATGGGGCGGCGCAGCGACGTCACGATTTCGGGCATGATCGCCGCCGGCCATTCCGCCGGCGGGCTCGCCACCGTCGCGCTGACGGCACAGGCACCGAACGGTCTGGTCGCCGCGATCAGCTTTGCCGGCGGCCGCGGCTCGCGGGATGACGACGATGTCTGCAATCCGGATGGGCTGGTGCAGGCCTTCGCCGCCTTCGGCAAGACCTCGCGCGTGCCGATGCTGTGGGTCTATGCGACCAACGACCTGTTCTTCGGTCCCGACCTCGCCCGCCGTCTCCATGAGGGATTTCGCGGCAATGGCGGTAACGCAAAGTTCATAGCGGCGCCGCCTTACGGCGACGATGGCCACTATCTCTACTCCGTGGTCGGACGTCCGCAATGGACGCCCTACCTGGATGCCTTCCTGCGCGAGCGGGGACTTGGCCGTGACGTCCTGAGCCCGCCCGATCCGCTGCCGCCGCCGAGCCAGCTCAACGAGGCCGCGCGCGCCGAATTCTCCCGCTATCTCGCCAGCACCATGCCGCACAAGGCCTTTGCGGTGTCGCCGAACGGCGGCTACGGCTGGCGTTCAGGGCGGACCACCGCCGACGATGCCCAGCGTGATTCGCTCGGCGCCTGCCTGAAATGGTCGCCCACCTGCACGCTCTATGCGGTCGATGACCGGCTCGCCGGGACGACGCGGCAGACATCTACAGACCAAAGCTTGCGCGCGCGATAGGCACTGTCAATGTCGACCGAGGCGCTTCCGAGGCTTACGGCCCAATTCCTTCAATCGCAAGGCGACCGCGCGTTCACTTCGTCCCAGTAGAATCGAAATGCGCTTCGGTGGCTCGTTCTTCTCATTCAGCGCAAGGAGGCGCTCATCGTCCTCCTCGCTCCATAAACGAGATTTGTTTCCTTGCATCGGCATCCTCCAGACCAGGCGATACGATGCTCCGGGCGACGTAAGATTCGCGGCTATCTGAGCTAGCGCCCGGATCCGATCGGTTGTTCCGGCGATCCGGGTCCCGAGCCGGACGAACCGACGGGAAGCCCGTTGGTGGTGTGACCTGCTCCTGAATTTTGCTGGGCCTGGCCGGTCGTCGTTCCGGCGGGGCTCGGTGCTGCCTGATTGTTCGTCGTACTCGTTGCACTGCGACCAGAGGCACCGCCGCTGGGATTAAAATAATTCTGCGCTTGATTGGGAGTTGCAGAGGAAGGCGTTCCGCCCGTACCGGTGGCTGCGTGGCCGGTCCCGTTCATTCCTGCCGAACCCGTGGCAGTTCCTGCCGAACCAGCGCTCCCTGAGCCAGCGCCTGCGGTAGCGCCGCTCCCCGCCGCACCGGCTCCGCCAGCCCCTCCCGCGCCTTGAGCGTAAGAGCTGGTAGCCGTCGCCAAAGAGACGAGTAGTACGAGTGCAAATTTGGACGCGTTCATGCCGGTTCTCCCTGCTGTTCTTAGAGATAACCAAGCAGCTTGTTGGGCGTTCCGAGATTCGCGCCCAGCGACCCGTTCCGTGCTGCAAAGAAATGAAGCACAGCCCGCCTCAGTTTATTAATATTACAGGTGTACTGCCTGCCTTATGCCAAGAGACAAGGCACATTTACATCTCTTCGCGACGTGGGGCCGCGTCGGGGCCGTCCTGCTTTCACTTGCCGCAACGAGTGGCCACGCCAGCGACGACATATCGCAGGACGTCAGCACGACTTCGGCAATCGGCGGCAAGGCCGGAGAGTTCGGCGCCGGGGAAACGCCGACGTCACGTGCGGCCGTTCGGGCAATCATCGAGAAGGAAACGAAAGGCACGAACCTTCCTGCGGACATCGCTGAAGCCGTCGTCTTCGTCGAAAGCGGCTATAACCCCGCGGTGATCGGCAGCGTCGGCGAAGTCGGCCTCATGCAGGTGCGGCTTGAGACCGCTAGAATGCTGGGTTTTAGGGGAAGCGACGCGGAACTTGCTGTACCAGAGACCAACATCCATTATGGCGTGCTTTACCTCAGCCGTGCGTGGACTTTGGCGGGGAGCGATCTCTGCCGCGCGTTGATGAAGTATCGGGCCGGTCATGGCGAGGAAACCATGACTCCGCGCTCCCACGTCTACTGCAATCGTGCCCGGAACCGCCTGCTCGCCATGGGATTGTCGCCGACGCCCGCCCAGGCAGCGGCGCCGTCAACACCAGAAGCGGCGCCAGCGCCCGTGGCTCCAACCGCCTCGGCAAAATCGGCGCGTCTCGCCAAAACGCCGGCTCAACCCAAAGCCGTCTATGCCCGCTATCACCAGGGAACGGCGGCTGCCAGCCGCGCTTACTGGGCCGCTCATGAAGCCAAAATCGGCCTGATCAAAGCTCGTATCGAAGCAAAATGGAAGCGGGTCGCATCGCGCTGACGACGATGCGGCCAATACGCTTCTAGAGCCGCTCGCTGAGCGCGAGCTTGTAGCCGACGCCGGTGACGGTCGTGATCACGGGCGTGCCGCTGCCGACGAGCTTGCGGCGCAGCCGCGCCACCAGCGCATCGACGGTGCGGATGTCGACCTCGGCCTGGCGGTTGCTGACGACCTCGATCAGATAGTCCCGGCTGAGCGGCCTGCCGTCGGCGCCGACCAGTGCCGCCAGCAGGTCGAACTCGGCGCGTGTCAGCGACACCGGCTTGCCGTCGCTGCCGAGCAGCTCGCGCCGCGTCAGGTCGATGATCCAGTCGCCGAACGCGATCGAATTGTGGTTGCGCGCCGCCTTGCGGTCGATCGAGCGCCGCCGCAACACGCTGCGTGCACGCGCGAGCAGGTCGCGCAGGTTGATCGGCTTGGTGACGTAATGGTCGCCGGCGATCTCGAGGCCGAGGATACGATCGACGTCGGTGTCGCGGCGGGTCACGAAGATGATGCCGGCGTTGCTGGTCGCCTGGATTTCCTTGGCAAGCTCGAAACCGTCGCCGTCGGGCAATTGCACGTCGAGGAAGACGAGATCGGCGCGCCCGCGCAGCGCCTGGCGGCATTCGGCGCAGGAGCCGGCGCCGACCACGTCGAAATTATTCTCGCTGAAATAGCCCACCAGCATCGTCCGTGTCACCGGATCGTCCTCGACGACGATCAGCCGCTCGCGGCCCGCGGGACGCGCTTCCTGACGTGCGGAATCAGCCACGATGTTGGATGTCCTGTGTGCCTGCGGGCCGACCTGGAAATTCAAGTCGTCGCGCAAGGCGCCGTCCTGTGAACGAACATTCACGACTGGTTCGAGCCCCCGAAATTGCCTGCTGAATACTAGGCGTGTTGTGCTGCCCAAACAATATTGGTCACGGTCTTGAAGTATTAAGTATGAATTGCCCCACACTTCTCATCGCGCGCATCGGTGTCCGGGAATTGGCCCCGAGCACGTCGGGTTCCGCTTGTCGCAATGCGGATTCAACCGCTGGTTAACGTAAAGAAGGTGTTCGGCTTCGGGAAAGCCGGCCGCACCTCTATGGTCCCCGCTTGCGATTGGAAACCACGGAGCAGGCGTGATGCAGGGGCAGGCCCGGTTGGCTGCCGGTCGAAACGAGGAAGGCGCAGCGCGCCTCAGCCGTTCGCACAGCCTCGACTTCCTGCGCGGCCTCGCCATCGTCGGCGTGATGGCGATCCACGTTTCACAATCTTTTCCATCGAACATCCGCGCCGTCGACTTCGCCTTCATGTGCGGCTGGACCGGCGTCAACATATTCTACTTCGTCAGCGCCATGACGATGTGCCTGATGTGGACACAACGCGTCGAAGCCAATCCGACGCGCAAATTCTACATCCGCCGCTTCCTGCGCATCGCGCCGCTGTTCTGGCTCGCGATCCCGCTCTACCTCGCCGTCAACGGCATGGGGCCGAGCGCCAACGCGCCCAACGGCATCGGGCCGCTCCAGGTGATCCTGACCGCGACATTCCTGCACGGCTTCTGGCCCGACAGCGTCAACAGCGTGGTGCCGGGCGACTGGTCGATTGCCGCGGAGATGATCTTCTATCTGGTCTTCCCGCTGCTGATCACGGCCTTCGGATCGCGCCGCCATCTCTATCTCGCGCTGGCGATCGCGCTGCACCTCGTCAATGTCTGCCTGTTCAAGCCGTGGGCGTTCGCGCTGTTCTCGGCCTATTACGGACCAGGCCACGAGGCCTTCGTCTGGACGGCGCTGCACCTCAGCTTCCTGAACCAGCTGCCTGTTTTCCTGGTCGGCTGCGCGTTGTTCTTCTCGCTTCGCGACGGCTTTGCAAAGTCGGACGCCGCGATCGTCGCCGTCTTCATCGCGCTATCCTTCGTCGCCGATCGCGCGACCATCTCGCACGAATTCAACTACCTGATGATCAACCTCGTGCTCGGCGCGCTGGTTGCCGGCTGCATCAAGCTTGCGATCCGGCTCCGGCCGGTCGAGGCGCTCGGCCGCAATTCCTATTCGATGTATCTGTCGCATTTCGCGGTGATCTACGGCCTGCGCCAGATCTGGCCGCTCGCGGACGGGCTGGTCTCGCTGCTGATCGCCTATTCCGTCACCGCCGCGCTCAGCTATCTGGTCGCGCGCGCGAGCTGGTACCTGGTCGAGCGGCACGCGCAGGCTCTTGCGCATCGCCTGACCTCCGCCGCACCAGACCGCTCGCCCCTCCGGCCGAACATCGCCGCCGCTGCGACGGGCATGCACTGACCACGAGCCCGACGCGGCTTGCCTCGCCGCCAGCTTCGAATCTACTCTTCGACCGGCTTCACACCGGAGTAGGCACCATGGACGTCATCCTGCTCGGCACCGGCGGCCCACGCCCGGACCCGCGCCGCATGGCGACGACCACGCTGATCAGGCTCGGCGAGGAGAACATCCTGTTCGATGCCGGCCGCGGCGTCATGGTGCAGCTCCACAAGGCCGGCGTGCCGCTCGGCGCCATCGACACGGTCTTTCTCACGCATCACCATTTCGACCATATCGGCGACCTCTACGACGTGATGCTGAATTCGTGGATGCACGGGCGCAAGGACGAGCTGCGCATCTACGGTCCGCCCGATACCGAGCGGCTCGTCAACACGCTGGTCACGCAGGTCTACGACAAGGACATCGCCTGGCGCGATCAGGGCGAGCCGACCTTCGGCGGCTGGAAACCGGTCGTCGCAACCGACATCGTTCCCGGCCCCGTGCTCGACACCGGACGCTGGAAGATCAGCGCCGAACTCGTCTCGCATGGCGACGGCCTCGACATGTCGCCGGCATTTCTCGCACGCTGGATGTGTCTCGGCTTCCGCTTCGAAGCGGAAGGCAAGGTCATCGCGATTTCAGGCGACACAGTCCCCTGCCCCGGTCTCGAGCGGCTGGCACAAGGAGCCGACCTGCTGGTCCAGTGCTGTTTTCTCGCGACACCGGAAATCAACAACGAGCACCTCCGCCGGCTTGCGAAATTCACGATCGCCTGCGGCGACACGGTCGGCAAGGTCGCGGCCAGGGCCGGCGTCAAGAAGCTCGCGCTGACCCACCACCGGCCGCGCACCGAGGATTCCATGCTGAACGCACTGCTCGCGGATGTGCGACGAGACTATTCGGGCCCCGTCGTGCTCGGCGAGGATCTCACGCGGATCGAGGTCTGAGGGCCGTCTCAGGACGATCCCACCTCGATCCGGTACGACAGCTGTTCTTCCGCGCCGGCCGCGATGTGCATCAGGCCCGGCTTGTCGCTGAACTCGCCGTCGAAGTCCTTGGGACTGGCATAGCCGCGCCAGGGCTCGATGCAGAGGAACGGCGCGCCCGTCGGTTTCGACCAGACGCCGAGTTCGCGAAAGCCGCGCCATGACATCTTGAGCCAGGGCCCGGCGCCTTGCCCCGCCGCATAGCGAACCGCATGGCTGTTGACGGGATCGAGGATGACGGCGTCGCTGGTGAACAGGGATTCCGACAGGGGAAGCACGGTGCCTCGAACCGGGCTCGGATCCGTCGCCGCAAGCAGAAGGCCGCCCTCGACACGCCGAACCGGAGATGGCTCCTCGTTGGTGAAGGTCAGCGCGTAGCTCTCCTTCGACACGCCAGCCTGAAGCGGCCAGTTGAAAGCGGGATGGCCACCGAGCGACACCGGCAATGTCTCGTCGCCGGTATTGACGACCGTGAGCGAGAGATCGAGACCGGCGTCGTCAAGCGTGTAGGTGGCCGTCAGGCGGAACGCGAACGGATAGAGTGCACGCGTCGTCTCGCTGTCCTCGAGCACCAGCGTGCACCGGCTCGCGCCGCGCTCCAGCCACGCGAAGCGGCTGTCGCGCGCAAAGCCGTGCTGGGTCATCCGGTAGGTCTTGCCTTTGTGCCGCATTTCGTCATTGGCAAGACGCCCGACGATCGGAAACAGCAATGGCGCATGGCGCTGCCACTCCGGTCCGGCCTGCCAGACGAATTCGGTGCCGCTACCGTCCTTCAGCGAGCACAGCTCGGCGCCGTGCGCCTTGATGGTTGCGGCAAGTCCACCGCTGCGGATCGTTTGCGTGTCGTCGGTCATGACAATCTCCGTGGCGGCAGCGAGGCTGACGGGCCAAAACACGGCGGCCTGATGCGACCGGATCATATCGCAGCAGAGACGATTTCGCCCGCCCCAGGATGAGGCGGGCGACGTTTTGCTTCAAACGACCTGCTTAAGCCTGCGACGAGCGCCCGATGCTCTCATAGACGAAGCCGGCGGCCGCCATCTCTTCGGGGCGGTAGATGTTGCGGAGGTCGACGACGACCGGCTGGGCCATGGTCGCCTTCAACCGGTCGAGATCGAGCGCGCGGAACTGCACCCATTCGGTGACGATGACGATGGCATCGGCTCCTTGCGCGCAGGAATAGGCATCCTCACAATAGGTGATGCTGGGCAACTCGCCCCTGGCCTGCTCCATGCCGACGGGATCGAAGGCTTTCACCTTCGCGCCCATGTCGATCAGGCCTGTCACGAGCGGGATCGACGGCGCGTCGCGCATGTCGTCGGTGTCGGGCTTGAAGGTGAGACCGAGCACGGCGATGGTCTTGCCGCGCAAG
>NZ_AKIY01000233.1 GCF_000282615.1 Bradyrhizobium sp. YR681 | reverse complement strand
CTGGATTGCTTCGCTGCGCTCGCAATGACGGCGTGGAAACGGCCGCGTACCAAACCGCTTTCTCGTGCCCCGGAAGTTGCGCAGCACGAAGTGATGCGCTGCAGAGCCGGGGCCCATCCTCTCTGCATGCCGCGTTGCTTTCTGGGTCCCGGCTCTGCGCAGCAGCGTTGCACGCTGCAGCGCGTCCGGGACACGAGAGCGTTGCCTCACGCCGCCTGCGGCGTCCGGATCTCGCGCGGCAGGATGATCGCCGCTGCGATCGCGAGCAGGCAGAGCGCAGCAAAGGCGTGCAGCATGGTGACGAAGCCGCCCTGCTCGTAGAGCCAGGCGACAAGGCCCACGGAGGCGCCGGCCGCAGTGAAGCCGATGAAATAGCGCACGGCATAGGCGCGCGAGCGCCATTCCTCGCTGGTGTATTTGCCGACCATGGCGTCGTTCACCGTGACCTGCCCGAATGCGCCCATGACGATGCCGATCGAGACCAAGATCAGCGGCAGGTTGGACAGGCTCGCGGCAAGATACAAAAACGGCGCCAGCATGAAGGACAGCGGCAGCGCGACCGTCTTCAGCGAATAGCGGTCGAGCAGCCGGCCAATCGTGTACTGCGTCATCGCGCCGAACACGTAGACGCAGGCGGCGATAACGCCGAGCAGCGCCGGGCTCCTGGTCAGATCGGCGAGCCGCTCCGCGAACAGCTTTGGCAGCGCGACGGTGACGGCGTTGAACGTGGTCGAGATCGCGATCACCACGATCAGCAGCGACAGGATCACGCGCCACATGTCTTTCTTCGCCACGCGCGCCTGCGCCGCCGCCTGCTTGGAGCCCTTGCGGTCCTCATGCACGACCAACATCGCAAAGGCGACGCCGATCAGGATGGTGACGACACCGGGAACGATGAAGGCAAAGCGCCAGCCGAGATACTGGCCGATCACGCCGGTCACCAGCGCGGAGGAGGCCACGCCGAGATTGCCCCAGACGCCGTTGATGCCCATCTCGCGGCCGAGCCGGTCGGCATAGGAGACGATCATGGCCGTGCCGACGGGATGATAGATCGAGGCAAAAATGCCGATCGCCAGCAGCGCTGCGCCGAGCTCAACCTGCGTCTGCACGAAGCCGACCGAGATCATGGACAGGCCAATGCCGACGAAGAAGATCAGCATCATGTGGCGGCGGCTCCAGCGGTCCCCGAGCCAGCCGGTGATCAGCGAGCCCGCGCCGAAGGCAACGAAACCGGGGGTCGCATAAGGAAGCAGTTCCGAATATGCCATGCCGAGTGCCGGCCCCATGATGATCACGGCGGCGGCGAAAATCAGCATCGCATAATGGTCGATGAAATGGCCTGCGTTGACGAAACTGATCACCCGGCTGGGGCTGTTCATTCCGAATCCTCTCCTGCTCTGAAATGAGTTATATGTCCTCCCCATGACGGGATGCTGCCAATGACTGTCTTGGAAACGCCAATCTTGGAAACGCCTATCCTCCGGGAGGTCCGGAGCAACCATCGCTCGCCCGCGGGCGTGCATCTGGTCGCGCGCGACTATCCCAAGGGCATGCGGATCGATCCGCACCTGCACCGCGAGGCGCAGCTGGTCTATGCGGCCAGGGGCACCATGCAGGTGACGACGCCAGGGGGCCGCTGGCTGGTGCCGCCGGACCGCGCGGTCTGGATCCCAGCCGGGCTCGAGCATGCCCTCGACCTGCTCGCCGACATCGAGATGCGCACGCTGTATTTCGACCTGTCCTGGCTCAAGCGCGAAAAGCGCTATGAGGGCCTGACCAGGGAATTCGTGGTGCGGGTGTCGCCACTGCTGAACCAGGCGATCCTGGCGCTGTTCGACGCACGCAATACCGAGGAGCGGACCGAACTGCTGGTGCGCCTCGTGATGCTGGAATTGCACCAGGCCGAGGATTCCGCGACCTTCGTGCCGCTGCCGCACGAACCGCGCTGCCGCCGCGCCGCGATGATCGTGCTCGACGATCCCACCGGGGCGCACGACATCGACACCTTGGCGCGCGAGGTCGGAACCTCCGCGCGTACGCTGTCGCGGCTGTTTTCGAGCGAGACGCAGCTGAGCTTCAAGAGCTGGTGCCAGCGCGCGAGGATTGCAGCGGCGATCCACCTGATATCGACGGATGCGAATGTGTCGGTGAAACAGCTTGCGACGCAACTCGGCTATGCCAGCGTGCCGGCGTTCTCGGCAGCGTTCCGCCAGGTGACGGGGCGGACGCCGACGGAGTTTGCGGGGAAGGGGTAGCCAGTCATCAAGCCGCGAGAACCTGTAGGGTGGGCAAAGCGAAGCGTGCCCACGTCCCGCCTATTGGGTGACAAGACGTGGGCACGGCGCAAGTGCGCCTTTGCCCACCCTACGGCAGCTACGGCAGTTGAATTTGAGGAGAAAGGCTAGCGCCAACCTCGTCATTGCGAGCGCAGCGAAGCAATCCAGACTGCCTCCGTGGAAAGATTCTGGATTGCTTCGCTGCGCTCGCAATGACGGCGTGTGGGCCAGCACGGGCCAAGATTGGACATGCCGCCCTTCCCGAAACGCACGGCCCCGCTAAACTTGCCAAAATCCCCTGCTTGATTGTGATCGGCTTCCGCCTAAATCCCGTGTAAGCTTCCCGCACCGCACAACCCGGTTTCGAAAGGCCCAGATGGCTAACGCCTTCTTCTCCGACCTGCTCGCCACCATCTCCGAGCGCGGCCGCACGCTGTTGCGCCGCGATTCTGCCGATACCAAACACGACGCCGACGGGTTGATCGAGCTCTGCGGTGCGCTGCTGTCGGGCCGGGGCGAAGCCTCCGGCACAGCCATGGCGCGCGAGGTGCTCGATCTCTACGGGGATCTCGATGCGGCAGGACGCCGCGCCTTCTTCGACGCACTGGTGCGCGATTTCGGCCCCGACCGGGAACGGCTGTCGAGGGCGATCGAGAAATGGCGTGCCAAGCCGAGCGACGAGGACGCAAGCTCGCTGCATTTCGCCTCGGAACCGCGCCGGCAGGAGCTGATCCGCCGCCTCAACCGCGCCCCTGGCGGTACCGGCGATCTCGTCAACATGCGTGCCGACCTGCTCGGCATGATGAACGGGCACACCGATCTTGCCGCGCTCGATCGCGACGTCTCGCATCTTCTTTCCTCGTGGTTCAACAGGGGGTTTCTCGTGCTGCGCCGGATTGACTGGTCGACCCCGGCCAACATCCTCGAAAAGATCATCCGTTACGAAGCCGTCCACGAGATCAGCGACTGGGACGATCTGCGCCGCCGCATCGATCCGGTCGACCGCCGCTGCTACGCCTTCTTCCATCCGGCGATGGTGGACGAGCCCTTGATCTTCGTCGAGGTGGCGCTGACCGAGACGATTCCGGGCGCCATCGCGCCGCTGCTGGCGGTCGATCGCCAGCACTTGCCGATCGAGCGCGCGCGCACCGCCGTCTTTTATTCGATCTCGAATACCCAGCGTGGCCTTGGCGGCATTTCCTTCGGCAGCTTCCTGATCAAGCAGGTGGTGGAGGAGCTGCGCCGCGAGACGCCGAAGCTCGACACCTTCGTGACGCTGTCGCCGGTGCCGGGCTTCATGGCGTGGGTCAAGCAGGACAAGGATTTGCCGCTGACGGACGAGGACCGCGAGGTGCTCAAGCGCCTCGACGATCCCAAATGGTATGAGAATCCTGAAACGACCACGCTGCTGCGCGGCGTGATCGAGCCGCTCGCGGCGCATTATTTCCTGAAGGCACGCACGCCGAAGGGCAAGCTGATCGACTCCGTTGCCCGCTTCCATCTCGGCAACGGCGCGCGGCTGGAGCGCATCAACTGGCTCGGCGACCTCTCGCCGAAGGGCGTCCGCGAGTCCGCCGGCGTGATGGTCAACTACCTCTACCGCCTCGACGACATCGAGAAGAACCACGAAGCCTATGCCAATGACGGTGAGGTCGTGGCGTCGAGCGCGGTGAAGAAGCTGCTCAAGGGCGAAGGCCGGCGGCTGCTGGACATGCGGCTGTCGTAGGACAAACGTCCCGCTCCACACCGTCATTGCGAACGTAGCGAAGCAATCCAGAATCCCTCCGCGGAAACACGCTGGATTGCTTCGCTGCGCTCGCAATGACGAAGTGTGTGGCGACACCTGAGGCAATCCGGTCCCACTATCCCGGGGCTGCGGCGCTGGAAAAGGACACCGCTCTCTCCGCCGTCATTGCGAGGAGCCCTTGCGACGAAGCATCCAGACTCGCAATGACGGAGAATGCGGCGGCAGCTCGGGCGCTCCCGGCCTTACCGTCGGCGGCGGCTACTGGACATGCGGCTGCCATAAGCGCTAGACGGTTCATCGGATTCCTGCACCAAAGAACGGGACACCATGAACCGACGCGATTTTTTCGGCCTGACCGCAGCAGCGGCGACCAGCCTCTCGCTTTCGCCCGTGCGCAGTTTCGCGGAGGGCCCGGGCTCCGGGCCGGAGATGACGGCGCTGTGCGATTATATGAGCGCTGCCAAAGCCCGCGCGCTGCCGCCTGAGATCGTCGAACACGCCAAGCACCACATCCTCGATACGTTGGCCTCGATGATCTCAGGGTCGGAGCTGCCGCCCGGTCAGGCCGCGCAGCGCTACATCCGCGCCAATGCCGCGCAGGGAACATCGACCGTCGCCGGGACCGCGCTTAACGCATCGCCGATCGAGGCCGCACTCGCCAACGGCGTGATGGCGCATGCCGACGAGACCGACGATTCGCACAGCGCGTCGCGCTCGCATCCCGGATCTTCGGTCGTTCCTGCAGCGCTTGCGCTCGGCGAAAGCCTCGGCATCGACGGCACGCATTTCCTCCGGGCGGTGACGCTGGGCTACGACGTCGGCACCCGCGTGGTGATGGCGATGGGCGGGGCCGATTTCAGCTATGAGAGTACGCTGAGCACGCACAGCATTTCCGGCACGTTCTGTGCCTCGGCCGCCGCGGCCTGTGTTGCCGGCTTCGATGCGCGCCGGATGCGTTGGGTGCTCGACTATGCCGCGCAGCAATCCTCCGGCTTCATCGTGTGGCGGCGCGATGTCGACCATATCGAAAAGGGTTTTGTCTTCGCGGGCATGCCGGCCCGCAACGGCGTGACGGCGGCGCTCCTGGTGCGCTCGGACTGGAACGGCGTGGACGACGTGTTCTCGGGGCCCGACAATTACTTCCTCGCCTACGCGCCGAAGGCTGTGACGGCAAAGCTGGTGGAGAAGCTCGGCGAGCGCTACGAAATCGCGGGCACCGACATCAAGAAATGGACCGTGGGCTCGCCGATCCAGGGACCGTTGGATGCGATCTACGCGATCCGCGGCAAACAGGCGTTCGAGGCCGATCAGGTCAAGCGCGTGACGGTGCGCCTTGCACCGTCGGTCGCCGAGGTCGTCGACAACCGCGACATCCCCGACATCTGCCTGCAGCACATGGTCGCGGTGATGCTGCTCGACAAGACCGCCTCCTTCCACGCCGCGCACGACAAGCCACGCATGCAGGACGCGGCGGTGCTGAAGGAGCGCGCCAAGGTCAACCTGGTGCGCGACGAGGAGTTGGCCAAACTGTTGCCGGTGCGCGTCGCCATCGTCGAGATCGAGCTTGCCGACGGCACCCGTCTCTCCGAACGCGTCACCGCCGTGCGCGGCACGCCGCGCAACCCGATGACGCGGGACGAGGTCATCGACAAGGCCCACGACCTGATCGCGCCGGTGGTGGGAGGCGAGAAGAGCGAGCGGCTGATCAAGACGGTGTATGGGATCGAGGCCATCGCTGACATCAGGAGTTTGCGGCCGCTGCTGCAGCGGGCGTGAGGACGACGCGCTGCTGGATATACGATCCGTCGCAGCAGACACCCCGCCCGCGCCACACCGTCATTGCGAGGAGCCCTTGCGACGAAGCAATCCAGACTGCCTCTGCGGAAAGATTCTGGATTGCCTCCGCTGCGCTCGCAATGACGGAGGATGTGGCAGCAGCTGAGGCAATCAACGGCCACTGTCCGCGGGTAAAGTAGCGGCATCGAACACCGCCCTTTCCACCGTCATTGCGAGGAGCCCTTGCGACGAAGCAATCCAGACCGCCTC
>NZ_AKIY01000232.1 GCF_000282615.1 Bradyrhizobium sp. YR681 | reverse complement strand
GGCGGTCCGCCGCCAGCCGCTGTGCTCGCCAACTCCGCCTGGGGGCTGCTCGGATTCGGCATGGCGATTGCCGTGATGCACGTTGCGGTGGTGCAGTTCGGTTCCGCCATCGGCTTGTGTCTCGCGCTTGGCACCTGCGTCACCTGGAACCTGACGCTGTGGGGGATCGGCCGGCGTGCTCTGTCCAGGACGCGACAGGAGTCGCGGTACCAGAAGCCGTGAGACTACGGACGAGCGCGACATGGCGTCGCAAAAGGATGTGGTCGGGACCCGTTTCACGCCGATGACGAACGCGTCGTCGTCTCAAGCCTTTGAATGAGAAGCATCATTTCAAACCGTGGAGCCGCGATCGGCGCAGCCCTGACTCCGGCGGACCTGCACGAATGGTGCAGTTTTCCGATCATTCTATTAGAACTTTGTTCGAGCTTTTCCCTTACGAATTAAATTGCATACCCGCTTCCGATACCGTCCGCGCCCCGTTTTGGGACCTCACATGAAGCGATCGGACTTGCGGGAACCACCGATTGGAATGCGGCATCGCTGCCGCGCGGTCACATCCCCTTTGTTCCGGTGGGCGCGTTCCCATCGGTGTTATTTCGAATGGAGAGCCTTTGATGTTCGGTCGCAACTCCCGCAGTGACGCGGACGCACAGCTCGCCGCCATCGGTCGTTCGCAGGCCATGATCGAGTTCGCGATGGATGGCACGATTCTGACGGCCAACCAGAACTTCCTGAAGGCGCTCGGCTACTCCCTCGACGAGATCAAGGGGAAGAAGCACGCCATGTTCATGCCGGCCGATCAGCGTGACGGCGCGGACTACAAGGCGTTCTGGGCGCAGCTCAACCGCGGCGAGCCGCAGGCCGCTGAATTCAAGCGGATAGCCAAGGGCGGCCGCGAGGTCTGGATCGAGGCGTCCTACAATCCGGTGCTCGATCATGCCGGCAAGCCGGTCAAGGTCGTGAAGATCGCGACCGACATCACCGCGAAGAAGATCCACGCCATGACGGAGGCCTCCAAGGTGTCCGCCATCAGCCGCGCCCAGGCCGTGATCGAGTTCAAGCTCGACGGCACCATCGTCACCGCCAACGAGAATTTCTGCAAGGCGCTCGGCTATTCGCTCGCCGAGATCCAGGGCAAGCATCACAGCCTGTTCGTGGCCCAGGCCGAGCGCGACGGCGGCTCCTATCGCGAGTTCTGGGCCGCGCTCAACCGCGGCGAATACCAGTCCGGCGAATTCAAACGCATCGGCAAGGGCGGCCGCGAGGTCTGGATCCTCGCCTCCTACAACCCGCTGCTCGACGAGAACGGCAAGCCGTTCGGCGTCGCCAAGTTCGCCACCGACATCACCGCCGAGAAGCTGAAGAACGCCGATCTTGCCGGCCAGATCGCAGCGATCGACAAGGCGCAGGCCGTGATCGAGTTCAACATGGACGGCACGATCATCACTGCCAACGCGAACTTCCTCGGCGCGCTCGGCTATTCGCTGGCCGAGATCAAGGGCCATCATCACAGCATGTTCGTCGACCCGGCCGAGCGCGACGGCGCGGCCTATCGCGAGTTCTGGGCGGCCCTCAATCGCGGCCAGTACCAGGCGGCGGAATACAAGCGCATCGGCAAGGGCGGCAAGGAGGTCTACATCCAGGCGTCCTACAACCCGATCCTCGATCTCAACGGCAAGCCGTTCAAGGTCGTGAAATATGCCACCGACACCACGCGGCAGGTGCTGGTCCGCATGGGCAACGAGCGCGTCCGCGGCATGATGGAATCGGTCGCTGCCGGCTCGGAGGAGCTTAACGCCTCGGTGCGGGAGATCTCCGAGGCGATGACGAAATCGCGCGAGACCGCGATGAGCGCGGTGGATCAGGTCGCCGCCGCCGACGCCCAGGCGCAGCGCCTCACCGAGGCCGCGCAGGCGATGAGCGGCATCGTCGAGATGATCAACAGCATCACCGGGCAGATCAACCTGCTTGCGCTCAACGCCACGATCGAATCCGCCCGTGCCGGCGAAGCCGGCCGCGGCTTTGCCGTGGTCGCCTCCGAAGTGAAGAGCCTCGCCAACCAGGCCAAGCAGGCAACCGACAAGATCGGTGCCGAGATCGGCAGCCTCAACGGCATCTCCGGCGACGTCGTCAGCGCGCTCGGTTCGATCAAGCAGGCGATCAACAATGTCAGCGAATACGTGACATCCACCGCCGCCGCCGTCGAGGAGCAGAGCACGGTGACGAACGAGATGTCGAACAGCATGCAGCGCGCCGCGGCGGAAGCGGCCGCGATCGCGGCAAGGGCGTAAGCCAGGCGCGCAGGATTCGTAGGGTGGGCAAAGGCGCGCCCTTCGCGCGCCGTGCCACGTCTTTCGCTCGACCAACGCGCAGGGCGTGGGCACGCTGCGCTCTGCCCACCCTACGGCACCTTTCACTGCTTCGGCAGCTTGGCCCTCAGCGCATATAAAGCATCCAGTGCCTCGCGCGGGGACATCTCGTCGGGGTGCAGCGCCTTCACGGCGTCCATCAGCAATTCGGCCTCGCTCGGCGGCGCGGCTTCCGCGGCGGCGCGCGAGGGCACGGCGAACAGCGGCAGGTCGTCCACCAGCGCCCGCGCAGTCTGGCCGCGGTCCTGTGCCTCCAGCTTGGAGAGCACGGATTTCGCACGTGTGATCACGGCCGGCGGCAGACCTGCGAGCTTGGCGACCTGGATGCCGTAGGAGCGATCGGCCGAGCCCGGCAGCACCTCATGCAGGAACACGACATTGCCCTGCCACTCCTTCACCCGCACGGTCGCGTTGAACATCCGCGGCAGCTTTGCCGACAGCGCGGTCAGCTCGTGATAATGCGTGGCGAACAGCGTGCGGCAGCGGTTGCTCTCGTGCAGGTGCTCGATCGCGGCCCAGGCAATCGAAAGGCCGTCGAAGGTCGCGGTGCCCCGGCCGATCTCGTCCAGGATCACGAGCGCGCGCTCGCCGGCCTGGTTGAGGATCGCGGCCGTCTCGACCATCTCCACCATGAAGGTCGAGCGTCCCCGGGCGAGATCGTCGGCGGCGCCGACGCGGGAGAACAGGCGGTCGATGATGCCGATCCGCGCGCGCGTGGCCGGCACGAAACTTCCGATTTGAGCAAGAAGGGCAATCAACGCGTTCTGGCGCAGGAAGGTCGATTTACCGGCCATGTTGGGACCGGTCAGCAGCCAGAGCTGGCCGGATTTTTGCGCAGGTCCGGGCGAGAGGTCACAGGCATTGGCAATGAACGGCTCGCCATTGCGCTTCAAGGCCTGTTCGACCACGGGATGACGGCCGGCCTCGATGGCGAAGCCGAGGGATTCATCCACTTCCGGCCGCACGTAGTTCTCGTCGACCGCGAGCTTGGCCAGTGAGGTCGCAACATCGAGCAGCGCAAAGCCTTGCGCTGCGGCGCGTAAGTCGTCGCTGATATCGAGCGCCTTGGCGCAGAGTCGCTCGAAGATCTCGAGCTCGAGCCCGAGCGCGCGGTCGCCGGCATTGGCGATCTTGGCCTCGATCTCGCCGAGCTCCGACGTCGTAAAGCGCACCTGGCCCGCCAGCGTCTGGCGGTGGATGAAGGTCGCATTCAGCGGCGCCGACATCAGCTTGTCGCCATGTTGCGCGGTGACCTCGACGAAATAGCCGAGCACGTTGTTGTGGCGGATCTTGAGGCCCTTCACGCCGGTTTGGTCGGCGTAGCGCGCCTGCATCGAGGCGACCACGAGACGCGAAGCGTCGCGCAGACTTCGCGTTTCGTCGAGCGCGGGCTCGTAGCCCTGTCGAACGAAGCCGCCGTCGCGCTTGATCAGCGGCAGTTGCTCGTCGAGAGCACTGGCGAATTCCGCCGCGAGTTCGCGCGACGGACGTTGCAGCGCGGCCATCACGATCGCGATTTCCTGCGGCGGCTGGTCGAGTTCGCCGAGCCGCGCCAGCACCTGGTCGGCGGCGATGATGCCATCGCGCATGCCGGCGAGATCGCGCGGTCCGCCACGGCCGACCGAGAGGCGGGCCAGCGCCCGCGACATGTCGGGCGCGCCGCGCAGGATGCTGCGGATGTCTTCGCGCGCGGCAGAATCGGCAACGAAGGCGCTGACCGCGTCGAGCCGCCGGGCGATTGCCGGCGCATCCGTCAACGGTGCGGCCAGACGTTGCGCCAGCAGGCGCGAGCCCGCCGAAGTCACGGTGCAGTCGATCGCATCGAGCAGCGAGCCGCGGCGCTCTCCGGCGAGCGTCCGCGTCAGCTCGAGATTGGCGCGGGTGGCCGGATCGATCGCCATGGTCGCGCCCGATGCTTCGCGCGCGGGCGGCGACAGCGGCGGATGCTTGCCGACCTGGGTGCGGTCGACATAGGTGACGGCGGCGGCCGCAGCGGTGGCTTCGAGACGCGTGAGCTGTGCCAGCCCGTCCATGGTCGCGACCGCGAAATAATCGCACAGCCGCTTTTCCGCCGTCGCACCGTCGAAGACGTCGCGGGTCACCGGTGTCACCGCCGGCAGTTCGCGCAAGGTCTGGCTCAGTTCATTGTCGCTGTAGAGCGCGTCGGTGACGATGGCTTCGTTCGGGTTGATGCGCGCCAGCGTCGCCGCAAGCTCGCCGCCGGAGCATTCCAGCACGGTGAATTCGGCAGTCGAGATGTCGATCCAGGCGAGGCCAAACCGGTCGCCGCCGCCGGAGGCACGGGCGCGCGCGATCGCCAGCAGGTAATTGTTGGCGCGGGCATCGAGCAGCGTGTCCTCGGTCAGTGTGCCCGGCGTGACCAGCCGCACCACGCCGCGGCGCACCACGCTCTTGTTGCCGCGCGCTTTCGCAGCCGCAGGGTCCTCGGTCTGCTCGCACACCGCGACCCGGTGGCCGGCGCTGATCAGGCGGTGCAGGTAGTCCTCGGAGCGCTCGACCGGCACGCCGCACATCGGGATGTCGGCGCCCTGATGCTTGCCACGCTTGGTCAGCACGATGCCGAGCGTTTTCGAGGCGATCTCGGCGTCCTCGAAGAACAGCTCGTAAAAGTCGCCCATCCGGTAGAACAGCAGCAGGCCCTGATGCGCTGCCTTGATTTCAAGGTACTGTTCCATCATCGGCGTGACGCGCGCGGCGGCTTCCGCCTGCGGTGCGGGCGCTTCGTCTGGGGGCGGTATGGGTATTGGCTGTTGCATTGTCATGGGCGGCGCAACCTACAAAATTTCGTCCCGTGCTCCTATCGCTTTGGCCTGACAGGGGAGGTTTTCCACGTTGTCCGTGTGGCGGAAGCGGCCGCCACATTTCCGTTATCATTCCGGGATGCGCCGCCAGGCGCAGGCCCGGAATCCATAATCCCGGCTCGTGGTTATGGATTCTCAGGTGCGCAATTGCGCACCATAGCTCGCCCGCCGGGCGCCCCGGAATGACGGCTGAATTTCGTGGTGCTTGGCCGAATAAGCCGCCCGCGAAACCGTCAATTGACCTGCCGCGGGCGCCCTCCTAAAACTCCGGCGACATTCAAGAATTTGGAAGAATTCTGGCCGGACCGCGGCATTCAGGGAGAACAACGATGCGTGACGTCTTTATCTGCGATGCCGTGCGGACCCCGATCGGCCGTTTCGGCGGTTCTCTCGCCAAGGTGCGCGCCGACGATCTGGCCGCAGCCCCCATCAAGGCGCTGATGGCCAAACACCCCAATCTCGACTGGGCGCAGGTGGACGAGGTCTTCTTCGGCTGCGCCAACCAGGCCGGCGAGGACAACCGCAACGTTGCGCGCATGGCGCTGCTGCTGGCGGGGCTGCCGGATTCGGTTCCCGGCCAGACCTTGAACCGGCTCTGCGCCTCAGGCCTCGATGCGGTCGGTGCTGCGGGGCGCGCCATACGCTCCGGCGAGATCGAGCTTGCGATTGCCGGCGGTGTCGAATCCATGACCCGCGCCCCCTTCGTGATGGGCAAGGCGCAGGAAGCTTTTTCCCGCTCGGCCGAGATCTTCGACACCACCATCGGCTGGCGCTTCATCAACCCGCTGCTCAAGGCGCAGTACGGCGTCGATGCGATGCCGGAAACCGGCGAGAACGTCGCCGAGGAATTCCAGGTCTCGCGCGCGGACCAGGACGCCTTCGCCATCCGCTCGCAGCTGCGCGCGGGTGCCGCGATCGCGGCGGGCTATTTCGCGGAAGAGATCATCCCGATCACCATCCCCGGCGGCAAGGCCGGCCCGATTACGGTCGACAGGGACGAGCATCCGCGTCCCGAAACCACGCTTGAAGGCCTCGCCAAGCTGAAGCCGATAGTGCGCAATCCCGGCACTGTGACCGCCGGCAATGCGTCGGGCGTCAATGACGGCGCCGCCGCGATGATCCTGGCCTCTGAAGCCGCGGTGAAGAAGCACGGCCTGACGCCCCGCGCCCGCATCCTCGGCCTCGCCTCGGCCGGCGTGCCGCCGCGCATCATGGGCATTGGACCCGTGCCCGCGACCCGCAAGCTGATGGAGCGGCTCGGCAAGAAGATCAGCGATTTCGACCTGATCGAGCTCAACGAGGCCTTCGCCTCGCAGGGCATCGCCTGCATGCGCCAGCTCGGCGTCGCCGACGATGCCGATTTCGTCAATCCGCATGGCGGCGCCATCGCGCTCGGCCATCCCCTCGGCATGAGCGGCGCGCGCCTCGCGCTCACCGCCGTGCACGGCATGGAAAAGCGCGGCGGCAAGCTCGCGCTCGCCACCATGTGCGTCGGCGTCGGCCAGGGCGTTGCCGTTGCGATCGAGAAGCTGAACTGACGGGACGCTGCGCGTCTCGTCATCCGGGGCGGTGCACGCGCACCGAACCCGGGATCTCGAAATTCCGGGTTCAGCCCTGCGGTCTGCCCCGGAATGAAAGGGAGAAGGATGGCGGCATGATCATCGAGCGCGAGCAGGACGTCACGGCCGCGGCACTGGCGGTGATGGAGCGGACATCCGATCCGCGGCTGCGCCAGATCATGGTCTCGCTGGTCAAGCACCTGCATGCCTTCGTCCGCGACGTTCGCTTGACTGAAAAGGAATTCCGCGACGCTACGGCTGTTATCGCCGAGCTCGGCGAGCTGACGACCGACACGCACAACGAGGTCGTGCTGATGGCGGGCTCGCTCGGCGTCTCGCCGCTGGTGTGCCTGCTCAACAATGGCGATCAGGGCAATACGGAAACGGACCAGTCCCTGCTCGGACCGTTCTGGCGGCTGAACTCGCCGCGGGTCGAGAACGGCGGCTCTATCGTGCGCTCGGAGACGCCGGGCGCGCCGCTGTTCGTCAGCGGCCGGGTCGTGGACAAGGAGGGGCGTCCTGTCGCAGGTGCAGAGGTCGATGTCTGGCATGCCTCGCCGGTCGGCCTCTACGAGAACCAGGACCCCGATCAGGCCGACATGAATCTGCGTGGCAAGTTCACGACCGACCAGAATGGACGTTTCTCGTTCCGCTCGGTGATGATGATCGGCTATCCCATTCCGACCAACGGTGTGGTCGGCCGCCTGCTGGAGGCGCAGAGCCGCCACCCCTATCGTCCGGCGCATCTGCATGCCCTGATCCTCAAGCCCGGATTCAAGGTGCTGATCTCGCAGGTCTACGACCCCAACGATCCCCATATCGACAGCGACGTGCAGTTCGGTGTGACGCAGGCGCTGATCGGCAAGTTCCAGCGCCACGATACGCCGCATCCGACTGCGCCCGACGTCGCGACGCCCTGGTATTCGCTCGACCACACCTACCGGCTCGAGGCCGGCGAGGCCGTGCTGCCGCGCCCGCCGATCAAATAGGGTGCTGCCGGCGGGCCCGGGACGCCTGCCAAACCGGCTTCCCTAGATTAGTTATATTCTATAATGATCGGGGGAAGCGTTGACCGGCCGGAGCAGAATGGCCGGGGAGGAGTTCGCCCATGACATTCATCTATCCCGTCGATAGCAACAAGGCGCATCCGCTGCCGCTGTCGCCCGAGTACAAGAGCTCGATCAAGCGCGCGCCGAACAAGCCCTTGATCCCGATGCGCCACACCCTGTCGGAATTGACCGGTCCGGTCTATGGCCACGAGACCGTGCGCGAAGGCGATGCCGATCTCACCACCCAGCACAGCGGCGAGCCGATCGGCGAGCGCATCATCGTGCATGGCCATGTGCGCGACGAGGACGGCCGCGGCGTGCCGAACTCGCTGGTCGAGATCTGGCAGGCAAATGCCTGCGGCCGCTACGTCCATGTCCGCGACCAGCATCCGGCGCCGCTCGATCCGAATTTCACCGGCGCGGGCCGCACCGTGAGCGACGCCGCCGGCTATTACCGTTTTGTGACGATCAAGCCCGGCGCCTATCCCTGGGGCAATCACCACAATGCCTGGCGTCCGGCGCACATCCATCTCTCGGTGTTCGGCCATTCCTTCGTCACGCGGCTGGTGACGCAGATGTATTTCCCTGCCGATCCGCTATTCCCGTTCGATCCCATCTTTAACTCGGTGCCGGACGAGAAGGCGCGGGCGCGGATGGTCTCCTCGTTCGACCTCGAGAACACCCAGCCCGAATGGGCGCTGTGCTACCGCTTTGACATCGTGCTGCGCGGCAAGAACGCCACGCCCATGGAGAACCACTAACGTGCAGGATTCTGTGAAACCCGACGGGATCACCCCTTCGCAAACCGTCGGTCCGTTCTTCAAATACGGTCTGACACCGACCGGCGAATATGCCTGGAACGACGCGTTCACCAACTCGACGCTGACATCAGACGTCACCGGCGATCGCGTCCGCATCGAGGGCCGGGTGTTCGACGGCGATGGCGTCGTCGTGCCCGATGTGATGCTGGAGATCTGGCAGGCGGACGCGCAGGGCCGCTTCGCCGATCCGCAGGACAAGCGCGCGCTGCCCAATGCCAGCTTCCGCGGCTTCGCCCGCTGCGGCACCGACAAGGACGGCCATTATTCCTTCGAGACCATCAAGCCGGGCGCGCTGCCCGACCCCGATGGCAAGCCGCAGGCGCCACACATTCTCCTTGCGGTGTTCGGCCGCGGCATGCTGCGGCATCTCTACACCCGGATCTATTTCGGCGACGAGGCCGGCAACGCCGCCGATCCCGTGCTGGCGCTGGTACCGGCCGACCGCCGCGCCACCCTGACCGCGGTGCGCGAAGCCGGCAAGCCGGTCTATCGGCTCCCCCCC
>NZ_AKIY01000231.1 GCF_000282615.1 Bradyrhizobium sp. YR681 | reverse complement strand
CTCGACGACGTCGAGCTCGGTTTCGAGCGATGTGGCTTCCTCGATGGTGATGACGCCCTCGTTGCCGACCTTCTTCATGGCGTCGGCCAGGAATTTGCCGATCTCCCGGTCGCCGTTCGCCGAGATGGTGCCGACCTGGGCGATCTCCTCGTTCGAGGTGACCCTTTTGGAATTCTTCTGGAGGTGCGCAACGACGGCTTCGACCGCGAGGTCGATACCGCGCTTGAGGTCCATCGGGTTCATGCCGGCGGCAACCGCCTTGGAGCCTTCGTGCACGATCGCCTGGGCCAGCACGGTGGCGGTGGTGGTGCCGTCGCCAGCTGAGTCGGCGGATCTGGAGGCGACTTCGCGCACCATCTGCGCGCCCATGTTCTCGAACTTGTCCTCGAGCTCGATCTCCTTGGCGACGGTGACGCCGTCCTTGGTGATGCGGGGAGCGCCGAACGACTTGTCGAGCACGACGTTGCGGCCCTTCGGACCGAGCGTGACCTTCACCGCGTTGGCGAGGATGTCGACGCCGCGCAGCATCTTGTCGCGCGCTTCAACCGAGAATTTGACTTCTTTGGCTGCCATGTGGATTTTTTCCTTGAGGGTTTGACTGGAGGTGGAGAAGGGCTGTTAAGCCGCCTTCTTCTTGGAAGCGGGGACGTCGAGGACGCCCATGATGTCGCTTTCCTTCATGATCAGCAGGTCGACATTGTCGATCTTGACCTCGGTGCCGGACCACTTGCCGAACAGGACGCGGTCGCCGACCTTCAGATCGATCGGGATCAGCTTGCCGGCTTCGTCGCGGCCACCGGGGCCGACGGCGACGACTTCGCCCTGCGAGGGCTTTTCCTTGGCAGTGTCGGGAATGATGATGCCGCCAGCGGTCTTCTCTTCTGCGTCGATGCGCTTGACCACGACGCGGTCGTGAAGCGGACGGAATTTCATGCAGTCCTCCTAAGCAATTGCTCGGGTTGATGATTTTGGAATTGTTAGCAGTCCCTGCCAGCGAGTGCCAGCGTGGGCACTGCTGAGATAAGCCAGGATATTTGCGGGGGCAAGGGCTTCTAGCAGAAAAATAAGCACTCGAAAGCGCCGTCTGCCAGTTTCCTTGACCATCGTTAACCGCCCTCGGAGGGCCGCTTCGAGGCCCCCAGGGGTCCGTATTAGCACGGAGTCATGTCTGCTGCTAACGCATTGAATTTCAACAGCTTGTTAAACTTTTAGGCTTGAGATGGATTGTCAGTTTGCGTCACATTTCTCTCATGTGAGCGCATCGTTTTCCGGGTGGCTCGTCAGCAGCGTACCGGCAGGCCATCCCTTGAATATGCGCTCCTGAAAAGGAGGTTGGCATGGTCTCGCGGGTTGGGGTTGTTTCCGACGACTTCCGGAAACAGGTGCTGGGTTACGGGCTGACGACGGCGGAAATCCTCTATCGGATGCCGGATCATCCCTCGCTGCTTCAGACCTATGTCTGGCAGAACTACGATCTGTTCCCGAAATTTCCGGCGCTCAAGGACTTCCTGGCGTTCTGGCAGGAGAAGCTCGATGGCCCGCTCTACTCGGTGACCGTCGCGCATTCCAAGCTGATCAAGCCCGCCGAGCTCCGCGCCGTCGACGGCGTGTTCAGGCTGCATTGAGGAGCGCGTCGATCTCGTAGGGCGGGCAAAGGCGCGCAAGCGCCGTGCCCACCATCTCTCGATGATCGCAAGCGGAAGGTGGGCACGCACCGCTTTGCCCACCCTGCGAGACCTGTTTCCGTGCTAGCGTCCTTCCATAACAATAATGGGAGGCCGCGCATGGCCAAGAAGGTGAAATCGCGCAGCGCAGTGCAAGTCGTGGTGAAGAAGCGGAGCGGAGCCAAGGTCGCCGTGCGACCCGTTGCGCGCAAGGCCGTGAAGTCGAAGGCGAGCATCACGCCGGCCAAATCAGCGGCCCAAAAACCCGCCCGTCCCAAGCAGCGCATCGCCATCAGCCATCACCGCGAGGAAGACTTCAAAGCCGACGGCCTGCGCGCCTACGCGAAGTACCGCGATCTTGGCATCGCCGAAGCTTCGCACGGCCTGGCGCAAGCGCATGTCATCCGCCTGCAAGGCCCCTGCGATCCGCATGAAGTGTCGAAGCTGCACTTTCACGACGTCGAATTCCAGTTGGTCTACGTGCTCAAGGGCTGGGTGAAGACCTACATGGACGGGCAGGGCGAGACGCTGATGAAAGAAGGCAGCGCCTGGACCCAGCCGCCGAAGATCAAGCACATGATCCTGGATTATTCTGATGATGTGGAGCTGCTGGAGGTGATTTTGCCGGCGGAGTTCAGGACGGTGGAGCTGAAGGCGTAACTCTCTCCTCGTCATTGCGAGGAGCCGTTGCGACGAAGCAATCCAGATTGTTTCCGCGGAAGCATTTCTGGATTTCTTCGCTTCGCTCGCAATGACGCCCCGGATTGCGCTTCGCTCCATCCGGGCTACGGCCGTCGGCCGACTACCGCTCGAGATAACCCAGTTCTTCGTTCATGACCTCGCGCGCATATTCGCCAAAGACGTCGATCAGCCGCCCGCGCGCGGCGTAGGGCGGATAGAGCAGCGCGATCGTGACGGGGACAGCGGGGTTGAAGGGGCGCGTGATCAGCGCCGCGCCGGTGCTTTCGTCATGTGCGGCAACCGGGTTGATGATGCTGATGCCGAGGCCGGCCGCGACCAGGGCGCAGACCGATGCGCCCAGATCGGTCTCGGCAACGATGCGGCGTGTGATGCCAGCCTGCGCGAAGATCGCATCGATGCGATCGTGGAGCGGACTCCCCGTGGCGAAGGAGATGAACGCCTCGTCGGCGAAATCGGCAGGGCGTAACGTCTTCTTGTGCGCAAGACGATGCCCCTTCGGCATGATCGCGACGCAGCGCGTCCTGAGCACCGGCTCGACATTCACACCTGCGACCTCGCCGTAGAGCATGGCGAGCCCGGTGTCGCAAAGCCCGGAGCTGACCCAGTCGTGCACGGCGCTCGCCGTGCCGGACCGGATCGAGATCATCACATGCGGATAGTCTATTTTGAAGCGCGCCGCGATGTGCGTCAGCAGGCCGCCGGCCAAGCGCGGCATCGCCGCAACGCTGAGCCGCCCCATGCCGAACGAACGGATGCTGGCTGCGCTCGCCTCCAGTCCGGCGAGCCCGATGAAGGTCTTCTCGACCTCCTGGAAAAAGCGCGATCCGTCCACGGTCGGGCGGAGGCGGCCGCCACTGCGGTCGAACAGCGGAAATTGCGTGATCGCCTCCAGCTGTCCGATCAGGCGGCTGATCTGGGGCTGCGACGTATGCATGCGCTGAGCCGCCTGCGTCATCGAGCCGGTCAGGAAGACCGCCCGAAAAGCCTCCACATGCTTCAATCCCATGCGTCTGGTGGCCATATCAAATCCGTATAGGGGAGTATGAAACTGGAATTTCATCAGATCGGGCTTTTGGACGATAGTCCAGAGCATCAATCCGCTCGCATCGAGGTGGCCTGTCGTTGCTTACCCGCTGCGGACGGCGTCAGAGACGTTCGCCAATAGATTCGTCAAGAGATTCGCCAAGAGAGGGACGACATGAAAGCGACAACGATCAAGGCACTCGCCAAGGTATTCGCCAAGGCGAGCATCGCTGTCGTTCTTCTGTCCAGTGAGGCCGTGGCCCAGGGTGCGGGCAGGCTGGACAAGATCCGTGAGAACGGCTCGATCACATTGGGATACCCCGAGACCTCGGTGCCCTTCGCCTATCTCGACGCCAACCAGAAGCCGATCGGCTACAGCGTGGAAATCTGCGAACAGGTGGTGCAGGCGGTCAAGACGGCCCTCAAGCTCCCCAAGCTCGAGATTCGCTATGCTCCCATAACCTCGGCCACACGTATTCAGCTGCTCGCCAACGGCACCATCGATCTCGAATGCGGCAACACGACCAATAATATCGAGCGCCATAAACTCGTCGCCTTTGCTCCGACCACCTTCGTTGCGCAGGTCGTTCTCGTCGCGCGGAGGGATGGCGGGGTCGATGTCAACGACCCGAATTCGTTTCGCGGCAAGGCGATCGCCGCCCAGGCCGGCGGCCAGACTTTCAAGGTGATTACGCTGATCAACGCCAAGAACAATCTTGGTATCACGGTCGTGCCGGGCAAGGACACTGCCGAGACCTTCCTGATGCTGTCGACCGGCCGGGTGGCCGGCACCGCCAATGATGACGGTCTCGCCTACGCCACCGTTGCCACGTCCAGGACACCGGATGACTTCGTGATCGGCAGCAAGGGGCTCGAGACGGCGCCTTACGGCATCGTCGAACCCAAGGATGATCCTGCTTTCAAGAAGGTCGTCGACGAGGCGGTGATCGACATGATGAAGAGCGGACAGATTGCGGCGCTGTACGACAAATATTTCAATTCACCCATCCCGCCGCATGGTCTCAACCTGAAATTTCCGATGAGCGCCGCTCTCAAGCGCGCGCTGGCAAACCCGACCGATTCCGGCGATCCCGCAGCCTACGAATGAAGCGCTAAAGCATGATCCGGAAAAGTGCGAAGCGGTTTTCCGGAAAGATCATGCGTAACAACAACCTAAAGCGATGACGCTTCGTCCAAATCTCATCGCGCTTTAGCCGCTTCAGAGGGTCCGCAAATGGCACATCAACACGAGACGATCCCGGCAAGCGCCGGGTTGCCGCCCATCGACCTTCGCAGCGATACGGTGACCAGGCCGACCGAGGCGATGTATGCCCGCATGGCTTCGGCGCCGCTCGGCGATGACGGGCTGGACGGTGACCCCACGGCGAGAGAGCTGGAGGCCGTCGCAGCCGCAGCGCTGGGCAAGGACGCCGGCCTGTTTGTGCCGAGCTGCACCATGGCCAATCTGCTCGCGACGCTGGCGCAGTCGCAGCGCAGTGAACAGATCGCGTTGGAAGCGAATGCCCATATGTACGTCTCCGAGCGAGGGGCGGCGACGTTTACAGGGCAGTTCTACCTCGCCATTGGCGGCACCGACGGCGCGATGGACCTGAATGTGCTGGAAGACGCCATGCAGGGCGAGGGGCTCAAGCTCAGGACCGCCATGGTCGCGATGGAAACCTCGCACAACAATGCGAGCGGCGCCGTGCTGCCGCTGGCGCACATGCAGGCCGTGCACGCCATGGCCGCGGCCCGCGGCATCCCGGTGCATCTCGACGGCGCGCGGCTCTTCAATGCCGCGGTCGCCCTTGAAACGGCGCCGGCCGAGGTTGCGAGGCATTGCGACACGGTCTCCCTGTGCCTGTCGAAGGGACTGAGTGCGCCGGCCGGTGCCGTGCTCGCCGGGCCGCGCGCCGTGATCGACCGGAGCCGCAAATTTCGCCGCATGCTGGGCGGCACGCAGCGCCAGATCGGCGTCCTGGCCGCAGCCGGCCTGGAGGCCGTCGAGGTCATGGGTGCGCGCCTGGGCGAGGACCATCGGCGTGCGCGGGCGCTGAGCGATGCGTTGAACGGGATGCATCCAAAACTCAGCGCGACAATCCCGCAGACGAATATCTTGCAGGTCGATGTCTCTCGCTCCGGGCAGGACAGCGCTGCGTGGTCGGCCGCTCTCGAGAAGGCGGGCCTGAGGGCGAGGCCCTGGGGCAAGCATCGCCTGCGTTGCGTGACCCATCGCCACATCGACGATGCGGATATCGATCGCGCGGTCAGCGCATTTCGCACCTTGGCGGGAGCTCTGGCGTAGAGCATCCGCCTCTTGTAGCCCGGATGGAGCGAAGCGAAATCCGGGAGGCCGCCTGCGACGGAGATACTTTCCCGGATTGCGCTGCGCTCCATCCGGGCTACGGCATCACGACGGTGCATCAGGCAATCGCTAAAATCCACCCGATCCGCGAAACCGGACCGTTACTAGTCGGAAGGTTCCAGCCGCCCGCCATGCGGGCGGTAACCAGTCGAAAATACCTCTCGCGTCAACTCGAGGCTGTGAACATGCAGGACATGCTTTCATGGCGACCAACACCTTTGGCCGACGCGGCGTCGTGGCGCCTTCACCGAGATCGTTTCAACCCGCGCCGCTTCCACCCGTCGCAGCGCCGGTCGCGCCTCGCCCTTTAGCCGCCGAGGGAACGTTCTTTGGCGACAACAAGCTTCTGGCCGATATCCCGTTCCTCACCATCGGCCTGATTTTCGGTCTGCTCCTGATCTACGCCCTGCAGCGCAATCTGGCCATCGACGTTGCGCCGGACGGCTCACTCGATGTCCGTTCGCTGATTGCTCAGGGCGCGTCCGGCTACGATCTGGTTGTCGGAAGGAACGAGTGGTGGCGGATCGGCCTTGCGCCGCTTCTTCATGGCAGCAACTGGCACCTCATAGGCAACTGCGTTGCGCTGTTCATCGTCGGCGTCAGGCTGGAGAGCCTGATCGGGCGCGGATGGTTTTCGCTGATCTTCGTTGCCAGTGCCGTGGCCGGCGAGGCCGGCTCGCTCCTGGGCAATGGCCCCGGCACGGTAGGCGTCGGCGCGTCCGGTGCCATCACCGGGCTCATCGCCGCGCTGTTTGTCGCGAGCTTCGAGCCGGAGGCCGACGCCGATCAAACCATGTCGCGACTGAAGACGTCGCTCTTCTTCGGTGTTCCCGCGCTGCTGCCGTTGGCCTTTGGCGCCTCCGGCAATGTCAACTATTACGCCCACGCCGGCGGTGCGCTGGCCGGCGGCGCGCTTGCCATCATGCCCTGGCTCGCCTTCTGGTCCTATGACAGCCTGCCGCGGAGCGCCGGCATGGTGTTGCTCGCAGGCTTCGTCGGATCTCTGGTCTGCGCCGGCTTCGCCGTCGCTCATTACTCGTCCTACATGGCCGATGCCGCGTACTATATCCGCGCGTCGGAAGCGCCGGCGAATGCCGGCGATATGGCCAGCCGGTCTCTCGATCTCGTCACCCGCTATCCCAAAGACCCGCGGGCTCATCTGTTCCGTGCGATCTACTTCCTGGAAAAAGCGAGCCTCAATGCCGCCGAGACGGAAGCGCGAACCGCCATGTCGCTCGCAGCTTCCGACGTGGCGGGCGGGCCGACGCGCGTCGGGGCCCAGGGCTTGATGGCGGTGTTGCTGTGGGCGCAGGGGCGAAGCAGCGAGGCGAAGGCCATGGCGGCCGAGCCGTGCCGTGCCAAGCTGGCCGAAGTGCGTCGTATATTGCAGAAGCAGAAATTGTGCAGTTGAGGCGGAGACGCTCTCTGCCGTCAGCAATCCAAACTGTTTTCGCGGATACATTCGGTGAAGGGTTTCTTCGTAGCCCGGATGGAGCGAAGCGGAATCCGGGACGCTGCCTGCGACGGAGATGCCTTCCCGGATTGCGCTGCGCTCCATCCGGGCTACGGACTCGGGGCTAGCTCAACACCCCCACCACCGCCCCCATCAAACACGTCGTCAGCGTGCCCGACACGATCGACTTTAGCCCCAGCGCGTTGATCTCCTCGCGCCGCTCCGGCGCCATCACGCCGAGGCCGCCGATCATGATGCCGAGGCTGGCGAAATTGGCGAAGCCGCACATCGCGTAGAGCATGATCAGGCGCGAGCGCGGATCGAGCGCGCCGGGCGGCAGCTTTGAGAAGTCGACATAGGCGATCAGCTCGTTGAGCACGGTCTTGGTGCCCATCAGGCTGCCGGCCGTCACCGCCTGATCCCAGGGCAGTCCCATCAGCCAGCACACCGGCGCCATCACGAGGCCGAGCAGGCGCTGCAGCGAGATCGCAGCGCCGCCGATATCAGGCAGCAGGCCGAGGATGGCGTTGACGAGATAGACCAGCGCCACCAGCACCAGCAGCATGGCGACGATGTTGATCAGCAGCTCGATCCCGGCGCCGGTGCCTTTCACGATCGCGTCCATCGTGCCGGAGACTTCCATCTCCGGGTCCTCCAGTGCGCCGCCGGTGCGCTTGTCGGAGCTTTCGGGGACCATGATCAGGCTGACGAGGATCGCGGCTGGCGCGCCCAGCACGGAAGCGATGACGAAGTGTGCGGCCGCGTCGGGGATGAGGGGAGCAAGCAGCGTCGCATAGAGCACCAGCACCGTGCCGGCGATGCCGGCCATGCCGCCGGTCATGACCAGAAACAATTCGCTGCGGGACATCTGTGCCAGGTACGGCCGCACGAACAGCGGCGCCTCGACCATGCCGAGAAAGATGTTGGCGGCGGTGGAGAGCCCCACCGCGCCGCCGACGCCGAGCGTGCGCTCCAGCAGCCAGGCCATGCCGCGGACAACAGGCGGCAGCACCCGCCAATAGAACAGCAGCGTCGTCAGCACGCTCATGACCAGCACGATCGGCAGCGCCTGGAACGCCAGGATGAAGTCGGCGCCGGGCACCTTCACGTCGAAGGGCGGGGTGCCGCCGCCGATATACCCGAACACGAAGGACGAGCCGGCGCGCGAGGCCGCCGAGATCGCACCGACCGCGTCGTTGATGGCGCCGAAGGCGCGCGCGACGACCGGGACTTTCAACAGCACGATCGCGGTGACGAAGGTCGCGACGAGGCCGATCGCGGCCTGCCGCAGCGAGACGGCGCGCCGATTCTCCGCGACCGCGAAAGCGATCAACAGCAATGCGAAAACGCCGAGTGCCGATTGCAGCCGCAGCATGATGTCCCCAAACCCTCAATGATTATGGCCGGGCGTGCGTTGCAAACGCAATGCCGGAAGGGCACCGGAGACGCCCGCTGTTGACAAGCAGGCCTGCGTCAGCCACGCGGGGCACGGCGACATCCAGGAGGCGGACGGTCCAGGAATGGTCAAAGCGTGACCCAAGAGGCGATGACAGAGCAGCCAGTTTCAGCGAATCCGCCGGTCAGCGCCCGCGCGCTCCTCTCACACCGTGCCTTCCTGTTCTTCCTGCTCTCGCGCAGCCTGTCGCGCTTTTCCAGCCAGATCGCGGCGGTCGCGATCGGCTGGCAGATCTACGATCTCACCGGCTCGGCCTTCGACCTCGGCATGGTCGGCCTCGTCCAGTTCCTGCCTACGGCGCTGCTGGTGTTCGTCGCCGGCCACGCCGCCGACCGCTTCGAGCGCAAGCGCGTGGTCCAGCTTTGCCAGCTCGCGGAAGCGGCGACCGCGCTTTATCTCGGCGTGATCACCTATCTCGGCGCGGTCAGCGAGGTCCAGATCTTCATCGCGACCTTCGTGCTCGGCATTGCCGGCGCCTTCGAAAGTCCGACTACCGCCGCGCTGCTGCCGCTGATTGCGCCGCAGGGCTCGCTCCAGCGCGCCACGGCCGTTGCGAGCGGCGCGGGGCAGGTCGCGACCATCACGGGCCCCGCGCTCGGCGGTTTTGCTTACGCGATTGCGCCGCATCTTGCCTATGCCGTGATGCTGCTGTTCTGGATTTTCGGGATGATCCTGACCGGCTTCATCCGGCCACGACCGCAGGCGGTCGCGAAAGAGGGAACGGATTCGGACAACATCTTTGCCGGCGTCCGCTTCATCCGCAGCAATCCCGCGATCCTCGGCACCATCTCGCTCGATTTGTTCGCCGTGCTGTTCGGCGGCGTCACCGCGCTGCTGCCGATCTATGCCCGCGACATCCTCCAGACCGGCCCGATGGGGCTCGGCGTGCTCAGGGCCGCGCCCGCGGTCGGCGCGCTGCTGATGACCATGGTGCTGGCGCGCCACGCCATCTCGCGCCATGTGGGCCTGCGCATGTTCCAGGCCGTGATCGTGTTCGGGATCGCCACGATCGTGTTCGCGCTGTCGTCCTGGATGTGGCTGTCGGTGCTCGCGCTCGCGGTTCTCGGCGCCGCCGACACGATCAGCGTCGTGATCCGCTTTTCGCTGGTGCAGCTCTCAACTCCCGACGAGATGCGCGGCCGCGTCGGTGCGGTGAATTTCCTCTTCATCAACGCTTCGAACCAGCTCGGCCAGTTCGAGAGCGGAGTTGCCGCCGCACTGCTCGGCGCCATGCCGGCCGCGGTGCTAGGCGGTGTCTGCACGGTTGCAGTGGCGCTGCTCTGGATGAAGCTGTTCCCGAGCCTGCGCAAAGTGGAGAGCCTGGAGTAGGCCTCCGCTCTCTCCGCGTCATTGCAATGACGGAGGGAGCAATTAGTCCCGTCATCCTGAGGTGCGAGGCTTGTGATGCGAATGCATCGCAAGCGGAGCCTCGAAGGATG
>NZ_AKIY01000230.1 GCF_000282615.1 Bradyrhizobium sp. YR681 | reverse complement strand
GCGGACGGCATCGTCAATTCGCGGGGCGAGGGAGGCCAGAAGGAAAGTTCGGCTCCCGGGAGAGCACGGCATAAGCCGTCCGACCATCGCGCAGGGAAGGCCGAGTGATCGGCTCCACCTGTATGCTGCTGTGCGGTTCTTCCTGCGTGTGCTTTCGCGCAGCGGACCGCGGGTGCGAGCTGGCACCCGGCCTTCCCTGCGCCCTCTTGGCTAACGAGGGTGGAGTGACCAGGCAAAACTCGGGCGATATGCGCCGCGAGACCGCGAAGGTGTGTCTGCTGCTTTCTACTGCGTGAGGACGTTCGATTGCGGGTTTTCACGGCGGCGGACCGGCGGAAGGTGATGGGAGCGATCGGCTTGCAGTGGCGTGAAACGACGTCCGACGCGATCGACGTCCAGCCCGGCGGGCCGCTAGCGGGCGCCGCCGCCACGGGCCACCATTGGACCGGAGCCTACGCTCAGCTTCGCGTCGATGACGCGTTCAATGACCATTTGACCGGCGCGATCGGTCGCGTCCCAGCCGCATCGACGCAGGTTTATGGCCGGGCGACCGCTCGTGGCACAAATCGGCCGCTGCGGTCATCGATGCATGATCTGCTTGAGGAATGCGCGGGTTCGATCCTGCTTCGGATCCGAGACAAAATCGGCCGGCACGCCGTCCTCGATGATCCGGCCGGCATCACCTCGCGTCCGGGCCCGCAGCGGTTTGAGCGCCACATCGCGGATGGGAGGCTGCTACCGGTTCTCACCGCGCCGCGGGTGGATTGGAGGGGGCGCACCGGCAGGCTTCATCCAGGGGCGCCGAATTGCATCCTGTTCGGCGAACCGTGCGATGGTATCGGCTTCGTTGCGGGTCATGTCGATGTCGTCCCAACCGTTGAGCAACTGCTTCTTCCAAACTGCATCGATGGAGAAGGTCACGACGAGATTGCCGACGGTGATGGTTTGCGCGGCAAGATCTATTGTCAAAGGCCGGCGCTCGACCAGTTCGTCGGCGCGCAGCAGCCGTTCGGAATCTTCCTCGCTGATCTGAGCCGGGAGGACGCCGTTCTTGACCGCGTTGGAGGCAAAGATATCGCCGAAGCTCGAGGCAATCACGACGCGGATGCCGTAATCGGCGAGTGCGTAGACCGCGGCCTCGCGCGACGATCCGCATCCGAAGTTACGTCCGGCGATGATGATCTCACATCCGGAAATTTTCGGGTCGTTCAACGGAAACTGCGGCTTCGGTGCGCCGTCGGTATCGAAGCGCAGGTCGTGCAGCAGAAAGTTGCCGTAGCCCTCGGAACGGGGGCGTCGCATGAAGCGCGCGGGGATCAGTTGATCCGTATCGATGTTGTCGATCGCCAGCTTGCAGGCGAGGGCGGTGATGGTCGTAAACGGACGCATCTGAATTCTATTCCCGGGCGAGAAGACGGCTGTCGATGAGGTGACCGGCGACAGCCGCGGCGGCAACCATGGCTGGTGACATCAGGTGCGTCCGGCTTCCCAGCCCTTGGCGTCCCCTGAAATTTCGATTGGTCGTGGAGGCGCAACGTTCGCCGGATGGCACCGTATCGCCATTCATCCCGACACACATCGAACAGCCCGAGGCGACCCATTCCAGTCCGGCGTCGCGAAATATCCGATCGAGACCCTCTTGCTCCGCCTGTTGCTTGACCGCCACCGATCCCGGCGATACCAGGCCTGGCACGCGCGAGCGCCGGCCTGCGAGGATCGCGGCGGCGGCGCGCAGGTCTTCAATCCGGCTGTTGGTGCAGGAGCCGATGAAAACCCGATCGATCCGGATCTCGCTCAGCGCCTGCCCTGGACGAAGATCCATGTAGCCGATCGCTTCGCGCGCAGCCTCTGCCTTGTGCTCATCGTCCATCCGTGCCGGATCCGGCACCGACCCGTCGATCGCAGCCGCCTGTTCCGGACTGGTCCCCCAGGTCACGACCGGCGCGATGTCGTGCCCATCGAGGACGACTTCCCGATCGAATGCCGCGTCAGCATCGCTTGCCAGCAAGCGCCAGTCGTCGATGGCGCGGTCGAGATCATCACCGCGCGGTGCAAACGGAAGGCCTCGCACATAGTCGAACGTCGCCTGGTCCGGCGCGATCAGGCCGAGCCGTCCGCCCGCCTCGATGGAGAGGTTGCACAGCGTCATCCGCCCCTCCATCGACAGCGCTTTGATGGCGCTGCCGGCGTATTCGATGGCGTGGCCTTGGGCGCCGTCGGCGCCGATCCTGGCGATGATCGTCAGGGCGATGTCCTTGGCACCGGTTCCTGCGGGCAGGTGACCCTCCACGACGATGCGCATCCGCTTGGGCCGCTTTTGCCACAGCGTTTGTGTCATCAGCACATGCGCGACTTCCGACGCGCCGATGCCGAACGCGTAAGCGCCGAACGCGCCATGGGTTGAGGTATGGCTGTCGCCGCAGACGATCGACAGCCCGGGCAGTGTCAGGCCCTGCTCGGGTATTGCGACGTGAACGATGCCCTGGCGCTGGTCGGATTGACCAAACGATAGAATGCCGTGCTCACGGGCGTTGCGGGCCAGTTGTTCGATCATGCCCGCGGCCTCTGTGTTGGCCGCGCTGGAGGCCGGCCGGGTCGGCACATAATGGTCGGCGATTCCGAAGGTCAGGTCGGGCCGCGCAACCGTCGCGCCGCGAGTCCTGAGTTGATCGAAGGCGTGAAACGAGCCCTCATGCACGAGGTGCCGGTCGATGAACAGCAGGGTCTGGCCATCCTCACGCGTTGTGATGGCGTGGGCATCCCAGAGCTTGTCGATGATACTTGCCGGTTGCGTGTCCGTCATGGAGCGTCCGAGTTCGCCGCTAACTCCCCCACCGATATTCTGTTTCCCGACCAGATCTGCCGCTTATTTCCGACTTTCCTGCTCGATCAATGGGCTTGCGGCTCAAGTTGTATCATATACTGTACATTTAAATGTATTAAGCACAAGGTGCCGCATGGCCGGTGTCGAACCGTCAAAGACCAGGCAAGTCTATCTGGTGCTGCGCGACCGGATCGCCGGTGGCCGGCTCGACGATCAGGGAACGTTGCCGCCCGAGCAGGCGCTGGCGGCCGAATATGGCGTGTCGCGCGTCACCGTCAGGCGCGCGCTTGCCGAGCTGGAGCAGGAGGGATTGATCGCTCGCCGCCGCGGCGCGGGGACCTTCGTGCTCGGCGCCGGCGGGGCCAAGCCGATCGTGGCGGATTTTTCCGATGTGCTGGCCAATTTGGTGGCGATGGGCCGTGAAACCGCGGTTCGGTTGCTCGCCTTCGACTATCGCGAGCCGTCGGCGGCGATTGCGTCCACGCTGAAACTCAACGCCGGTGAGAAGACCCAGTTCTCGGTGCGGGTCCGCCTGATCGACGGCCAGCCCTTCTCGCATCTGACGACCCACGTTCCCCAGCGCATCGGCGTCACCTACACCGAGGCCGATCTTGCCGCGCGACCGCTGCTGTCCCTGCTCGAGCGCTCCGGCGTGCAGATCGAGCGGGCGACGCAGGAAGTGACCGCGGTGCTGGCGACGCCCGACGTGGCGGCCGCGCTCGATGTCGAAGTCGGGTCCGCGTTACTCGGCACGACGCGGACAGTTTTTGCCGCCGACGGCAGCGGCGTCGAGCATCTCAGCGCGCTGTATCGGCCGGATCGCTATGCGCTGCACATGGAAATGGTTCGCACCGAAGCCGCCGGTGTGCGCCGCTGGGCCACCGTGCTGGCGCCCGCGGCTGGCGATCGGATCACCAAGAAAGCGTCATGACCTCGGCCCGTACACCGGCCGCAATCGGATGGAGAGACAGTATGTCCAAGACAGGCAAGACCGGTTTGTCGCGCCGCCGCGTTCTCGAGGGCGGTGCGGCTTTGGTCGCCGGAGCCGTGGCGATGCCGGCCTATCTGCGGGCGCAGGGCGCTGCGATCAAGATCGGCATTTTGCAGCCGGTCACCGGGGCGCTGGCCTTTGATGGTGCGCAAGGCCAGATCGGTGCCGTGGCTGCCATCAAGGCGATCAACGACAAGGGCGGCATCAAGTCGCTGGGGGGCGCCAAGCTGGAAATGGTGTTCGGCGACGCGCGCTCGACACCCGAAGGCGGCACCGCGGAAGTCGAGCGCATGGCGGCAGAAGGCGTCGTGGCGATCGTCGGCGGCTTCGCCAGTCCGATCTGCCTTGCCGCAACGCAGGCGGCCTCGCGCTATGATCTCGGCTACATCGTCGATGTCGGCGTTTCGGACCAGATCGTCTCCCGCGGCCTGACCAACACCTTTCGCTTCGCGCCCGGCTTCGGCATCGTCACCAAGAGTGCGCTCGACAATTTGGTGACCATCAACGATGCCGCCGGCAAGCCGGCCAGGACCGTGGTGCTGGTGCATGAGGACGGCCTGTTCGGTTCGGGCCTTGCCAAGCTGATGCAGGCCGAATTGCCCAAGCGCGGCTTCGAGATCCTCGATACCATCGCGCATCCGACGCCGGCACGCGACATGTCGAACGTGGCGCTGCAGATCCGCTCCAAGAATCCGGATCTCATCATCCCGTCGAGCTATTACGGCGAGTTTGTGCTGCTGGCGCGCACCATGCAGCAGCAGAAGATCAAGCCGAAGGGAATATTCTGCGTGCTTAACGGCGCCGCGTCCAACTACCGCTTTGTCAAGGAATTTCCGGAAGCGGCACAGAACGTCATGGACTGCAATCATTGGTACGACCCGCGCAACGCGGTGGCGCAGGCCCTGAAGAAAGAGGTGGAGGCGTCAGGCAAATTCTTCACCTACAACGTCGCCCTGAATTATTCGGGCGTCCTGCTGCTTGCCGATGCGATCGAACGCGCCGCGTCCGCGGACCGCAAGGCGATCGTTGCGGCTCTCGCATCCTCGACCTTTGCCGGTCACATCATGCCCTATGGTCCGACGCAATTCGTCGGCGGCCAGAACACAGGTGCTGCGCCCGTCAACACCCAGGTTCAGGACAACGACATCAAGGTCATCTTCCCGGCGAGCTTCGCCGACGCCAAGCCGGTGTTCCCGGTCCCGGCCTGATCATTTCCATCGCGTCGATCGGCAAGCCCGGCCTGCCGGGTCTGGTCGCCAATTCCGTCGCTTTTCGCAAACGGCCCGCCGGGCCCAAGGCTCAAGGTCTATGACGTCGCTCGATATACTGGCTGCAGCCGTGCTGAACGGCCTGATGTCCGGGGCGGTCTATGCGCTGATCGCGGTCGGGCTGACGCTGGTCTACGGTGTACTGCACATCATCAACTTCGCTCATGGCGCCATCCTGAGCGCGGCGATGTTTGCGGCCTATCTGGCGTTCCAGGCCGGAGTCGACCCCTATGTCGCAATGGTTCCACTCGCGTTGATCTTCTTCGGGCTCGGCTATGGTTTGCAGCGCCTGGTGATCGGGCCTGCCAGCCACGGCGATGATCGAAACATCCTGCTCATCACGCTGGGATTGTCGATCGTGATCGAGAACCTGCTGCTCGCGGTCTTCAATTCCGATACCAGGACCGTCGATGTCGCCTATGGGTTTTCCACGCTCGATCTCGGCTTCACGTTCCTCGCCTTGCCGCGTGCGGCGGCTTTCGGCGTCTCCTGCCTCGTCGCCGTGCTGCTATGGATTCTCCTGGCGCAGACCGATACCGGCAAGGCGATCCGCGCGGTCGCCAAGGAGAAGCTCGGCGCGTCGCTGGCCGGCATCGATGTCGCCCATATCTACGCAGTGACCTTCGGGCTCGGCGCGGCATGTCTTGCCATCGCGGCGTGTCTGCTGCTGCCAACCTATTATGTGCATCCGCGCGTCGGCAATGCCTATGTGCTCGTCGCCTTCACCATCGTTGTGCTCGGCGGCATGGGTTCTATCCCCGGCGCGATCGCAGGCGGGTTGTTCGTCGGTGTCGTCGAGAGCCTTTCCGGCCTGATGTTTGGCGAAAGCCTCGGCCAGCTCGGCATTTTCGTCATCTTCATCCTGGTGCTGCTGATCCGCCCGACCGGACTGTTCGGAGCCAAGGCATGAGCGTGGCCCGGGCTTACGGCGCGATCGCGATCGCGGCCCTGCTGCTGGCGTTGCTGCCGGTGATGGTCCAGTCCAATACGGTCATCAATGCGCTGGTCACGGCGATGATCATTGCGCTCGCGGCGCAGGGCTGGAATCTGCTGGCCGGTTACGGCGGGCAATTTTCCTTCGGCCATGCCGCGTTCTTCGGTGCCGGCGCCTATGGCAATGCGATCCTGCAAACCCGTTACGGCATCAATGCCTACGCGGCGATGCTGACGGCGACCGCAATTGGAGCCGCCGTTGGCGCCGTCATCGGCTATTTGAGTTTCCGGTCGGGACTGCGCGGCTCTTATTTTGCCCTGATCACGCTGGCCTTCGCCGAAGTGTTCCGGATCATCGCCAATGCCACGCCTTTCACGGGCGGGGCCGCGGGCACCCTGATCAAGTTGCAGGTCTCCGCCGCGAATTTTCAGTTTGCGAGCCGGGCGATCTATTTCTGGATCATCCTCGCAATAGTGACCGCTGTCATGTTCCTGATGCGCGGCATCGAGCGGAGCCGCTTCGGCGCCTATCTCGTCGCCGTGCGCGAAAACGAAGATGCCGCCGCGGCGCTTGGCGTTGATACGCTCGATGTCAAACTCAAGGCGATTATGTTGTCCGCAGCGATGACCGCATTGGCGGGCGCATTTTACGTCCAGTATTTCCTGTTCGTCGATTCGTCGATCGCCTTCGGCACCTGGATTTCGGTCGAAGCGCTTTTGGGGCCGATCATCGGTGGATTGGGCACCGTGTTCGGCCCGTTGCTCGGTGCCCTCGCGCTGCATTTCCTTGGCGAATTGGCCAAAGCCGTGGCGGGCCGGGTTCTCGGCATCGATCTGGCGCTGTTCGGTATCCTGCTGGTGCTGATCATCGCCTTTGCGCGCGATGGATTGCAGGGTCTTCTGACCAGGCTGGCTCGGCTCTGGCGCGCGCGGAGGCCGGCATGACGGCTCCGCTTCTGCGCGTCAGCAATGCCAGCAAACGGTTCGGCGGTCTCCTGGCCGTCGACAACGCCAGCCTGATCGTGAAGGCTGGAGGGATTACCGGTCTGATCGGGCCGAACGGCGCCGGCAAGACGACGCTCTTCAGCCTGATTTCCGGATTTGAGCCGCCAACATCCGGCTCGATCGTTTTTGACGAGGCGGAGATCTCCGGCCTGTCTCCGCATCGCAGGGCGTCGCTCGGTATCGCCAGGACGTTCCAGATCGTCCAGCCTTTCGCCGGCCTGAGTGTGCGCGAGAATATCGCTGTCGGCGCCTATCTGCATTGCCGTCGTCGCGATGAGGCGCTGGACCGTGCCGCCGTGATTGCCGAACGCGTCGGCCTGGCAAGCCGGCTGGATGCGCCGGCGGCCGGGCTTACGGTTTCCGCGCGCAAGCGCCTGGAATTGGCCCGCGCGCTCGCGACCAGGCCGCGCTTGTTGCTGCTCGACGAGGTTCTGGCCGGACTGAACCCGTCTGAAGTGCGCGACATCATTCCCGTCATCAAGGCGTTCGTCGCGGACGGCATCACCATCCTCATGGTCGAGCATGTCATGCAGGCGGTGATGAGTCTGTGCGATCACGTCTATGTTCTGGCCGAAGGACGGATGATTGCCGAAGGCACCCCGGCCGAAGTGACGCGCGAGCCGAAGGTCATCGAGGCCTATCTCGGGCCGGGCGCTGCGGCGCGGATCGCGTCGGGGGCGGCCAGCCATGGCTGAAGCGCTGCTCGAAGTGAAAGACCTGGTCGCCGGCTACGACGGCACCTCCGTGCTGTGCGGCGTCAGTCTCGAGGTCGAGGCCGGATCGATCGTCGCGGTGCTGGGCGCCAACGGCGTCGGCAAGACGACCTTGAACAAGGTCCTGTCGGGCATCGTCCGTCCGCAACGCGGCGAGGTGATCTTCGATGGGCAACGCATCGATCGAAAGAGCCCGGCGGATATCGTTGCGGCAGGCCTCGTGCACGTGCCTGAGGGCCGCAAGCTGTTTCCCGATCTCAGCGTGCGCGAGAACCTGGAGCTTGGCTCCTACCGGCGCGGGAAAGCCGAGCGTGCCCGGACCATGGAGCAGGTGCTGACCGTGTTTCCTCGCCTGAAGGAACGCTTCGCGCAGCGCGCCGGCACGCTCTCCGGCGGCGAACAGCAGATGGTTGCGATCGGCCGGGGCATGATGGGGCAACCAAGGCTTCTCATTCTGGACGAGCCCTCGCTCGGGCTGGCGCCGCGTCTGGTCGAGGAGATGTTCACGCTGATCGGTCGCTTGAACGAGGTCGGACTGACGATCCTTCTCGTCGAGCAAAACGTCATGCAGTCGCTGGAGCTCGCCGATGCCGCCCACGTGATGGAGCACGGCTGCCTGGTGCTTTCCGGGACCGGAGCCGAACTGGCCGGAAACAGTGAATTGGCCAAGACCTATTTGGGAATGTGATGATGTTGCAAAATGCTTCCCTCCAGACCACGCGGCCGCAATGGCTGCATCGCTGGGCCGACTTCGCTGCAACGGTGGCGGCGGAGCAGCTTCCCGGGGATGTCGTGGCGCGCACCAAGCAGGTGCTGTTTGACTGCATCGGGGCGATCGCAGCGGGTGCGCAGGAGCCGGAGATGCAACGCCTGACGGCACGCCTCTGCCGTACGTCCGCTGACGATGCTGCTCCGGTCATCGGCGCCGGCCGTCGTGCTCCGGCCGGTCTCGCGGCATTCCTGAACGGCACCGCCGGCACCATGCTGGAGATCGACGAAGGCAATCAGTTCGCGCGCGGTCATCCCGGGATCCATGTCGTGCCGGCCGTTCTGGCGGCTGCCGAAGAGCTTGGCAGAAGCGGTGCGGATGTGTTGCTGGCCATTGCGCTCGGCTACGAAATCGGTTCGCGCATCGGCATTGCATCAAAGCTGCGCGTCACGATGCACCCGCATGGCACCTGGGGCACGGTGGGTGCTGCGGTGGCCGTTGCCAAACTGCGCAACGCGACCCGCGAGCAGATGGCGGAAGTCATCAATGTCTCATCGACACTCGGGCTGGCGACAAGCCGCCGGACCATGCTGGAAGGCGGTACCGTGCGCAACAGCTTCGCCGGCTTCTCGAACGAAATCGGCCTGCGCGCCTGGGAGATGGTGGATGCCGGATTTATCGGCGAGGCGGATGGGATCGGCACGATCTACGGCACCGTCATCGCCGATCAGTTTCAGCCCGGGGAGATGATCGCCGATCTCGGCACGCGGTGGGAGATCGCGCGCAACTATTTCAAGCGCCACGCCGCCTGCCGCTATAATCACGGCGCGCTCGACGCGCTGCAAAGTCTGATCGCGGAGGCCGGCGGCCATCTGAAGCCGGACGATATCGCCAAAATCGATGTCGATACCTACATCTGGGCAGCGCAGCTCGATGGTCAGCAGCCCCGCAACATGCTGGCGGCCAAGTTCTCGCTGCCATTTTCGCTGGCGACGACGATTGTCAATGGTGCGGCCTCGATCGCTGCCTTTCGCGATGATGCGCGGCGCGATGCGGTGACGCTCGCTTTGGCGGGGCGTGTTGCGGTGCGCGAGGACAAGGCGCTCACCACGATGCTGCCGGGCCTTCGTCCGGCGCGCGTGAAAATCACGCTGGTCGATGGCCGAATTCTCAGCGCCGAAGCTTACACCAACAAGGGCGATACCGAAGACCCCTACAGCGCGGAGGAAGTCCAGGACAAGTTCCGCGAGGTCGCAGGATCGGTCTGGAGCAGCGCGCATTGTTCATCGATTCTCAGAGCGGTCGAGGATCTGGACCGTGCGCCTGACCTTGCCGCTTTATCGCGTCTGCTTGCCGCGTGATCGGGGAGGGCATGATGTCTGATCAAACGTCTCTCAAGACCATGTTGCACGGGCCGGACATCGTGCTGGCTTCCGGTGTTTATGACGCCTTGACCGCTTCGCTGGCAACCGATGCGGGATTTCGTGCGCTCTATCTGTCCGGCGCAAGCATCGCCTACACCCGGCTCGGGCGCCCCGACATCGGGCTCGTGACCATGTCGGAGGTGGCCGAGACGCTGAGTCTGATCCGCGATCGCGTCGCCACGCCTTTGATCGTCGATGCCGATACCGGCTACGGCAATGCCCTCAACGTCCAGCGCACCATGCGTTTGTTCGAGCGCGCCGGCGCCACCGCGATCCAGCTCGAGGACCAGACCTTCCCAAAGCGCTGCGGTCACCTGCAGGACAAGAGTCTCATCCCGACGACGGAGATGGTCGGCAAGATCAGGGCGGCGACCGACGCGCGCCTCAGCTGCGAAACCCTGGTGATCGCGCGAACCGACGCGGTGGCGGTCGAAGGCTTTGAGCAGGCCGTCGAACGCGCCGGGCGGTATGCCGAGGCCGGCGCGGACGTGCTGTTCGTCGAGGCGCCGCGCAACGAGGCACAGCTTCGGGCCATCGCGCAGAGACTTGGCGACCGGCTGCCCTTGATGGCGAACATGGTCGAAGGCGGCCAGACACCCATCCTCGGCAAGGACAAGCTGCAGGCGCTGGGCTTTTCGCTGGTGATCTTTCCAGGCGGCATCGTTCGTGCGGTCGCCAAGGCGGCCAAAGCCTTTTACGAGACCCTCGCGCGCGATGGCACCACCGAAGCCTTTCGCAGTGACATGTTCGATTTCGACACGCTGAATGAGATCATCGGCACGCCGCAGATGCTGGAACTCGGGCAGAGCTACGAATTCCCGGCGAACGGACCCGGCGACAAAACCAGATGACGGCGGCACAGATGACCAAGACGATCGACCCCGTAACCCTGGCTGTGCTCAAGGGGCGCCTCGAGCAGATTGCCGACGAGATGGACGCCACGCTCTATCGTTCGGCCTTCAATCCCATCATCGCCGAGGCCCGCGATGCCTGTCATGGTCTCTATCACGCCGAGACCGGCGCGACCCTGGTTCAAGGGACCACCGGCCTGCCGATCTTTGTCGGCGCGATGGCTTTTGCCGTCAAAGCGGTGATCGACAAGGTCGCGCGCGATGCCGCCTCCGGCCGTGATCATCTGCAGCCCGGCGATACATTCCTGTTCAACGACCCCTATGAGGGTGGCACGCATCTCAACGACTTCCGGCTGGTCCGGCCGATCTACCGCAACGATCGGGTGTTCTGCTGGATCGCCTCGGTTGGCCATTGGCTGGACATCGGAGGCAATGTACCTGGCGGCTTCAATTCTCGCGCCACCGAAAGCTTTCAGGAGGGTGTGCGGTTTCCGCCGATAAAACTGTTCCGCGCCGGCGTGATCAACGAAGACATGATCGATATCCTTGCCGCCAACAGCCGCGTGCCGACATCGAATTTCGGCGATCTGAACGGGCAGCTCAATGCTCTGGCGCTCGGCGAACGCCGCCTTGCCAGCCTGCTCGACGACTACGGCGAGGACACGATTTCGGCGGCGCTTGATGTCTTCACCCGCAGGGCGTCGGCGTTGATGCGCGAGAATCTCCGCGCCCTGCCCGACGGTGTCTACAGTTTCGAGGACTTTCTCGACAATGACGGCGTCGCCGACGAGCCGCTGAAGATCGCGCTTGATCTCACCATCGCCGGCGAGACCATGGTGCTGGATTTCTCCCGGTCGTCACCGCCCTGCGCCGGCCCGCTCAACATCGCCTATGCGACCGCCGCCGCCTGCTGTTACGTGGCGCTCAAGCACGTCTTTACCGACGTGCCCGCCAATGCCGGTTGTCTCGAGCCGATCACCTTCATCATTCCTGAGACGACCCTGCTCGGCGTCAAGGCGCCGCGTCCGGTCGGCGGCTACACCGAAACCATCCTGCGCGTCATCGGCGTCGTGTTTGGCGCTATCGCCATCGCCGCGCCGGATCGCGCCATGGCGGCGCCGTTCGGCACCATCAACGCCTTGTCGCTCGCGGGGTATCGCAATGACGGTTCGCGCTGGGTGATGTTCTCGTTTTTCGGCGGCGGGCTCGGCGGCAACCCCCTCAGCGATGGATTGAACCACGGCAACAATCCGATCTCGATGGCGACGATTCCGCCCGTCGAGATCCTGGAAGCTTCCTATCCCGTCATGTTCACGCAATGGGCGCTGCGTCCGGACAGCGCCGGGATCGGCCAGCATCGCGGCGGCCTCGGCGCCATCTACGAGATCGAAGCCCTCGGCGAGACCGGTGCCGACGTGTTCCTGCTGGGCGAGCGGGGCAAGTTCGCGCCGTTCGGCGTCAATGGCGGCGGCGCGGCGGCCCTGAACCGCTTCGTCTTCGACACGCCGGGCGGCAAGTCGTCACCGCCGCTGGCGTCAAAGATTACCGACGTGAAGATCGCCAAGGGACAGCGGGTCCGGCTTGAAACGCCCGGCGGCGGCGGATTCGGTCCGGCTGTCAGTCGCGATCCGGCAAAGGTCGAGCGCGACCTTCGCCTTGGCTATATCAGCACGGATGCCGTGGCGTTCGGAGTGAAGTCATGAGCGGCTCCTCGATCATTGGTGTCGATGTCGGCGGAACGTTTACCGATCTGTTCTTCTATGACCAGGACCGCGCGCAATTTCGCACCGCCAAGGTGCCCTCGCAGCGTGGCAACGAGGCTGAAGGGTTTCTGCTCGGTCTTAAGGTCCTCGGGCAGATCAGCAACTTCGGCGCGATCGTGCAT
Source organism: Bradyrhizobium sp. YR681 (assembly GCF_000282615.1). Taxonomy (GTDB): domain Bacteria; phylum Pseudomonadota; class Alphaproteobacteria; order Rhizobiales; family Xanthobacteraceae; genus Bradyrhizobium. The sequence continues at coordinate 40,597 of NZ_AKIY01000230.1, read as the reverse complement.
GGCACGACGGTCGGTACCAACGCCTTGCTGGAGCGCAAGGGAGCACGCATCGGCCTGATCACGACCGCGGGATTCCGCGATGTGCTGGAAATGCGCCGTCGCGACCGGCCGCATACCTGGGGCCTGTGGGGCGATTTTGTGCCGGTGGTCGATCGCGACATGCGCCTTGAAGTCGACGAGCGGGTATTGGCTGACGGCAGCATTCGCACGGCCGTCGATCCCGCGGAAATTCAGGCGCAGGCGCGCAAATTGCTGGCGGCCGGAGCCGAGGCGCTCGCGATCGTCTTCATCAACGCCTATGCCAATCCGGCCAATGAACGCGCTGCGCTCGCTGCCGCACGCGCGGTCTGGCCCAATGACGACGTGGTTGCTTCCAGCGAAATCCTGCCCGAGATCCGGGAGTTCGAACGAACCTCCACGACGGCGCTCAATGCCTATCTGCAGCCGCTGGTCGGCCGGTATCTCGGCAGACTGCAGGATGCTCTGAGCGGTGAAGGCTTCAAAGGGCAGTTTCACATCGTGCAGTCGAATGGCGGCGTCATGTCGACGGCGATGGCACGAAAATTCCCGGTGCGCACCGCGCTGTCCGGCCCCGCCGCCGGCGTGATCGCTGCCGGGGCCATTGCCCGCGCCGCCGGTTTTGACAATGTCATCACCGGCGATCTCGGCGGCACCTCTTTCGACGTGTCCCTGATCGCCGGCGGCCAGGCCTCGCTTGCGGCGCAGACCACGATTGATTTCGGATTGGTGATCCGCACGCCGATGATCGAGATCACGACGATCGGCGCCGGCGGTGGTTCGATCGCGCATGTCGATCGCGGTGGATTGCTGCAGGTCGGTCCGGAGAGCGCCGGCTCGGTGCCGGGGCCGGTCAGCTACGGGGCAGGCAATGATCGGCCGACACTGACCGATGCCAATGTGGTGCTCGGCCGCATCAACGCCGAGAGGCCGATCGGGGGCAAGCTCGCGCGATTGGATGTCGAGGCGGCGAAAGCGGCAATTCTTCGCCATGTCGGGGATCCGCTGGGGCTGGATGCGATGGCGGCCGCGGAGGCCATCGTGCGGATCGCCAATGCGCGCATGGCCGGCGCGATCCGGCTGGTGTCGATCGAACGCGGTCATGACCCCGGCAATTTCGCCATCATGCCGTTCGGTGGCGGCGGCGCGCTGCATGCGGGCGCGCTGCTGCGCGAGGTGGGGCTGAAGCTGGCTTTGGTTCCGCGCTTTCCGGGCATCACGTCGGCGCTCGGCTGCGTCATCGCCGATCTCCGGCATGACCAGGTGCAGACCGTCAATTTGATGCTGGAAGGTCTCGACGCAACGAGGCTGGACCAGCGGATGATCGCGGAAGGCAAGGCGGCGCATGCCGTGGTCGCATCGGCGGGCGTCCAGGTCGACCGCATAGATGTGATCTACGAACTCGATATGCATTATGTCGGGCAAACCCATACCATCGGGGTGACGCTGCCGGTCACTTTCGGCGACACCACCACCGGTATCGATGCCGGGATGATCAGGCAGGCCTTTGAGGCTTCCTACCAGGCGCAGTTCAGTCGCAAATTGCCCGGCATTCCGGTCAAGATCGTTACGCTGCGCACCGCCGCCATCGGCCGGCGGCCGCATTTCGACCTCGCCGCACTGGCACCGTCTGCCGATGCATCGATCGACAAGGCGAAGCTCGAGGACCGCAATGTCTGGTTCGACGGCGCCTGGCATCGCACCTCGATCTGGTCGCGGCTCGAACTGCCGGTCGGCGCGGTGATTTCCGGACCGGCGATCCTGGAGCAAGGCGACGCCACCACCGTGGTTGAACCTGGTCTTGTTGCGCGCGTGGATGCGCTCGGCAACATCATCATCGAAAGGCAATCGGCATGAGTGGTGATCCGATTCCGGTAACGCGCACGGCATTGCTGATCGTCGATCTGCAGAACGATTTCCTGCATCCCGACGGCGCCTACGCGCGAGGCGGGCAGGGCGCCGCTTCGATTGCAGCGCTGCCTTCGCGGCTGAAGCCGCTCGCTGACGTCTTTCGCGCTGCGGGTGGCTGGATCATCTCGACGCATTTTACGCTGGTCCCCGGCAAAGATGGCGAACCGCTGATCTCGCCGCATCTGAAAGCGCTGCGACCATTCCTGTGCAAGGGCGATTTCGCGCCGGGCAGTTGGGGCCACGCGCTTGTCGATGAATTGGCGCCTTCGGACCTGCAGATCGAGAAGATCGCCTATTCGGCGTTCTACATGACGCGGCTTGAATGGCTGCTGCGGAAGTTTTCAATCGACAGGCTGGTCGTCGGCGGCATCGTCACCAATGGTGGCGTGGCGTCGACGGTGCGCGATGCGCATGTGCGGGATATCGAAGCCGTCGTGCTATCCGACGGCTGTGCCGCCTTCGACGATGCCACCCACCAGACCGCCATCGCGGCATTGAAGCCGGTTGCCCGGGTGGCAACCATCGCCGACATGCTGGCGGAGACGAAGCGGTGACCATCAAGCCGGTTCCGTCCGAGGGTTTCGAGACAACTATTTCGGTTCTTGTCGTCGGGGGCGGGGCGGCAGGTCTTTGCGCCGCGCTCGCTGCCCACGAGGCCGGCGCGGAGGTCGCGATTTTCGAGCGCGATCCCCTTCCGCGCGGTTCGACCGCTTTATCGGCCGGGCTGATACCGGCTGCGGAAACGCGGTTTCAGAAATTGCACGGCATCGTCGATACGCCGGAGCTCTTTGCTGCTGATATCCGCAAGAAGGCACATGGAGAGGCCGATGATGCGATCGTCGATCTCGTCGCAGCGCAGTCTGGTCCTACGGTCGAATGGCTTGCCGATCGCCATGGCCTGCCATTTTCCGTGGTGCATGATTTCGACTATCCGGGCCATGCGGCGCGCCGGATGCATGGTCTGCCGAGCCGATCCGGCGCCGAGTTGATCGATCGTCTGCGGCAAGCGGTCGAGGAGGCTGGCTTGCCGTTGATGGTGCAAGCGGCCGTCACCGGGCTCTTTGGCGATGCCGAGCGTCGCATTCACGGACTTGAGATAACGCGACCGGATGGAACGCGGGACGCGATCGGGTGCGATACCTTGATCCTCGCCTGCAACGGATATGGCGGCAATCCGGCGTTGGTTGCGCAACACATCCCGGAGATGCAGGGCGCGCTCTATTTCGGCCATCCGGGCAATCGCGGCGATGCCGCGCTCTGGGGCGAGGCGCTGGGTGCAAAACTCCTCCATATGTCCGGCTACCAGGGCCACGGATCGGTGGCACATCCCCATGGCATTCTGATTACCTGGGCCACGATCATGGAAGGGGGCTTTCAGGTCAACACAAACGGCCGACGCTTCTCGAACGAGAGCCTCGGCTATTCCGAGCAGGCGGCTGCGGTCATTGCCGAGCCGGAGTCGATTGCATTCAGTGTTTTTGATGAGCGAATTGCGACCGTCGCACGCCAGTTCGAGGATTTCAGGCGCGCCGAGGCGAGCGGCGCGGTGATCGAGGCTGACAGCATCGAGGCGTTGGCAGTGCGTCTTAAATTGCCGGCCGATGCCCTTGGGGAAACTTTCGCAGCGGTCGCAGGTCTCAAGCAAAGTGGCGACGCCGACGCATTCGGGCGGAGTTTTGCCGGCGTCGCGCCGCTGTTGCCGCCCTTCAAGGCCGTTCGTGTGACGGGTGCGCTTTTTCACACCCAGGGAGGTCTTGCCGTCGATCGCCACGCGCGCGTGCTCGACCGGGATGCCCACCCATTGCCCAACCTTTTCGCCGCGGGTGGCGCGGCGGCCGGAGTTTCCGGGGCGCAGGCCAGCGGATATCTTTCGGGCAATGGCCTGCTGACGGCGACGGTGCTGGGTCGCATTGCCGGCATCTCTGCTGCGAAAATCTGCAGCCGCCTTCGTTAGACGTCAGGCCCGCAGCGTTGACAACGCGGTGGTTGCGCTTCCGCGATTTGAACCTTCCGTTCGACAAGCCTTCCGGGTTTCACGCGAACGATCGAAGGAAATATCGCAGATTGGCGTTGCGTGGGGAGAAGCGATCGCGGTCTCGGTCGCCCTTGTCGCGTGCAATTTCTTCTCGACGTATGCCCGAGCTTAAGTTTTCAGCACGCACGGGCGCCAAAAGCGACCCGAAGCGATCGGGACGGACCGCTTCTCCAGGCATGACCGGAGTGCTGTTACCAGCCTCCACGACGACAGCGCGTAGGAGGTCGGCACAGTACTTGCTTAGTTCATTCGGTCGATCCCGCAACTTGATCGTGGTTATGGAGCCGAGATGCCCACCAAACCATTTCACTTGGCCTGGTTCCTTCAGGGATCGAGCGTGCAGGCCTGGGGCGAATCCTGGACCGGACATATCGGCCAGACCTGGATGGAGCCTGAGCTGTTCCTGAACGCGGCGCGTGCGCTCGAGCGCGCCTGCTTCGACTACATCCTGCTCGAAGATTCGTCCTATGTCGGCGAGAGCTTCGGTGGCTCGACCGACATCTATCTCAAGAACGGCATCGCGGTGCCGCGTCAGGATCCGTCAGTGGTGGCGGCGCTGATGACGCAGGTGACATCGCGCATCGGCATCGTGCCTACTTTTGGAACATACGCCTACCATCCCTATCTGCTCTCCCGCCTGGTGGCGACGCTCGACCAGGTGTCGGGCGGGCGCATCGGCTGGAATGCCGTCACCGGCAGTTCGGACTTCGCGGCCATGAACTTCGGCATGCCGGGCATGCCGGAGCACGATCTGCGCTATGACATGGCTGACGAATACATGGAGGTCTGCAACGGCCTGTGGGATTCGTGGGAGCCGGGCGCCATCATCGCCGACCGCAAGAGCGGCGTGCTGGTCGATCACAGCAAGGTGCACGCCGTCAATTACAGCGGCAAGTATTACAAGACGCGCGGTCCGCTCAACTCGGGGCCGGCGCCGCAGGGCCGACCCGTGATCGCCCAGGCCGGCGGCTCGCCGCGCGGACGCAAATTCGCCGCCGCCCATGCCGACACCATCGTGGTCCACGTCAAGGGCATCGAGGCGATGCGTTCCTACCGCGACGACGTCCACAAGCACATGATCGCATGCGGCCGCAAACCCTCCGATTGCAAGGTGCTCTATCTCATCAACCCGATCCTCGGCGACACCATGCAGGATGCCCAGGAGCGCAAGAAGAGGCGGGCCGCCATCGCGATGGAACGCATCGACGAGCGGCTCGCGCATTTCGGCAAGGTGACCAATATCGACTTCGGCAAGTTCGATCTCGAAAAGCCGCTGCCCGACGATGTGACCACCAACGGCCATCAGCAGAATCTCGAGCAGTACCGCCTGATGGCGAAAGGGCGCTCGATCCGGGAGACGATGGCGAGCTTCAATGCGGTCGACCTGTCGGTCGAGCTCTGCGGCACACCCGACGCCGTCGCCGCACAGATGGGCGAGGTGATGCAGGACGTCGGCGGCGACGGATTCCTTTTCTCGATGCCCAACGTCAACCGCCGCACACTCGCCGAGATCGAGGACGGGCTGGTGCCGGCGCTGCAGGATCGCGGCCTGATGCGCAAGGCCTACGAGCACAAGCACTTCCGCGACAATCTTCTGGCGTACTGATCACCCCAAGCAGGAAGGCAGAAAGCCGTCATGCGCGATCATCGTTCTCCGACCAAATTCAACCGCCGCACGGCAATCGGTCTGCTGGGCGCAGGCCTTGCGGCGCCGTTCATCCGCCCTGGTCACGCCGAGGCCGCGTGGCCGGAGCAGACCACGATCCCCGACATCCTGAAGGGCAGCGGCGAGGTTCGCATCGCCACCTTCGGCGGCACGATGCAGGAGACCCAGCAAAAGGCTTATTTCGAGCCGTTCGAGAGGTTGTCCGGCATCAAGGTGCATGCCTTTCCCGGCACCAACCCGACCAAGATCAAGGCCATGGTCGAGACCGGCAACGTCGAATGGGACATCGCCCAGCTCAGCCGCGGCTCGATCATGAACCTGCAGAAGCAAGGCGACTACTTCGAGAAGATCGACTATTCCCTGATCGACGACGGTGTCGGCGCCGCCTACCGCTTCGAATACGGCCTCGAGATGCTGGTGTGGGCGCAGGTGATGGGCTATCGGACCGACGCCTTCAAGGGCGCCGCGCCCAAAGGCTGGGCAGACTTCTGGGACACCAAGAAATTTCCCGGCGACCGGGCCATGGGCGGCACCGGCGCCGGCGGCTGGCCCGAGATGGAATTCGCCCTGATGGCGGCCGGCGTGCCGGCCGACAAGCTCTATCCGCTCGATATCGACAAGGCTTTCGCAAGCTACGAGGGGATCAAGAAGGCGGTCGTCAAATGGTGGGACACGGGCGCGGTGCCGGTCCAGCTTCTGACCGACCGCGAGGTCGCCATGACAACCGTCTGGAACGGTCGCATGGCTGCGCTGCAGGCGGCGAACGTTCCCGCCGCAATATGCTGGAATCAGGGGCTGATGAAGCGCGACGCCTGGGGCATCCCCAAGGGCGCCAAGAACGCCACGAATGCGATGAAGTTCGTAGCCTATTCGACCATGGCGATCCCCCAGGCGCGCATCGCCTTCGGAATCCCCTATGGTCAGGTCAACGCCAAGTCGAACGACTACATCCCGCCGGAACGGCTGGCCGTGCTGCCCAGCGCCCCCGCCATCAAATCGCAGCTCGTGAACTATGACTATGATTGGTGGATCGACAATCGCGACACGGTTGTTGGTCGCTTCAACAAATGGCTGCTGAGCTGACGACGATGACCGGGGCTGGCCGCGGCGCGTCGGTATCGCTCAGCAACCTGGAACGGCGCTATGATCGCGTGGCGGCGGTCGCCGGCGTTTCGCTGGATATTCTCTCCGGCGAGTTCCTGACGCTGCTGGGACCGAGCGGATCCGGCAAGTCGACGACCTTGATGATGATCGCCGGCTTCGAGACGCCGACCGGCGGCGACATCGCCATCGACGGGAAGTCGGTCGTCGCCATGCCGCCCTATCGCCGCAACATCGGCATGGTGTTCCAGAACTACGCTCTGTTTCCTCATCTCACCGCAGCCGACAATATCGGATTTCCGCTCAAGCAGCGCGGCGTGGGCAAGGCCGAGCGGGAAAAGCTGGTCCGCGAGGCGCTGGCGCTGATGCAATTGCCCGACCATGGCGAGCGCTACCCGCGCCAATTGTCCGGTGGCCAGCAACAGCGGGTCGCGCTCGCGCGCGCCATCGTGTTCAAGCCGCGCCTTCTTCTGATGGACGAACCCCTGGGCGCGCTCGACAAGCAGCTCCGCGAGAATCTGCAACTGGAGATGCGCCGCCTTCACGCCGAACTTGGCATCACCTTCATTTATGTCACCCACGACCAGGAGGAGGCTCTCACCATGTCGGACCGTATCGCCGTCATGAATGGAGGACTGGTGGCGCAGGTCGGACGGCCCGAGGATCTGTATGACCGGCCGGGCAGCCGTTTCGTCGCCTCCTTCCTCGGCGAGTCGAATTTCCTCCCGGCCATCGTGCGCGGCGTCGAGGACGATATCGTGGTGGCCGAGTGCGAAGGGTCCATCGTCCGTGCCTTGTGTCCGGGCCGGCCCGCCACCGGCGAGAAGGTCATGCTGACGACGCGTCCTGAGCGTATCCGCTTCGCCGACGGCGCCTTTGCTTCGACCGCGCCGCAGAACCGTCTCAGCGTCACCGTGACCGAGGCGGTGTTTGCCGGCGAACGCTGCCGCTACATGTTGCAGGCACGCGACGGTACCGCGATGGTGTTGAAAGAACCGTCGAGTGCGGCGATCCGGCGCCGCGCGGTCGGCGAGCGGACGGAGATCGCCTGGTCGGTCGCGGATACGATCCTTGTCTGAGGGGGTCGAAATCCGTTTCGAAGGACTGGCCGCCGGGCGGCAGAGCGGCGTGCGGCTGCCCTGGCGGTTGTCCTGGCGGCCGGTCATGCCGCTGCTGCTGGCGGCACCGCTTCTGCTGTTCATGCTCGTGTTCTATGCATTGCCGGTGCTGTCGATGTTGATGCGCAGCGTCAACGATCCCAGCTGGACGCTGTCGCATTATGCCTCCCTGCCGGGCGACACGGTGTTCCTGAAAGTCTTCTCGAACACGCTTTACACGTCGTTGACCGTCACGGCGGGGGCGCTGCTGCTGGGCTATCCCGTCGCTCTCTCGCTGGTGCGCGCGCCGCGCTACGCGCCGCTGATCCTGTTTCTGGTCCTGCTGCCATTCTGGACCAGCGTGTTGGTCCGCAGCTACGCCTGGATGGTGCTGTTGGGCCGGCACGGCCTCATCAATGAGGCGCTGCTCGCGGCAGGCATGATCGACCGGCCGTTGCGCATCCTCAATACGCCGCTGGCGACCCAGATCGCGATGGTTCACATCCTGCTGCCCTACATGGTTCTCCCGATCGCCAATGCGCTCCGACAGATCGATCCGTCGCTGGCGCGCGCGGCGTCCGGGCTGGGCGCCACGCCGTGGGCGACCTTTCGGCAGATAACGCTGCCGCTCTCCATGCCGGGCGTCGCCGCCGGCGTGCTGCTGGTATTCGTGCTGGCGCTGGGCTTCTACATCACGCCGGCCATGGTCGGCGGCACGCGCGAGATCACGCTATCGATGCTGATCGCCCAACAGGTCGATCAGCTCAACTGGGCCTATGCAGCGACCCTGTCGGTCCTGCTGCTGGCAACGGCGCTCGCCATCATCGCGGTTTTCTATCGGCTGCCTGGTGTCGGCCATACGCTCCGAGCGAGCGCACGATGACAGTCGCCCGCGCGCTGCCGGCGATGCTCGTGGGCCTCATCCTCCTGTTCCTCGCCTTGCCCATCGTCGTCGTGATGGTGGTCTCGTTTTCTTCGGCGACCTACCTGACGTTTCCACCGCCAGCGTTCGGGTTGCGCTGGTACAGTGTCTATTTCGGCAGCGACGATTGGTTGCGCTCGACATGGCTCAGCCTCTGGGTCGCAGCCGCCGTGGTCGTGCTGGCGACGCTGCTCGGAACGCTGGCAGCGCTTGGCATCGCCCGCCTGCCCAAAGCACTCCGCGTTCTGGCCTCGGCGCTGATCCTGTCGCCGTTGATCGTGCCGGTGATCGTCGTGGCCATCGGCATCTACTACGCCTTCGCGCGCTACGGCTTGGTCGGCACGCCGGCCGGCCTGATCTTCGCCCATACCTGTCTTGCGGTGCCCTTCGTCGTCACCAGCGTGAACGCCAGCCTCGCGGGCATCGACCCCCGCCTGGAGCAGGCGGCGCTGAGCCTCGGCGCTACACCCATCGGCGCTTTTTTCCAGATCACGCTGCCGCTGATCCGCCCCGGCGTTCTGGTCGGCGCCCTGTTCGCCTTCATCACGTCGTTCGATGAGCTGGTCGTTGCGCTGTTCATATCCGGCTCCGGCGCGGTCACGCTGCCGCGCCGCATGTGGGACGATTTGCTCTATCAGATCGAGCCAACCATCGCGGCGGTTTCAACCCTGACCATCGTGCTGACGGTCGTGTTGATGGGCTGCGCCCACCTCCTTGGAAAACGAGCGGCCGCCTGACCTTTGGTCCAGCCGAGACGCCGCGTGCGATTTGGCCGGATGTGCAGGTTAGTTCTGGCGACCGAGCAAGGCGTACACGGGAATCTTTGCGGCGCTTTGCAGTGTGCGTTGTGCAGCCCCTCAGGAACCGCCGGCGCCGACTGAGCCGGAAGAGCGCGACCGGCGCGCCTGAAGCACTTCGATGATCGCAAACATGACGATCACGACAATGAGGACAACGACGGATGCTGCGGCGATGACGGGGCTGACCTGGAGCAGGATTCCATCCCACATCTGCTTCGGCAAGGTCGTCTTGATCCCGCCGCCGACGAACAGCGCGATCGTCAGTTCCTCGAACGATTGCAGGAAACCGGTTACGAAGCCGACGGCGAGGCCACCTGCCACGAGCGGCAAGGTGATGCGCCAGAAGGTGCGCAGCCGTCCGGCGCCGAGCGTCGAGGCCGCCGCGTCAAGCTTCCAGTCGTAGCCCTTGAAGGTCGCCAGCATGATCATGAACACCACCGGCATGGCGATAATCGTGTGACCGATGGTGATGCCGATGTTGCTCGCCACCAGCCCCATCCTCGCGAACAGATAGAACAGCGCGATCGCGATGACGATGGATGGGACCATCATTGGCGAGAGGCAGAGCAAGAATGCGATGCCGCCAAGTCGGCTGCGAGTCCTGGCCACGCCATAGGCCGCCATCGATGCGATCAGCAGCGTGATGGCCGCAGCCGCGAACCCGATGCCGAATGAACGGGTTATGGCGCCGAGCCAGAGCGGGGAGGCGAAGAACTGCTCGAACCAGCGCGCGCTCCAATTGGGAGGTGGAAACGACAGAAAGCTCGAGCCGGTGAAGGCCATCGGCACAAAGGCGATGATCGGTGCCAGCAGCAGGGCGATCATGACCCAGGCATAGACCGAGAGCAGGACGCGCCCGCGCAGGCCGCGAATATTGCGCTTCCAGGCCTCCTCGATCGCGCCGAAAACCAGCCCGGCGGCGTTGACGATGGCAAGCCCGGCACGGCGCACCGGGCCGTCGGCTTTTGTCGTCCGGCCGCTGCCTGTCGTCACCGCCGACAGGTCGAAGATGCGGTCATAGATGAAGCAGATCGTGATGGTCGAGACCAGGAGAATCGCGGCGAGCGCGCTGCCGAGCTGCCAATTCTGCAGTTCGTTGATCTGCAGGATGATGAGCTGCCCGATCATGGTGTCCCTGGCGCCGCCGACGAGCGCCGGCGTGATGAAGAAGCCGAGCGAGGCAACGAGAACCAGGAGCCCAGCCGAAGCGACGCCGCGCACCGAGGGTTGGAAGAACACCTGCCAGAATGCGCGCGCGCCGTTGGCGCCGAGCGTCGATGCCGCCATCGTCAGGCGGCGATCGATCTGGTTCATGACCGGCAGCATCGTGACGACCGCCAGCGGCAGCAGCGTGTGCACCATGGCGAAGATGACGGTGGTGCGCCCGAACAGCAATTGATCTCCGCCCTTCAGGCCGATCGCGGCCATGGTCTTCGCCATGATCCCGTTGCGCCCGAGCAGCACCAGCCAGGAAAAGTTCTTGATCAGCGCGCTGGTCCAGAACGGCAGCAGCACGAACAGCGCGGCGATACGCTGCTGCCGGGGCGGCTTTTGCGACAGCCAATAGGCGAGGGGATAACCCAGCACCAGGCAGAACATCGTGGTCCAGCACGCGACCTGGAATGTCGTCGAGAGCACGGTGAGATAGGGGCCGCCGTTCCAGATGCGCAGGAACGGTGCGAAGGTCAGTGCGCCCGTGACCTTGTCAATCACGCTCACGGACAACATCTGCGCGGTCGGCCAGACCAGGAACAAGGCCAGGAAACCGAGGCCAGGCAGCGCCAGCCACAGCGGATCGAGCTTGAGCTTGCGCGCCTTGGTGCGCGGATGCTCGGCAACTCCGAGAGACGTCGTCTCGGCCATCTTTCAATGTCCTCGTTCGGTCCGTCGCAGCGCGGTCATCCCGGTCTATGCGCGCTTGGCAAGCGGCGTCGTCGCCAGTGAGGTGTGGCGGTTCTCGGGCCGCGCGAGGCCAAGGTGCTCGCGGAGGGTCCGTCCTTCATAGTCGTGGCGGAACCGTTCGCGCCGCTGCAGCTCCGGGACCACCTTCTCGACGAAGTCGGTCATCGTGCTCGGCAGTGCGACGAACGAGATCATGAAGCCGTCGCAGGCGCCTGCGTCGATCCAGGCTTCCATGTGATCGGCCACCTGGGTCGCGGTGCCGCAGAACGTCGCCTTGGCGCGATTGAAGCGGCGCGCGATCTCGCGCAACGTCAGGCCCTGCCGGATCAGGCCGGCGATCTCGTCGAAATAGGCCTTGTGGAGGTTGGACGTCGCAGGAATCCGGCTGACCGGCACCGGCTCGTCGAGCGGCAGATCCGACAGGTCGGTTTCGAGGTCTTGCCCGAGGCGCAAGACGCCGACGTCGGGATGGACCAGGTCCTGCCAGCGATCGAGCTTGTCGCGTGCCTCCTGCTCGGTCTCGCCGATCACGACCGAAATGCCCGATGCGATCTTCAAGTCATCAGGCCGACGGCCAAACTTGACCATTCGGGCCTTGAGATCGCTGTAGAAGGCCTTGGCGGCGTCGAGATTGCCGCTCGAACCGAACACCACTTCGGCATGTTCGGCCGCGAAATCCCGGCCCGTGTCGGACGCGCCGGCCTGGATGATGACCGGGCGGCCCTGCGGCGAACGCTCGATGTTGAGCGCGCCATGCACGGTGAAGTATTTGCCCTTGTGGTCGACCAGATGCTGCTTCTCGGGCAGGAAGCTTTGGCAGGTCTCCTTGTCGTAGACGAAGGCGCCGTCTTCCCAGGTGTCCCAGAGCGCTTCGACGACTTCGAGGAACTCCTTCGCCTTGGTGTAGCGGTCGGCGTGCGGGGGCAGCCGTTCGAGACCGAAATTGCGCGCCGCGTAGTCGTTGGCGGAGGTCACCACGTTCCAGGCGGCGCGGCCATGCGAGATGTGGTCCAGCGAGGCGAACAGCCTCGCAACATTATAGGGTTCGTAGAAGCTGGTGGATGCGGTGGCTCCAAGGCCGATGCGGGTCGTCGCCCCCGCAATGGCCGAAAGCAGCGTGATCGGCTCCAGCACGTTCATGAACAGCGGCGACCGGCTCCAGGCTCTCAGATTCTCGGTGCGCGCCGCCGGCGTGTCCGCGATGAAGAAGAAGTCGAACTTGCCGCGTTCGGCGAGTTGCGCCATCTCGCGGTAGTAGTCGATGTCGGTCGAGGCGTGCGGCCGCGCCTCGTCCATCAACCAGGATGCCGCGTGCGATCCGTTGGCATGCACCAACGCGCCGATCACCATCTGTTTCTTCTTGCTCATGACCGTCCCTCGATGTTTTCCCCGCGTCGCAGGCGCTACTTCTTGCCGCCCATCAGGAGCCATTCCTGGAAGCGCTCCGAGACCTCTGCGTAGTTCTTGCCCCAATAGGCATAGTCGCGCACGGTGAGGCCGGCGAGATTTTCAGGCAGCGTCGGAAGCACCTTGGCGCGTTCCGGCGTGATGAACTTGTAAGCCTTGAGGTTGCTCGGACCATTGGCGACGATGCTGGAATAGGCGGCCTGGCGCTCGGGCTGCATGGAGAATTTCACGAACTCGCGGGCCTGTTTCAGCTTCGTCGTGCCCCGCGGAATCGACCAGCCGTCGATCGAGTAGAGGCCCTTCCAGATGATGTTGACCGGAGCGCCGGAATCGATCGCGGCAAAGGCGCGGGCCGACCACGTGTCGGCCATGTCGACTTCGCCGTTCTGCAGGATCTGGGTGTTCTGCGCGCCGGCGGTCCACCACACCGCGACCTCGGAGCGGATCTTGTCCATCATCTTGAAGGCGCGATCGACGTCGAGGGGGTAGAGATCCTTCGGCGCCACGCCATCGGCGAGCAACGCCGATTCCAGCACGCCCTTGGGATTGCGGTACAGGCCGCGGCGTCCCGGAAACTTGGTCGTGTTCCAGAAGTCGGCCCAGCCCGTCGGGGCCTCCTTCTTGTAAACGTCCGTGCGGTAGGCCATCACGATGCCATAGGCCGAGAAGCCGAACCAGTTCGGCATCAGCGCGCCCGAAATCAGCTCGTCATCCGGACCCTTGGTGATCTCGAGCGGCTCGAGATAGTTCTTGTCCTGGGTCAGGCGCAGCACGTCGTCGGGGGTGACCATGCAGACGTCCCAGAGCTTGCTGTTCGTGTCGACGATGACCTTGAACTGCGTGACCGGATCGGATTCGTGGGCAACACCTTCGACGCGGATGCCGGTGGCCTTCTCGAACGGATCATAGAAGGCGGTGCGCAGCGCGGCGCCCGGGGCGCCGCCGACGTCGGCGACGGTGATCTGCTCGGCTGCACCGGCCCGTCCGGGCCAGACCGCCGGCAGCGCGATGCCGGTGGCGGCCACGCCCGCTGTTTTCAGAAGCTTTCGTCGTGAGATGGGCGTGGTGGCGGACATTGCTGTTCTCTCCGTGATGCACTGGTCGGGAAGGACACGATGTGATGGCGCGGTGTTACGCGCCCGACATTGATGGACTGCTTTCGAGGACCCGGGCCTGGTTACGGTCCCACCGGATAAAGACGTTTTCACCGATTTCGACCGGTGGCAGGCCGGCTGCACGACGCGCGGTGATCAGCGTGCCGCTGGCGAGCCGGACCAGAAGCCGCGTCTCCGAGCCCGCATAGATGCTTTCCTGAACACGGCCGCTCAGCAGCGCCTCGTCGCCCTCGCAAAGAACGAGCTTTTCCGGGCGCACCACCAGCGCAGCCGGTCGGCCGAGCTGCATATCGCAACCGTCCGGGAGCGGAAGGACGCCATCGCGTGTCTCAAGGCATCCGTTGGCAGCAATGCTGCCATGGATCAGGTTGGATGCGCCGATGAAATCGGCGACGAAGACGTTGGCCGGCCGTTCGTAGATATCCTCGGGTGCGCCGAGTTGCTCGATCCGGCCCTCGTTCATCAGACAAATGCGGTCGGCCAGCGCGAGGGCCTCTTCCTGATCGTGCGTCACGAAGATGATGGTTGCGCCGGTTTCGCGGTGCAGCCGCTTGATCTCGATCCGCATGTCTTCCCTGAGTTTCTTGTCGAGCGCGGACAGGGATTCATCCATCAGGATCAGCGACGGCCGATAGACGAAGCAGCGCGCGAGCGCGACGCGCTGCTGCTGGCCGCCGGACAGCTCGCGGGGAAAGCGGTTGGCGAAGTCGGACAGCCCGACCATCGCGAGCGTCGCTTCGGCCCGGCTCTTGATTTCGCCCGCCGGCAGTCGCCGCATCTGCAACGGGAATGCGACGTTCTCGCGGACCGTGAGGTGAGGAAACAGTGCGTAGTTCTGAAACACCACGCCGATGTCACGCTTGTCCGCGGAATTGTCGGTCTCGTCACGGCCGTCGATGATCAGCTGGCCGCCCGATGGTTCGACCAGACCGCAGACGATCTGGAGGAGCGTCGTCTTGCCGGACCCGGATGGACCGAGTACCGCAAGGAGCTCGCCGGCAACCACCTTCAACTCGACCGGGCCGAGCACGGTTGCGTCGCCGTAAGCCTTCGAGATGCCACGAACGTGCAACTTGACCGTCGATACCGCCGGGCCGGTCGGCATCGATGCCGAGGCGTGATCCGGCACGATGAGCCCGGCGGCCGTCTCCTGTGCGTCGCGCGACGATCGCCACAACATACGAAACACGTCGCTGCGGCGGCGGCTTCGGAGAGGTGGAGCGGCGCGGATCGCGTCCATTACAGATCCTGTCAGGTCAACTCGGACAAAGTAAGCCTTCCGGATCCGCAAGGTGTAAATTACGAAAACCGGGTCCTTTGCTTAGACGACGCCTAATCGATCCGGTTGCGGAATTATTGGGCGAACAGTGATCAACCATTGATCTTTTCGCCTTCGGCGTTGGCGATCGATCGCTATAGCTTTCAGGTAATCAGCGGCGACGATTTTCTTATTTTACCTCGGCAATGGAATCCATAAGTCTCGCTTGCCTGACCTCGCCGCTCGGAGGAGCAATCGATGACGAATTCCGCCGCCTCGCCGGAAGAGCAGCAGCTTCGAGTTGATCTCGCGGCCGCCTTCCGCAGCATCGCCAGGCTTGGCATGCACGAGGCCGTCGCCAACCATTTCAGCGCTGCGATCTCCGCCGACGGGCGCCGGTTCCTGATGAATCCAAAGTGGCGGCACTTCTCGCGCGTCAAGGCGAGCGATCTCGTTCTGTTCGACCTTGATGATGAGCAAGGCGTCGAGGGACGGCCGGACGTCGATCCGACGGCCTGGGCCATCCACGGCCAGATGCACAGGCAGCTGCCCCAGGCGCGGGTCGTGATGCATCTCCACCCGCCTTTCGCGACCACGATCGCATCGCTCGTTGATCCCCAGATCAAGCCGATCGATCAGAATACCGCGCGCTACTTCAATCGCCTTGCCATCGACGACCGCTATGGAGGCATGGCTGACAGCGAGCAGGAGGGTGCGCGCCTTGCCGCGCTGCTCGGTAACAAGTCGCGGCTGATGATGGGAAATCACGGCGTGCTCGTGATCGCCAACACGGTCGGCGAAGCCTTCGACGACATCTATACGCTGGAGCGCGCCTGCCAGATCCTGGTCCAGGCCTATGCGACGGGGCAGCCGTTGAAGATTCTGCCCGACGCAGTCGCCGAAAGCACGGCGCAGGATTGGGAGCAGATCACGGATTTCTCGATTGCGCATTTCGAGGAGATGAAGCGCCTCCTGGATGCCGAGGATCCGTCCTACGCGCATTGACTGCGGTTGCGGTGCGGTGCCCGGGATAGTGCGAACGAGATCGAGACGGGAGCGGACATGATACGAACGGGCGAAGAGTATAAAGCCTCCATTCGCGACGGCCGCGCGGTCTATATGAATGGCGAGAAGATCAAGGATGTCACCATCCATCCGGCGTTCAAGCCGCTGGTCGATCTCAGGGCGCGGATATACGACCTCCAGCACGCCGCGGAGACGCGGCATCTGATGACCTACCGCGAGGACGGAGAGGTTCACGCGATCAACAACAAATTGCCGCTCAGTCAGCAGGATTGGTGGGACAAGCGCCGCGCGACCGACACGGTCCTCGAGGATGTCGGCGGCATCATCACGCGCGTCGGCGACGAGACGGTCGGCGAAATGTGGTCGCTGTTCGACGGGCAGGACGTGCTCAACGACGTCGATCCGCAATTCTCCAAGAACATTCGCAACCACATCTTCAAGGTTCTGCATTCCGATCCGTTCCATGTCTCGGCAAACACCGATCCCAAGGGTGACCGCTCGAAGGCTCCGCAGGACCAGGATCCCGACATGCTGCTGCATGTCGTCAAGGAGACCGATGCCGGCATCGTGGTGCGGGGCGCCAAATACGAGACGGCCGCGGCCTACGCCAACCAGGCCTTCACCAAGCCGACCATCGCCAATTGGGGCGATGCCGCCTATTCCGATTATGCGGTCGGGTTTATCTGCGATCTCAACTCGCCGGGCCTCAAATTCATCTGCCGCACCGGCTTTGCGGGCAGAGCTCCGGCCGAAGACTATCCGCTGTCGAACCGGTTCGACGAGGTCGATACGCTGGTGATCTTCGACGACGTCGTGATCCCGTGGGACAACGTCCTGTTCTATCGGCACACCAAGGCGGCGGCCTATATCCGGGCCACGCTGCACCGCTACTCGGCGTTTGCCTTCGTGCAGCGAAACCTGAAGCTCGCCGACATGCTGATCGGCGCGGCGCTGTTCAACGTTCGCCAGACCGGGCTCGAGAGGCAGCAGGCGGTGCAGGAGAAGCTCTCGAAGCTCGCGATCTATCGCGAAGGGATCAATGCGCATCTGACGGCGGCGATCGCGCTGCCGGAGCGCAGCCCCGGCGGCCTGATGATGCCGAACCAGTCGCTGCTCTACACCGGGCGTGTGCTGGCCTGCTCGCAGCTTCACGAGATGATGCACGTCGCGCGCGAATTGTGCGGAGGTCAGATCTGCGTGACGCCGGACAAGGCGGCGTTCGAGGATGCCGAGACCGGCCCGTGGCTGGAGAAATTCTACACCGTCAATGAGAATTGGGTCGCCGATGACCGGCGGCGGCTGTTATCCTTCGCGCGCGATCTGCTCAATTCCGACTATGCGGGTCATCGGTTGACGTTCCAGCTGTTTGCGCAATCGGCGCCATTCGCGCACCTTGCCGCGGTCTACCGAAATTTCGACTGGGACGGCCCGCTCGATTTCGTGCGCAGATCGGCGGGACTGTCGGAGAAGGTCATGAACGAGAAGGGCGCCCGGACCGGTGATCGGGCCGTCAACCAATGGTTCGGACAGATCCGCGATGCGGCCGAATAGCAGGGAGGGGTATGACGTGTCAGACATAAGCGTGCAACCGACTGCACTGGACATTCGGACCCAGTTCCTCGACGGCATGAGCCGGGCCGCATTTTGCGTCAATGTCGTGACGACGGATGGTCCGGCAGGACGCGCCGGCGTCACGGTCTCGGCGATGTCGTCGGTCTCTGCCGACGGCAGCACACCGACGGTTCTGGTCTGTATCCATCATCAAAGCAAGACGGCGACGGCCATCGTCGACAATGGCGTGTTCTGCATCAATATCCTGCGCGACGACCAGGCCGATATCGCCGATCATTTCGGTGGCCGCAGCAAGTTCGGCGGCGACGACAAGTTTGCGCATGGGAGCTGGCTCTCGACCGAGACCGGCGCGCCGCGCCTCGCCGGGTCGGTGGTGGCGTTCGACTGTCGGGTCGTGTCGTCCGAACGCGTCGGGACCCATCACATCTTCGTCGGCGCGGTCGGCGCTGTGACGGTGGGCTCAGGCACGGCCTTGATCTATGCCGACCGCGTCTATGGCCGGGCCCATCCGATCGCCGCGTCGCAGGCGTCATAATCGCTCCCTTCACGACATCAGGACCAATCGATGACCCATAAACGTATCCGCAAGTTCAACACCAAGGAAACCTATCCCGAGCAGAAGCTCGACAATGATTTGTGCCAGGTCGTCGTCGCCAAGGGCAGCATGGTGTTCGTGCGCGGGCAGGTCGGCCAGGATCTCGACACCGCCGTCAATGTCGCGATCGGCGATGCCGCGGGCCAGACCGAGCAGGCGATGAAGAACGTCAGGACATTGCTGGCGGAGGCGGGGGCAGAGCTCGGCGACATCTGCAAGATCACGATCTACATCACCGATCCGCGCTATCGCGAAGCGGTCTATCGCAAGATCGGAGAGTACCTCAAGGGAGTGTTCCCGGTCTCGACGGGAATCGTGGTGTCGGCGCTGGCGCGGCCGGAATGGCTGGTCGAGGTCGACGTGACCGCGGTCATCCCCGACGCTCGATGAGGGCTGCATGACCTTTTCCCTGACGGCGCGTTGCCCGGACACTGGAATGTTCGGAATGGTGATCTCGTCCTCGTCTCCGGCGGTCGCGGCGCGCTGTGTCCATCTGCGTGCCAAGGCCGGCGCGGTCGCGAGCCAGAACATCACGGACCCCGCGCTTGGGCAGATCGGTCTCGACCTGCTGGCGCGTGGATTGAGTGCGCGCGAGGTTTGCGACGCGCTGGTCGCATCGACGCCGTTCATGGCCTACCGGCAGCTCGTGGTCGTCGACGCACGGGGACGCACCACGTCGTATTCCGGCAGCAACACCCTCGGCATTCACGCCACGCATGAGAGCGAAGGCGCGATCGCGGCGGGCAACATGCTCGCCAATGCGCAGGTGCCGGCCGCCATGGTCTCGGCTTACCAGGGCAGTGCCGGCAAGCCGTTCGTCGAGCGGCTGCTGTCGGCGCTGGAGGCCGGGATGGCGCAGGGGGGAGAAGCCGGCCCGGTTCATTCGGCGGGCCTTTGCGTGGTGCGCGACGTATCCTGGCCGATCGTGGACCTCCGGGTCGATTGGAGCGATGGCCCGATCGAGGCACTGCAGAAGCTCTGGTCGGTCTACCAGCCTCAAGTCGACGCCTACATCGACCGGGCGAAAAATCCCTCGGTCGCGCCCGGTTTCGGTGTTGCCGGCGACGACAGGACCTGACCTGCCGCGCACCCATGCTATAGTCGGCTTCGTGTCGTCGGATGCAGGGGCCGAGCAGAAGCTGATGAGATATACGCTACGCCAGATCGAATATTTCATCGCTACGGCGGAGACCGGGAGCATCACGCTTGCGTCGGAGCGCGTGAACATCTCGCAGCCTTCGATCTCGACGGCGATCGCGCATCTGGAGGAGGAGCTCGGAACCCAGCTGTTCGTGCGCCGGCACGCGCAAGGGCTGTCGCTGACATCGGCGGGACGCGTTCTTCTGGTGGAAGCGAAGCGGCTGATCGAGCAGGCCGAGCAGGTCTATTCGGTGGCTTCCGAGGTGGGAGAGCGCGTCCGTGGCCAATTGTCTCTGGGGAGCCTGGTCACGCTGGCGCCGATGGTGATGCCGGAGCTGTCGCACTCGTTCACGTCCACCTATCCGGAATCGCGCATCATCCAGACGGTCGCCGACCATGAGCAATTGCTGGAGCGCCTGCTGCGCGCGGAGCTCGATGTCGCCATCACCTATGACCTCCTGATCCCCGACGAGTTCGAGTTTCTGCCGCTGGCGAGCCTGCCGCCGCATGTCGTGGTCAGCGAAGCCGGTCCTTTGGCGCGCCACTCCGCCGTGAGCCTCCAGGAACTTGCGCGTGAACCGCTGATCCTGCTGGATCTGCCGATCAGCCGCGAATACTTCCTCAGCATGTTCATCAAGGAAGGTCTCGAGCCGAACATCGTGTCGCGTTCCACGCATCAGGACGTGATCCGGACCATGGTCGCCAATGGCTACGGCTATACGCTGGCGAACGTGCGGCCGCGCTGCGAGATTGCGTTGGACGGACGGCGTGTATCCCGGGTTCGGCTGTCCGGCGATCACAGGCCGATGGTCATCGGCGTGCTGACCCTGGCGCAGGGACGCAAATCCCGACTGGTCGACATGTTCGAGCAGCATTGCCGCCGTTTCGTCTCCGACGCCTACATCCCGGGTATGGTCGCCCCTGTCATGGAGCGCCGCACCTTCCGCGGACTGGTGGAGGGCGAAGAGAGCCGGCCCGAAAAAGGCACGCCGGACTGAGCGGCTGACGTCGCCGCTGTCTTGAGGTCCGGCAGCCCATATCGAAATCCGTCGAACTCCATAGGTTTTTTCGATTTTCGTCCAGATCGCACTGCTGGCTACTGTTCGTGCGTCCGTGCGAGTCCCGACTGGTATGCGTCGTGCATCGACACCGGCCGAGGCGAGAGCGGACCGTATTGGGCAGAGGTGTGAACGCATCCATGACGAAACCGACGATCTATTTCCTCAATGGTCCGAACGCCAATCTCTACGGCCTGGATCGCAGCGGAACCTATGGCCGCGAGAGCTTCGTCTCGATCAGGACGCGCTGCGAGGATCATGCCGCCACGCTCGGGCTGACCCTCGATTTCCGTCAGTCGAACCATGAAGGCGTCCTCGTCGACTGGATCCAGGAGGCGCGGGAGAAGGCCGCGGGCGTCGTCATCAACGCGGCCGGGCTCACTTACACCTCGATTGCGATTCTCGATGCGCTGCTCGCATTCGAGGGACCGATCATCGAGGCGCATATGAGCAACATCTGGAAGCGCGAGCCGTTCCGGCACCATTCCTATGTGTCGCGCGCGGCGACGGGGGTCGTTGCCGGTCTTGGCGCGCTCGGCTACGAGCTGGCCTTGACCGCCGTCTCGCGGCTGATCGCGGAGCGAACGGCTCAATGACGTCGGAGTTGATGGCGTTCTACAGCGCCCACGATGATTTCAACGCGTGGCGGGCAGCGCTTGCGGCCGAGGACGTCGAATTGCGCCAGGCCGATGATATCGTGGAGGCCGGCCGTGTCCGGCACGCGCTGGTCTGGAAGCCGCCGCATGGCTTCTTCGCGCGGTTTCCCAATCTCGGTCTCGTCGTCAATCTCGGCGCCGGTGTCGATGCGCTGGTCGGGCGCTCCGATCTGCCGGATGTGCCGATCACCCGCCTGTCCGATCCGAAGATGGCGCGCATGATGGCGGGCTACGTGCTGTTCGCGGTGCTGCGTCACGCACGCAACATTCCGGCGTTCGAGCGGGCGCAGCGCCAGCGGCGCTGGCACTACATCCATCCGCGCGATCCTGAAACGATCAATGTCGGCGTGCTCGGTCTTGGCGAGCTCGGCCTGACCGCCGCGATGGAATGTGCACGGCAGGGCTTTCGGGTGCGCGGCTGGTCGAACTCGCCGAAGGCGGTCGACGGCATCGAGACATCGGCCGGCCCTGATGCGCTGGAAGCTGTGCTGGGGAGCAGCGATATCGTCGTCTGCATGCTGCCGCAGACCGCAGCGACACGCGGGCTGCTGGATGCAGCCAGGCTGGCGCAGATGAGGTCGGGGGCCGCCTTCGTCAACGTGTCGCGCGGCAGTATTGTCGACGAGATGGCGCTGATCGAGGCGCTGCGAACCGGCCATATCGCCGAGGCGACGCTGGACGTGTTCGCAACCGAACCGTTGCCGTCGGAAAGCCCGCTCTGGACCATGGACAAGGTGCTGATCACGCCGCATCTGGCGTCGATCGCGCTGCCGGCGTCCGCCGCACGGCAGATCGGCGAGAATGTCCGTCGTTCCCGGACCGGCGAGCCGCTGCTAGGTCGCGTCGACCCCGGGCGGGGCTATTGATCCCGGCCCGAACAGGCCGCCGATCGCGAAGGCATCGCGCGTGTAGTCGGCGAAGCTCTGTACCGCCGGACGCGGCGTGTGCCGCTTCAGCCGCAGCACCGTGACGTGGGTTGGCGGCAAGGGCTCGACGATCGGCACCACGGCGATGCGGCTGCCGTCGTAGCCAACGGTCGTGCGCGGCACCGCATTGTGGATCGAATAGCCCTGTCCATGACCGATCAGCCCCCGGATCATTTCGAACGAGCGGCTCCGGAAGGCGACGCGCGGCTCGATCCCGGCGGCGGCAAACAGGCCGAAGAAGTAGTCGCGTGAATGCGGCAGATCGAGCAGGATGAACGGCTCGTCGCGCAGTTCCGCAAGGCTGATTGCAGAGCGCCTCGCCTGCGGGTGGTCGGCCGACAGCAGGATGTAGGGCGGCAGCTCGCATAGCTTGTCGCCCGTGATGTCGTCGGGCATGGCGAACGAATAGGAGAGGGCAAGCTCGGTCCGCCCCGACATCAGGGCGTCGATGATTTCCTGTTGGTTGCCTTCCTCCAGCTTGACCGAGATGCCGGGCTGCCGTTGGCGAAAGCCGGAGAGCAGGCCGGGCATGAAGCGCGTGGCCAGGGTCAGGAAGCTGCCAACCACGATCTCGCCATGGAGGGTGTTGCCGAGGGATTGGGCGCTTTGCGCGAAATCGCGGGCATGATTGAGCAACAATCGTGCATCGTTGACGAGACGCTGGCCGGCCGGGGACAGCGTGACGCCTTTCGCCAGATGGCGCACGAAGACCTGAATGCCGAGTTCGGCCTCGATCTGGCTTAGCGCAGCCGAGATCGAGGGCTGCGAGACGTTCAGGCGTTTGGCCGCCTCGGTCACACTCCCCGCGTCTGCCGTTTCGACCATGTACCGAAGCGCGCGGAGAGAAAACCTCATCGCGTTTTCCTATGCATCTCCAAAGATAATTATATTTTCCTTATGCTAGCTGCTCCGGCACCCTTCCGTCCAGTGCAACAGGAGCCGATCGATGATCCGCACGGGCGAAGAGTACAAGCAGGGCATTCGCGATGGCCGCGAAGTCTGGATCGATGGTGAGCGTGTCAAGGACGTCACCACGCACCCGGCGCTGAAGCCGATCATCGACATCAAGGCGCGCATGTACGACATGGCGCATGAGGAGCGCTACAGCGGCGATCTGACCTATGTCGAGGGCAATGAGCGGCATTCGATCTTCTACCGGCCTCCGACGGTGCAGAAGGACTGGCACGACAAGATCAAGGCCCTCGATCACTTCATGAAGGACATTTCCGGTGTCGTCACGCGGGTCGGCGACGAGACCATCGGTGAGATGTGGTCGCTGACCGATGGTCGCGACGTCCTGGCCGAGATCGATCCTCGCTTCGCGCCCAATATCGACCGTCATATCCGCGCCGTGGTCGAGAAGGACGTCTTTCACGTCTCCGCCAACACCGATCCGAAAGGCGATCGGTCGCTGCCGCCGCAGCAGCAGGATCCCGACATGATGGTCCATGTCACGCGCGAAACCGACGCCGGCATCATCATCCGCGGCGCCAAATACGAGACCGCGGCGGCCTATGCGGACCAGGCCTACCTGAAGCCCACGGTCGGCGCATGGTCGACCGAGAAGCTGTCGGACTATGCGGTGGGCTGCATCGTCAAGATGGGCGCGCCCGGCGTCAAGCACATCTGCCGCAGCGGTTTCGCCAGCCGCAGCAACCCGCAGGACTATCCGCTGGCCAACCGCTTCGACGAGGTGGAAGCGCTGGTCGTGTTCGACGACGTCCTGATCCCCTGGGAGGACGTCTTCTTCTATCGCCATACGCGCGCCGCCCAGTTCGTGCGCTCGACGCTGCATCGCTATTCGGCGTTTCCCTACGTGCTGCGCCTGCTCTACGTCGCCGACATGATGATCGGGGCGGCGATGTGGAATGCCAAGCAGACCGGCCTCGAGAAACTGCAATCGGTGCGCGAGAAGCTTGCCGATCTCGTCTGCTACCGCGAGGGCATCAACGCGCATCTCACCGCGTCGATCGCGATGGCCGAGAAGAGTTCCGGCGGGCTGTTGATGCCGCAGCAATCGATGCTTTACGCCGGGCGGGTGTTTGCCTGCTCGCAGCTGCCGGCGATGATGCACATCGCGCGGGAATTGTGCGGCGGACAGATCTGCATCACGCCCAATGTGAGCGCGTTCGATGCCAAGGGCAGCGGAGAGTGGCTGAACAAGTTCTATTCCCTGAACGATCAGTGGCAGGCCGATGATCGCCGCAAGCTGCTCGCCTTCGCGCGCGACCTTCTCAATTCGGACTATGCCGGTCACCGTCTGACCTTCGTGCAATTCGCCCAGGCGCCGCACTTCAATCATCTGGCCGCTGTCTACAACAGCTTCGACTTCTCCGGCCCGCTCGATTTCGTCAAGAAGTCGGCCGGCTTGTCGGACCGCATCGATGGAAAGAGCGAATGAGGCGGCCTGCTGCGCGCGTGGATGCTGCCGCGGTCCATATCAGACTGCTGCTCGAACAGGCATCAACGGACGGAGCATGACTCTCGTTGTGACAAGCCTGGCTCCTGGAGGTCTCGCCAAGGTGACGGGGATCGACATGATCGCTGAGGCTTCGATGGTTTGATCGCGTCAGGGCTGATTGGCCGTCAGCTTTTCACGACATCAGCGCTGATCTCTCGGGAGAGGGGTCGGTGCGTTCTGTTGTGCTTTTCGTCTGTAATTTCAATGAGTTGCTGATCGAAATGGCATGCCGTTTGCTTGACCGTTCATGTCAAACATCGTTGGGAGGGTTCGAGATGAAAAATGTCCTGAAGCACTTCGTGATGGTGCTGTCGTCGGTGCTCATCATCGCCGGCGGGGCGTCCGCGGCCTCAGCTGAAGAGAAGCTCGTTGTCAGCACCTGGGGCGGCAGCTTTCGCGATTTGATCGACGAGTCGATCGCGAAGAAGTTCACGGCGGAGACCGGCGTCAAGGTCGAGTATGTCACGGGCGGCACGATGGACCGGCTCAACCAGGCCAAGCTGGCTGCCGGCAAGCCAGAGAGCGACATCACCTTCACGACCGCGCATGTCGGCTGGCTCTACGCCAATGACAATCTGTTCGAGAAGCTCGATCTTGCGAAGATCCCCAATGCCGCGCATCTGGTGGAGCAGGCCAGGATCAGCCCATACCACATCGGTGCCTGGGCCTATGTCTATACGATCGGCTATCTGCCGGATCAGTTGCCGAAAGGCGTCAGCTTCGACAGCTGGGAGGGGCTTTGGAATCCGGCGCTGAAGGGCATGATCTCGTCACCCGATTTCGATCCCAGCCATGTGATCGCCGTCGCCGCAAAATTGTCCGGTGCCGATGCGGCACATTGGGAGGCCGGCAAGGACAAGCTGAAGGCGCTGAAACCGAACTACAAGGCGTTCTACACCAACGACGCCAACAGCCAGCAGATGTTCGCGACCGGAGAGACGCCGGTGCAGGTCGTGCTGTCGATGAATGCCTATTACATGCGTGATCAGGGCGTTCCGATCAAGCTCGTCATTCCCAAGGAAGGCGCGGTGCTCGGCGTCGACACCATGGGCATCACCAAGGGCACGGCCAAGGCTGATCTCGTCTACAAATTCCTGAATATCGCACTTGATCCGGCGGTACAGGCACAGATCGCCAATCTCAAGAAGGGAAGTCCGGTGGTCGACAACGCCAAGCTCCCGCCGGAGGTTGCCGCGCTCCCGGGCGTGTTCACGACGCCCGATCAATGGGCACATCAGACCCTCATCATCGATCACAAGCTGCGTGCCGAAAAGACCGCCGAGTGGCGGAAGTGGTTTGCCGAAAACATGATGGCTCCCTGAGCGTAAGCAGCGGCCCGGCCATGGCCGGGCCGCAACGTCCAGCGCGGAGTTCGCCAAGGAGTCGTCATGACCAAGCGCCCGTTTCTGGGATGGTTCGTCTCGCCGGCCGGGCTTGTCGCGCTGGGGCTGACGGCCGCGATGGCGGCCGTGTTTCAGTTCAGCATCAGGACCTATATCCCGGGCTCGCTGGAGGTGGGCGGGTTCACGTTGCAGAATTTTGCGGCGATGCTCCGGCCGCTTTATGCGCTCGCGTTCTGGAATACGATCCTGCTCTGCTTCGAGACGGCGGCGTTCACGTTGTTCCTGGCCTATCCACTGGCCTATGCGCTGGTTCGCACCAGAAGTTCCGCGGTGCGCTCTTTCATTCTGATCGCGGCGGTGACGCCGTTGTTCCTGGGGGAGGTGGTGCGGACCTATTCCTGGATGATCGTGCTCGGCAATAACGGCTTCCTGAACACGCTACTGGTCAAGCTCGGCCTCGTCGAACGTCCGGTGCAGATGATGTTCACGGCCGGCGGTGTGATCGCTGCGCTGGTCCATGTGACGATGCCGATCATGGTCATCATGCTGGCCGCGGGTCTGTCGCATATCGACCGGAATTGCGAGAGGGCGGCGGAGAGCCTCGGCGCGGGACCGATCCGCGTCTTTCTGACGATCACGCTGCCACTGTCGATGCCGGGCATCGTCGCTGGCTTTTCGACGGCATTTGCCTGGACGTTCAGCGCCTTCGCGACGCCGCAATTGATCGGCGGCGGCAGGGTCAGCACGGTATCGACGCTGATCTATCAGCTCGGCTTCTCGTCCTTCAACTTTCCCTTTGCCGCGAGCCTGTCGATCATCGGCCTCGCGCTGTCCCTGGCCGTCATCGCATTGCTGAGGCAGGCGACGAGGCCGCTTGAACGACTGGCGAGCGCGACATGAAGCGGTCCCCCGCCGTCATGGCGCTGAGATGGTCGGGGCGTGTGCTGGTCGCCGCGATCCTGCTGTTCGTGCTGCTGCCTGGTATCGTCGTTGCCGTGACGGCGTTCAACGACCGTGCGATTCTGGCCTTTCCGCCGCAGGCATGGTCGCTGCGCTGGTTCTGGCGGGCGTTCTCCTACAGTGATTTCGGCCGGGGCTTCTGGAACGGCCTCACGGTGACGTTATGGGCCTCGAGCATCGCGCTGGTCGTTGGCGCAGCCTTTGCCATCGCGATTCATCGCTATACGTTCGTGCTCAAGTCGGTGCTCGAAGGCATTCTGCTGTCGCCGCTGATCATCCCGCACTACACCATCGGCCTCGGCGTGCTGATCCTTGCATCGCAGACCGGCGCGGGGCGGGGTTTTCCGCTCGTCATCCTGACCCATGTGTTGCTGGTGCTGCCGTTCGTGATGCGCAGCACCTTTATCTCGCTGGAAAATCTTGACAGCCGGCTTGAGCTTGCGGCTGCCAGCCTCGGCGCGACACCGGGCCGTATCTTGCTGACCGTGACGATCCCGCTGCTGCTGCCGGGGCTGTTGAGCGGATGGCTGTTTGCCGCGATCCTCTCGTTCAATGAGTTTACGGCCACGCTGTTCGTCAGCAGCCAGGCGACGCAGACGTTGCCGGTTGCGATGTACAATTATGTGCGCGAGTTTGCCGATCCGACGCTGGCTGCACTGTCGGTGATCTATATCGCCGTAACCGCATTGCTGCTGAGCCTCGCCAATGCCTTCCTTGGTCTCGAGAAGATCCTCAATGTTGATGCACACTGATCGGATGGACGCAATCGCGAGCGGCGAGGCTGGCCGGCAAGGCAGGCCGGCGGTACAGCTCGACGGCGTGACCAGGCGCTTCGGCGACTCCATTGCCCTTCATGAAGCCTGGCTCAAGATCCAGCCGGGCGAGTTCATGACCCTGCTCGGACCGTCGGGCTGCGGAAAGACCACGCTGCTCAATCTCGTCGCCGGCTTTCTCGAAACCGATAGTGGCGAGATCTTTATCGAGGGTGCCCTGGTCACCGAGACGCCGGCCCACCAGCGTGAGATCGGCATCGTCTTCCAGAATTATGCGCTGTTTCCGCATATGAGTGTCGCCAACAATATTGCCTACGGGTTGAAGACCCGCGGAATCGACAGGAAGGAGATCGCGCGCCGGGTCGACGAGGCGCTGGCGCTGGTGAAGCTGGACGGATTCGGTGACCGCAAGCCGCGGCAGCTGTCGGGTGGCCAGCAGCAGCGCGTCGCACTGGCACGCGCGCTTGTGATCAAGCCGAAGGTGCTCCTGCTCGACGAGCCGTTCTCGGCGCTCGACAAGAACCTGCGCGGGGCGATGCAAGTCGAACTGAAGCAGATCCAGCGCGAGCTCGGCGTGACCACGATCTTCGTGACCCACGACCAGGGCGAGGCGCTGGCGATGTCGGACCGCATCGCGGTGATGTCGGCGGGGCGGATACGCCAGATTGCCGCGCCGGGCGATGTCTACCGCCGTCCCGCGGATCGTTTCGTTGCATCCTTCGTCGGCGATGTGAATGTTCTGACCGGCTGTCTCGTTGAACGGCGCACGGAAGTGGCCACCATATCCATCGGTGACATGCGTCTCGAGGTTCCGGCGCCGCCGCTCGCGCAGGCGGCGATTGGTGATGTCGTGGACGTCTTCATCCGGCCGGAGCATCTGGCCGTGACGTCGGGAAGCACGCCGGGTTCGCTGCGTGGAACGGTGACCACGCAGGTCTTTCAGGGCGATCACATCGATCTCTACATCGATGTCGCCGGCGTTGCGCGCGAGCCCGTCCTGTTGCGCGCTCCGGGGATCGCGGCGCTGTCGTCCTGTCCTGTCGGCACCGAGGTCGGACTGACGGTCCGATCCGACGACGTCGTGGCATTCTTGCCCGAAGCGAGTTCTTGATCGACGGGCGGAAAGCGCCTCGAGGGACCTAGGTGGAAGGTTCTAGCACGAGCTGGTCGCCGGCCTTCGTAATCTTGCTCCAGTCGTACAGCATCGGCACCATTTGGACAGACGCCCATAGCGCATGCTGATCGGCAAAATGCGGGCTCGCAGGGTGTCCCGACGCGCCGTGGAACACGACCCAGGTGCTGTTGTCCCAGTTGCCGACGTCGAAGACATAGCGTGCGACCGCGCCATAGGCCGCAGTGAGGCCTGACGAGGCCCAATAGCATCCATTGGCCATAACTGTATCGTTGTCGCCGCCAACCGGAAGCCCCGGTGCTTCGAGTTGCGCCGCCGCCTGCGGGAAGGCGGCCGACAATGGATGCGACATGCGGACGCGATGCAGCTCCGACCATGTTTTGTCCTTGTCGGTCTCCGCTGCCCGCTCGAGCGCCGCCGTCAGCGCGCGATCCCAATCCCAGCCGTCGAGGAACGCGGTATCGTCGTTGCGCAGCAGTGACGGCAGTGCCCACCAGATCTGATTGAGCGGCGCCACGCCGGGGGCGACACGGGCAACGGGATCCCGCGACACCGCGCTCAGACCCGACCGCTCGAGAACGATCCGCGCAAGTTCGCGCCGCGTCCGCGCATAGGCTGCGGCTGCTTTTGAATCGGCGGCCATGCGCGCGTCCCAATCGATGATGAGGTCGCGCAACGCGGCGGCTGGTCCTTCGAGGGGCGGCAGCCGGTTCAGACGGGCGATGAATTCGCGAGCTGTGAAGCTGTGTGTGTCGGCATGGATGCTGCCCATGTCGCTGAGGGTCGCAGCCGGAAGTTCAGCCAGTCGATCGGCAATACGTTTGGCCCGATACGGAGGATGACAGTCGGTGCACAGATAATCCGGATTCTCGTCCGTGACGACACGGTTGTTCGCGGTGACCAGAAAGCCGCCCGGCGGGTCGAAGGCGCGCGGCATGTCTTCCCAGGGAATGACGCCCTGCCATTCATACTCTCCCGTCCAGCCCGGCACCGGCAGCCAGCCATTCAGGCGCGGGCGCCGCGGCACGATGGCGCGCACGAGATTTCCGATCCGCCCGGTGGTATCGGCCGCGACCAGATTGTGATCGATCAGGCCCCAGCCGCGCGTCGCCTCGTAGAGTGCGTCGACGCTTTGGGCGCGCAGCATCGGCAGCAGGCAATCGAACGACCGATCAAGCTCCGCGAACTGAACTGAACGCAGCGTCAACGCTGCTCCCTGATGCGGATCGCCCGCGATCACCGGCCCGTGGCGGGTCGCGATCACCTCGACATCGACGGCCGATCCGCCGCGAACCGCGATGCGCTCGTGACGGATATCGCTGTTGCGCCATTCATTCCGGAACAGGTAGCGAGAGGCGTCACCAGCCTCGAATTTCTCGACATAGACGTCGTGGATATCGACGAAAGCGTGCGTCACGCAAAAGGCGACATGGCCGTTGTGGGCAAAATGCGGGAATGCAGGCACGCCCGGCACTGAAAGCCCGATGGCATCGAACGCATCGCAGGCGAGGTGGAATTGCGAATACAGGCTCGGCATCTCGAAGGCGCGGTGTGGATCGCCGGCCAGCAATGGCCGGCCGGTCGCGGTCCGCGACGGCGCAACCGCCCAATTGTTGCTGCCGCCATCGGTGGCCTCGGGCCCCGCGAGCGCTGCGAGTGCCTCGATCGCCGGCGCCAGATCCTGCAGCGCGGCGGTCCATCGCTTGCCTTCCGCGCCCGGCGGCGTGGCGAGAAAATCCTGGCTGCCATCGTCGTAACGGAGCTTGGCGACGTGATCCGGTCCGATCTTGCGCATGGCTGCCGCACGCCACAGCTTGAACCAGACCGAGCCCATCAGATAGCCGCGCTGCCGCATCACGAGGATGCTGTGCCATGGCTCCCAGCGTTCGACGTCGCCTCCGACCAGGCCGTACTCGAAAGGCAAAGGCGCACCCTGCGCCAGGAAGGCGTTGACGCCGCTGGCATAGGCTTCGAGCATCGCCCGCGCTTCGCCCGACAAACCGGAGAAGTCGCGCTGCGAGGCGCCCGCGACATCGAGCCGCCGCGCCAGCGTATCCGCCGCGACACCCGCGCTGCCCTCCCATTCAGCCCAACGGCCCAGCATCCGCCGGCGCGCGGCGTCCATCTGCCAGAGCCGGTCCTGGGCGTGGACATAGCCTTGCGCAAAGAAGGCGTCCGCCGTTCCGCGCGCGCGGACGTGCGGGATGCCCCAGGCGTCGCGATGGATTTCGACATTGTCCGCAAGACCGCGCAGCACGACGGTGCCTTTGGTCTGAGGCAGGCATGAAGGTTTGTCGTCGGCAGCGTTTGCCACGCTATTCTCCCATTCTTGTCAGGCTTGCACGCAAAGCTTCGTCGTCGGGTCGATCTTCAGACGGGCGGCCGACGATCCGCCCAGGGGCGAACCCGCTCCAGGATGGCACCGAGGCGCAGAACATCATTGTCCTTCCACCAGCGGCCGACGATCTGCAGACCGGTCGGCAATCCATCGGCGCCAAAACCATTCGGCACCGATAGCGCCGGATTGCCGCTCTGGTTGAACGGATAGACGAAGGCGTTCCAGCCGCGATTGAACAAGGCATCGACGGTCTTGCCGGCCTCGGCCGGAATCGCGGTGGTGGGCAGGGTGGGCGTGACGAGGAAATCGTAGTCTTCCAGGAGCTTCTGCACGGCGCGATAGAGTCGCGACCGCGCGACCTGGGCCTTGCGAAAATCGACCAGGGTGGCCTTGCTGCCCGCCGCGATCCATTCCACCAGGACCGGGTCCATCCGGTCGCGCCATTTTTCCAGATGGTGGCCGAAATAGACATTCAGATTGGCGAGATACATCAGCCGCGCGGAGGCGGCGATCCAGTCCATGCCGGCCCCGGCCTCCTCGACCTCCGCGCCAAGCGCCGCGAGGGCGGCCAGCGACGCCTTGGTGTTCGTGGCAACGTCCGCACTGCAGTCGCTCATGGCGGAGAGGTATCCGATCCGCAATCCCGACAAATCCTCCGAGATCAGGCTCGGCATCAGCGCTCCATTGCCGGGCCCACCGAGCGACCAGGGATCGAGCGTCGACGGACCCACGAGGCTGTCCATCATCAATGCGGCATCGGCGACGGTGCGTGTCAGCGGGCCGGCTGCGGCATAATTGAAGAACGAGTCCGAGGTCTGCTCATAGGGCACCGCGCCCGTGGTCGGCTTCAGTCCGACCACGCCGCAGGCGCCGGCGGGAATGCGGATCGATCCGGCGCCGTCCGTGCCGAGGCCCAGCGGCCCAAGTCCGGCTGCCACCGCGGCGGCCGCGCCGCCGCTCGATCCGCCCGCGGTGCGCGCGGGATTCCAGGGATTGCGCGTGATCCCGAAGCTGGGTCCGTCAGTGTGGCCCTTGTGACCGAATTCAGGTGTGGTCGATTTGCCGACCATGATCGCGCCCGCGTTCTTCAGGCGCGTCACCAGGATGTCGTCCTGCGAGGGAATGTTGTCAGCGAGGATCGCCGATCCGTGCGCAGTGCGAACGCCCTTGGTGGCAAAGAGATCCTTGATGTTGACGGGTACGCCATGAAACGGCCCGAGCTGTTCGCCGGCCATGACGGCCTGCTCGGCAATCCGCGCCTGCGCCCGCGCTGCGTCGGCGGTCACCGTCGCGTAGGCATTGAGCGTCGGCTGGGTCCGCTCGATCGCGCCGAGCACGGCGTCGACATACTCCACCGGAGACAAGGCGCGTTTGCGGATCAGGCTTGCGGCGGTGGTGGCGGGCATGAAGAGAAGATCGCGATCGGACATCTCGGAACTCCATCAATCGGCAAAGCGGCGGCAACAGCCGTCAGGCGGGGACGTCGTGAAGGTGGCAGGCGGCAAGGTGGCTTGGCGCGATCTCGCGCAGCTTCGGCTTCTCGGCCCGGCAGCGTTCGAACGCGAAGGGACAACGCGGATGAAACGTGCAGCCCGGCACCGTGTCGATCTGGCTCGGCAATTCGCCGGTCACGACCGCGGCGCGGGCCTTGTTCGGCTTGACGCGGGGGATCGCCGCAAGCAGCGCTTGCGTGTAGGGATGCCGGGGAGAGGTGTACAGTTCGTGCCTGGGCGCGATCTCGACGATGCTGCCGGCATACATCACCGCCACCCGCGCCGAAATGCTGCGGACCACCGCGAGATCATGGGCGATGAAGAGATAGCTGAGGCCGAGCCGCTCCTGGAGGTCGAGCAGCAGGTTGACGATTTGCGCCTGCATCGACACGTCGAGCGACGATACCGGCTCGTCGCAGACGATGAATTCCGGCTTCAGCGCCAATGCGCGCGCGATGCCGATGCGTTGGCGTTGGCCGCCGGAGAATTCGTGGGGGAAACGGTCGCCGCACGAACGCGGCAGACCGACCATCTCCAGCAGTTCGCGGACGCGATCGTTGCGGGCGGCGCGCGACAGGCCGCCCGCAACATCGAGCGGCTCCGCGATCGCGTCCTGCGCGCGCATGCGGGGATTGAGCGAATTCTGCGGGTCTTGAAACACGAATTGCAGCCGTCGCCGCACCGCCCTGAGGGCAGCCTTGCCGCTCGCCGGAGAAATCTCCTGGTCGAACAGCCTGATCGATCCGCTGGTCGCGGCCTCGAGCCCGACCAGGATGCGTCCCGTGGTGGATTTCCCCGAACCTGACTCCCCGACGAGGCCCAGCGTTTCGCCTTGCCCGACATCGAAACTGACACCGTCGACGGCGCGCAACGAGGCGCCCCGCGCCGCAAAGGTCTTCACCAAGTCGCGCACGATGACGATGGGCGCTTCCCTCATGCGGTTCGTCCCGCGGCGATGCGTGGCGGACAGCGCGCGA
The DNA here is from genome assembly GCF_000282615.1 of Bradyrhizobium sp. YR681. Classification (GTDB taxonomy): domain Bacteria; phylum Pseudomonadota; class Alphaproteobacteria; order Rhizobiales; family Xanthobacteraceae; genus Bradyrhizobium. The sequence goes on along the minus strand of NZ_AKIY01000230.1, from coordinate 6,915 downwards.
AATGGCCTGCACCGGCGTCGGCCAGCGCTGGCGGCTCGGTCCGGCAGGACTTGACCGCCTCGCTGCAGCGCGGATTGAACCGGCATCCTGCGATCGGCGTCGACGGATCCGGGATGTTCCCGGGAATGGTGGCGAGCCGGCTTACGTCCGCGTCGGGATCGGGCACGGCGCGGATGAGCCCTTCGGTGTAAGGATGCACCGGCCGTTCGAACAAAGCAGGGACGGCAGCGGACTCCACGACCCGCCCGGCATACATGACAACGACACGCTGTGCGAACTCCGCGACCACGCCGAGATCATGGGTGATCAGGATCACCGACATGCCGATCTCACGCTGCAACTCGCGCAGCAATTCGAGGATCTGGGACTGAATGGTGACGTCGAGCGCGGTGGTCGGCTCGTCTGCGATCAGGAGCTTGGGGCGGCATGCCACGGCGATGGCGATCATGACGCGCTGGCGCATGCCGCCGGAAAGCCGGTGGGGGTAGTCATCGATGCGGCGCGAGGCGTCGGAAATCCGCACCATCTCCAAGAGCTCGACGGCCCGACGGCGGGCGGCCCGCGCTGAGAGTCCCTGATGCTGGCGCAACGGCTCCATGATCTGGTCGGCGATGCTCAGGACCGGATTGAGCGAGGACATCGGATCCTGGAAGATCATCGCGATCTCCCCGCCGCGAACCTGGCGCAGCCGGCGTTGCGAAACGGTCAGCAGATCATGTCCACCGTAGCGGATCGTGCCCGATGCGTAACGCGTGTTGGCACGGCCATGCAGCTTGAGGATCGAAAGGGCGCTGACGCTCTTGCCGCTGCCGGATTCACCGACGATTCCCAGGCACTCGCCGGCGCGAACGGCGAAGTCCACGCCTTCGACGGCATTCACCCAGCCGGCGTCGCCGCGGAACTGGACCGTGAGGTTCTCGACACTCAGGAGGGTTTGCTGCGCCATTCAGGTCTCGATCTTCAAGCGTGGATCGAGCACGTCGCGCAGGCCATCGCCGAGCAGATTCATGCCGAGCGCGGCGAGGCTGACCGCAAGGCCGGGAAACAGCATCACCCACCACGCCTCGACCGAGTAATCGCGCCCTTCGGCAATGATGTTGCCCCAGCTCGGGGCCGGCGGCGGCGGGCCGATGCCGAGGAAGCTGAGGGTTGCTTCGGCAAGAATGGCGTAGGCAAAGATGAAGGTCAGCTGGACGATCAGGGGTCCGAGGCAATTGGGCAGCACGTGCTTGACGATGATGTGCGCGTCGCCGGCGCCGCTGACCCGCGCGGCCTGCAGATATTCCATCTCGCGAATGACCAGCACCGAGGCACGCACGATCCGCGCCGTCCGCGGCACATAGGCAACCGACAGCGCCACCACGATGCTGCTGGCCTGTGCGCCGAGGGCCGCGCCGATGCCGATGGCGAGCAGGATCGCCGGAAACGCCATCAGCGCGTCCATCAATCGCATGACATAGGGATCGAGCGCGCGGAAATAACCCGCGAGGATGCCGATCATGGCGCCGAACACGCCTGAGAGCAGGGCGACCGAAAACCCGATTCCCAGCGACAGGCGGCCGCCATAGAGCACGCGCGTGAGGATGTCCCGCCCGTATTGATCGCTGCCGAACGGAAAGCGTGCCGACGGCGGCTTGAAACGGTAGCGAATGCTCATCGCCGTCGGATCGGTGCCGGTCAGCATCGGCCCGATGATCGCGCAAAGCGCCAGGACGGTCACGAGCACCAGTCCGATCTTGAACGACCGGTGCGCGGCGAGCTTGCGCAGGACGCGAAATCGCCGGCGCTCCGCCAGTATCTGCGTGGATGGCGCAACGAGCCCGACGTCAGTCATAGCGCACCCGTGGGTCGACCAGGGTGTAGACGATATCCACGGCAACGTTGATCAGCACGAAGGCGAAGCCGAACAACAGCATGGTGCCCTGGATCAACGGGTAGTCGCGGGCCATGATCCCCTGCACCACGAGCCGGCCGATGCCCGGCAACGCGAACACCTGCTCGACGACGACTGAACCTCCGATCAGCAGACTCACGATGATGCCGCTGACCGTCACGACGGCGACCAGTGCATTGCGGAAGCCGTGCTTGCCGACGGTTCGCCACTCGCTAACGCCTTTGGCGCGCGCCGTCCGGATGAAATCCTGCTCGAGCACATCGAGCATCGCCGAGCGCGTCATGCGCGCCAGGAAGCCGATCTGAAACAGGCTGAGCACCATGGCGGGCTGGATCAGCGAGGCGAACCAGGCGCCGGGGCCGGCCGTCAGCAGCGGCGCATAGCCGGCGGACGGCACCCATCCAAGTTTTACGCTGAACAGGATCACCGACACGATCGCGATCCAGAAGCTCGGGGCCGACACCCCGATCAGCGCAATCGCCATCACACCGGCGTCGATCCAGCTGCTGCGAAAATACGCCGCCAAAATGCCGAGCGCGATTCCGATCGGCAGGGGGATGGCGAGCGACAGGGCGGCCAGCGACAACGTCACCGGCAAACGCTCCCCGACCGCGGAGAGCACGGTCTGGTTCAGCATCAGCGAGCTGCCGAATTTGCCCTGCGCCAGATTGAGGAACCAGGACAGCAATTGCCGCCAGATCGACTGGTCGAGGCCGAGTTCACGACGAATCCGTTCCACCGCCGCAGGCGTGGCATCGGCTCCGGCGATCACGACCGCGGGATCTCCCGGCAGCAGGTGCATCAGGATGAAAGACAGCACCGCAACCAGCAGCAGGACCGGAATGGATTGCATGAGACGGACGCTGATCGTGCGAAACATGAGATACCCGATACGACGCTTTCTGCTCCTGCTCAGCCCGCCGTTGTGCCGACGACGCTACTTCAGCCAGACGTCCCAGAAATGAACGATGTAATAGGGCATGAAGTTCACGACCTTGGCGGCGTTGTAGCTTCGCATCGTGCCCATATCGGCGATCTTGATCATGTAGGCCTGCTCCAGCACGCGCTTCTCGATATCGGCCCAGGCCGCGATGCGCTTTTGCGGATCGAGCGAGGCGTAGAACGCGTCATAGGCGGCGTCGAGAACGTGGTCGTCCTTGACGTGCGGGAAGGTGTAGAACATCACCTTCCATTGCTGCGGGCCGAGCAGCGGATTCGAGCAATAGCCGGTGGTGGACACGTTCCAGACGCCGGTGCCGCGCTGCATGTTGCTGGCGTTGGTGGTCCAGTCGACGATGTCGACCGCGACGTTGAAGCCGGCATCCTTCATCTGCTCGGACAGGACCAGGATGGCGTCGCGGAAGTTCGGATAGTTGGAGTTGGTCTGGAGCACGATCTTCTCGCCATTGTATCCGGCCTGCTTCAGCAACGCCTTGGCCTTGGCCGGGTTACGCTGGTCGTAATAGGGCTTCATCGCATCGCCCTGATAGTAAGGGCTTGATGCGTACACCAGCGAATGGCCCGGGCGCGAGATCTGCCCCATCGCGCCGGTGATGTCCTCGACATTGACAACCGCCTCGATCGCCTGGCGAACCAGCGGATTGGTGGTCGGCGCCGCCTGCGTGTTCACCACGAACACCTGCATGCAATAGGGGAAAATCTGCTGTGTCGTGATGTTCGCCTGGCCGTCGAAACGCTTGGCCAGATCACGGGGGACGTCGCCGATGACGTCGGCGTTGCCGGTCTGCAACGCGGCGACGCGGGCGTTCGCCTCGGGCACGAAATTATAGCGGACCTGGTCGAGATAGGCGGTGCGGCGCCCGGCCAGACCATCCGGCCCGGACGCGCTCTCGTCGGGCACATAGCCGTCGAAGCGCTTGATGACGAGATGGCTGTCCTTGACCCACTCGCCAAGCATGAACGGGCCGGTTCCGACGATGTCGATCTCGCGCGCCGCCTTGTCCTTCTGCTCGGCCGGCAAAATTTCGAACGGATAGACCGGCGATTTCAGCACGTCGACGAACACCGCGTTCGGCTTCTTCAGCCGGATCACGAAGCCATAAGGGTCGGGCGCCTCGAAGCCATCGACGTCGGCAAGCACGGAGGCGTTAGGACTGACCTTGCGATAGCGCTCGAACGACGCCAGCACATCAGCCGACGTCATCTCCTTGCCATTGTGGAATTTGACGCCCTTGCGCAGCGTGAAGGTGAACACCGTGGCATCGGCACTGGTCTCGATCTTCGAGGCGAGGACGGGCCTGGCATTATAGTTGTTGTCGATCGCAACCAGCGGCTCGAACAGATGGTGGATGACTTCGAGCTCGACGAGGCTCGAGGCAACATGCGGATCGAGCGTGCCCGGGCCCGAGAGATAGGCATAGACGAGGCTGCCGCCGCGGTTGGGTTCGGCGGCATGGAGCGGGGTCGCAAGCACGCCGAGCAGGGCGATCGACCGGCCCATTGCGGTGATCATACGAAACATGGCCGAAAAGCTTGTCATTACAACTGCCTTCCTGTTGAGCTCGCGTATCAGTCGTCATTCACCTGCATGGATGCCCCGGCCGCGTCACTGGACCGCTTTCGCGGACTGGCGTCGGTCGACCGAAGCTGTGACCTGCTTGAGCGCCCCGTCGGTCGCCTCGAGGACGCGATCGATGTCGTCGGCCTGATGTGCCGCGGACAGAAACATATTGTGCCAGGGATGCATGTAGACGCCGCGCCGCAGCGCCTCCTGCACGAAACGATGACCGAGCACGAAATCCGGATCGTCCTCGAACATGATCATCGGCATCTGGACCGGTCCGCTCTGCCGCAATCGCACGTCGTGCGCCCGTGCCTGCGCCGCGAGCCCGTCGCGCAGCCGGCGGCCCATGGCTTCCATCGTCGCGATCGCGCCGGTTGCGCGCAGCTTCTTGATCGTGGCAATTGCTGCCGCCATCGGCACCGCCGCGCACCAGAAAGAGCCGGTGACATAAACCTGCTGCGCGGCGTCGCGAAAGCGATCGGCGCCGGTCACCGCCGCGAGTGGATGACCGTTGGCGATCGCCTTGCTCCAGGCACACAGATCGGGCCGCACGCCGTAGGGCTCCCAGCTTCCGCCGATGTGGAGGCGAAAGCCCGCCCTGACATCGTCGAGAATGAGCGCCGCACCGGCCGCGTCGCAGATTCGCCGCACGGCTAGCGCGAATGCAGGCGTCGGCGCCTCCTGATGGCGTCTCACATCATGCTTGAACGCCGTCACCAGCACGGCCGCGAGGTCGCGGCCGGCCTCGTCGGCGGCGCGCTCCAGGCTCGCAACGTCATTATAGTCAAAGTGCAGGATGTGGGCGCGGTCTTCCGCGGTGACGCCGGCCAGCGAAGGCGTGCACCAGGGTGCTGCGCCATGATAGGAGCCCTTCGCCACCAGCACCTTGCGCCGCTGTGTGCCGGCACGCGCGATGGTCACGCAGGCCGTCGTCGCGTCGGTGCCGTTCTTGGCAAACAGCACCCAGTCGGCGTGCGGAATGGTCTCGACCACGAGTTCGGCAAGTTCAACCTGGCATTCGGACGGCCCGGTCATCAGGTCGCCGCGGTCGCGTTGCGCCGCGGCTGCGGCCTCCACATCCGGATCGCCGTAACCGAGCACGATCGGACCATAACCGCACATCAGGTCGACATAGTCCGTGCCGTCTACATCCCGGAGACGGCAACCACTCGCGCTGCGAAAGAACTGCGGGTAGCCGGGTGGCAGCCGGGCGACATTCATGTGGCCCCACATGCCGCCGGGAATGACCTTCAGGGCTCGTGCCCGCAGCGCCTCGTCCTGCGAGAGGAGCTTGGATGAGCTGTCAGGTCCCATGGCATGTCCCTTATCTCGGACGGCCGCGCCGTTGCGGTACCATTTGAATATATGATATATCAGAATCGCAAGACCTTTCTCACCTTTTGATCTCGCAAAGACCGCCGGCAGACGTGCAGAGCACGCATAGAGATCCGTCGCCTTTCGACTGGAAAGCAGGCTCCTTCGATGTCCAACGATGCTGTCGGTCTGGTCGGCCGCGACAACTTGACGGCCCGCGTGTTCGGGGAACTGAGGCTTGCCCTGATGGAGGGACGATTCCGTCCCGGCCATCGCTTCAAGATCCGCGAGCTCGCCGAAACGATGGGCGTCTCGGAAACGCCGATCCGGGAAGCGCTGATGCAGCTGGTGCGCGCGCGGGTGCTCGACATGCAGGCAAGCCGCTCGATCGCGGTCGCCCGCCTGAGCGCGGCGCAATATGAGGAACTACGCAGTATCCGGATTCTGCTCGAAGGACTGGCGGCCGAACGCGCGACCACCCGGATCTCCAAGGCCGACATCGCCAGTCTCAAGAAGTATCATCAGGCGCTGGCCGCGGCGGAACGCGGTCGGCGCTGGCGCGAAGCCGTGCAGGTGAACTGGCAATTCCACCACACACTCTACAAGGCTGCCGACGCACCCGAACTGCTCGAGATGATCGAGACGATCTGGCTTCGCAACGGCCCTCTGCTGAACATGCTGTATCCGCATGCGACCCCGACCTATCCGGGACGACATCAGCATCTCAACGTGATCGACGGTCTGACCGCGAGAAATCCCGAGGCCGTGAAGCGATCGATCCAGGCCGATCTCATGGAGGGAGGCGCCAGATTGCTGCAACTGCTTCAGGATATCGAAGCCGGCGCGGCGCCATCGCAGCTGGCTGTCGCCGTGACGTAGTCGGCGAGAGAGATTGTCACAAGCGAGCTGTCGGGCAGCGCGCGTCACCGGTCGAACGTCTTTCAGATTGATGGGCTTGCCAGAGGACGGCGTCGCCCCGTGCCTGCACACGATTTTTTCGGGGTGGGGCGATGGCCGCCCGTCGGGCAAAACACCCGTCACCCCGTCAACCCCTCCCCGTAAAAATATTCCACTTTATCGAAATTCGGAAATGGCGTATGTGTCGCCCATCCCGGCTCATCCTTGAGGGGCGATCTCGTTGTCGTCTTGTTCGCGAGCCGGGCTTGCGGTGGACGCGGCAGCG